>JAIOQA010000489.1 GCA_021413675.1 Deltaproteobacteria bacterium | reverse complement strand
CGACAGCCTGTGCCCGACGTGCGCGCCCGTGCACTACGCCAAGCGTACGCAGACCGCCGATCTGCGCGGCAAGATCGCGCTGGTCACCGGCGCGCGCGTCACCAGCGGTCACGCGATCGCGCTCAAGCTCCTCCGCGCCGGCGCGACCGTCATCGGCACGACCCGCTTCCCGCGCGACGCCGCGGCGCGCTTCGCCACCGAGCCCGACTTCACGACCTGGCGCGATCGCCTACACCTGCACGGCCTCGACTTCCGCGCCGCGGGCTGGGTCGAGGCCTTCGCCGATCACCTCGCGCGCTCGTTCCACGCGCTGCACATCCTGATCAACAACGCGGCCCAGACGGTGCGCCGACCCGCGCCGTTCTACGCGCACCTCGTCGCCGGCGAGTGCGCGTCCGAGGTGCCCGTGGCGCTGCGCCCGCTGCTCGCGAGCGACACCGCGATGTCGTCCGATGCCCCGCCCGGCCTGGCCGCGCGCATGTCGCAGGCCCAGGTGCTGCCCGAGGACGCGCGCGCGCTGCCCGGCACCAGCGCCGACGCGCTCGACCTCCGCGATCACAACACCTGGACTCTCGGCCTCGGCGCGGTCGCGTCGGCCGAGTGCCTCGAGACCTTGCTGGTCAACGCCGCGGCGCCGTTCATCCTCACCGGCCGGCTGCGCGCGCTCATGAACCGCGACCCGCTCGCCGACAAGTGGGTCGTCAACGTGACCGCGGTCGAGGGCCAGTTCGCCCGCGCGCAGAAGAGCGGCCGCCATCCCCACCTCGACATGGCCAAGGCCGCGCTCAACATGCTCACGCGCAGCGCCGCCGACGACTACGCGCGCGACCGCATCTACATGAACAGCGTCGACGTCGGCTGGTTCTCGAGCGGCGAGCCCGCGCCGGTGATCGCCGCGATGCAGGCCCAGGGCTTCGCGCTGCCGATCGACGTCATCGACGCGGCCAGCCGCGCGTGCGATCCGATCTTCACCGGCGTCGCCACCGGCGTGCAGATCCACGGCAAGCTGCTGAAGAACTACGCGCCCGTCGCCTGGTAGCGATCTCAGGGCGCGCCAGTGCCGTCGGGCGCGATCGTGTGGAACGGCCCGGCGACCGCGCCGTCGATCGCGACGTCGTCGACGGTCCAGCGCGGCACCGCGGCGCCGCTCGCCGCGGGCACGTCGGCGCGCAGCTGCAGCTGCAGCCACTGCCCGGCGTGATCACGGCCGAGGTTGACCTCCACCGGCGCGAGCGTCGTGACCGCGCCCTCGGCAGGGACCGTGTAGATCGTCTGCCATGGCGCATCGAGCCCGCCCGCGCCGACCTGGACCTCGCCGACCAGGCCGCCATCGCCGTTCTCGCTGTGGCCCGAGGCGAAGCGCACGATCAGATCGCGATCGGTCGCGACCTGGAAGCACGGCGAGCGCAGCGCCGACGAGCGCGGCAGCCGCGTGCCGGCGATCTCGTAGGCCGGATCGCCGCCGTGATCGACGCGCGCCCACTCGGTCTCCTGGTACGGGAGGTAGCGATCCTGGTACCAGCCGCGCTGGCTGACCGGGTTGTCGGCGCCGTCGACCGCGACCGCGGTGGTGTCGTGGTTCACGCGGTACGCGACCCGGGTCGTGACCGGCGCGATACCCGCGTCGGCGTCGGCGATCGTCACGTCGAAGGCGATCCGCTGATACGGATCGGCGCCGTGCAGCGCGATCGACACCGGGAGAGTCAGGTCCTCGCCGGGCAGTGCGCTCTGCCCGGTCACCGCCGCGCCGACGGTGGCGTCGCCGTCGACCGCGTGAACCTCGACGGAGAGCGCGTGGAGCGGCACGTAGCCGCTGTTGCGCACGACCAGCGTCAGCGCGCCGGTCTCGCCCGGATCGAGGATGCCGTCGCGATCGCCGGTGTCGGCATCGGACAGCGACGCGTCGATCAGCGCGAGGCCGGGGCCATCGACCGCGGTGCTCTCGACCGCGCCCTTGAAGTTGTCGGACGACTTCGCCGGCGCGACCGCGCCCGCGCCCATGCCGCGCGCCGCGAACGCCGCCTTGAAGATCGCGTAGTCGGCGGGATCGGCGGCCTTGACCACCGCGAACAGCGCATCGCGCGCGTCGAGGAACGTCGGATCGATCGGCGTCGCCTTCATGCCGGCGATCAGGTAACCGATCATCTTGCCCTGGGCCTGGGCGAAGTCGTAGCGACCATCGACGAGCAGCCCGCGGTACGCGCCCCACAGCGCGCTCGCCCAGAGCTCGCCCGCGCTGTGCCACTCGGCGTTCTCGATGCGGCCCTTCCAGAACCGCGTCGGGATGCCGTCGGGCAGCGGCACGCCGTTGGCGATCCACCGGAACGTGAGCGGGCTCTTCGCCAGGTCCACGGTGTACGGATAGCGCCGCACGCCGAAGAAGTAGCTCTGATCGGGCGCGTCGTCGCAGGGCGTGCCGACCGGCGCCGGGCGGTTGTCGCAGTACAGCTGGTTGAAGTACGCGCCGGTGGCGAAGGTGCCGGTCCAGCCCGGGTTGCTCGCGGCGGTCGCCTGATCCGCGCGCGTCGAGACCAGCAGGCCGAAGAAGTCCGACCAGCCCTCGGCGAGCGAGCGCGCCTGCGAGGTGTTGAGGCCCTCGGTGTCCCCGATCAGCCGGAACTCGACGACGTGCGCCCACTCGTGCGCGAACACGGTCAGATCGAGCGTGCCGTCGCGGTGGAGCCGCGAGCGGTAGTTGCGGCCCATCACCACCATCGGCGGCACGCCATCGGCGAGCGGGTACGTGTACGTGTCGAGCGCGCCAGCGTAGACCTGCAGCGCATCGCCGCCGAGGCCGCCGCGCCCGAAGTTGTCGTCCTGGCTGTTGCCCGAGGCCTCGTCGTAGCCGTGGGGATAGGTCAGGTCGTGCAGGTAGTTCGCGACGTAGAACGCCTGCACGATCTTCGCGTTCGGCTGCGGGCTGGTCGGATCGACCATGCCGGGGTCCTGCTCGAAGTAGTCGTCGGGCGCCGCCGCGTGATCGTACGGATGGTCGAAGGTGTTTGCGGCGGTGGTGTGCGCGCGGAAGTCGCCTGCGGCCGACATGAAGCCGTCGGGCGTGGGGTTGCCGACGGTGTCGTAGAGGAAGTGGAAGTACGCGTCGACGTTGTTGCCGTGGGTCTCGGTCGCGCCGTCGGGTAGCCACGGATCGCCGACCGGGGACGACGACACCAGCTGCTGCGGGCAGATCGCCGGCGGCACGTACCCGTCGGTGGTGCCGGTCGGGTGCGGGAAGCCCTGGCCGCAGAACGGCGTGATCGCCGGGACGCCGGTGGTCGCGTCGCCGTAGACCCGGAACGCGTAGGGCGTGGCGTGGGTGACCTTGTCGTTGCGGAACAGGATCGCGCCGCGCGCGTCGACGACCGCGCTGCGCAGGAGCGGCGCGCCCGCGCGCTGGCCGCGCAGCTCGACGTACGACGCGGCGACGAGCGCGCGGCCGGTGTCGAACCACGTCGGTCGCGCGCGCGCGAACGTGATCGCGTTGCCCCGCGGCGGCTGGTAGCGGCGATCGGGACCGCGCGTCGCCGTCGACGCGAGCGCGGTCGCCGGGAGGCTGATGCCGAGGTCGCGGGCCGCGGCGCTGATCGCGCGGCGCGCATCGCCGTCGGGGTCGTTCGCCGCGCGCGCCGCTGCGACGGGCGCGGACGCGGTCGGCGCGCCCAGCACCGCGACCAGCGCGTTGTCGCGGCTCATGACCACGTTGACCTCGCGCCGGAAGACATCGACGCCATCGATCTGCTGCCGGTACTTCACGACCCGGACGCCGTCGCGATCGTGGACCGCCTGCAGGTGCAGCGGCGCGGCGAGCGCGGTGCCGGCATCGCGGAGGTACAGCGCGGCGGCCTCGGCGGGCGCGGCGCTGGCCGGCGCGCGCAGCGCAGCGCGCGGGTGCACGGCGCGCCGCGCGATCGTCTGGGACGGCGGGACCGGATCGGCCGGTGGGCAGCTCTCGGGCGCGGCGCGGAAGGCGCCCTCGTCGAGGCTCACGGTGTCGAACCCGCCGGGGCCATCACCGCTGCCGCACGCGGCGAGCACCAGAAGGCCAGCGGCAGACCGCGATCGCGAGAGCGCCATGTCGGTTAGTCGCACGAGACGCGCCGTTCCGGGCGGCAAACGTCGGCGCTCGTGCCGGAGATCACCCTGCGCGTGATCGGCGCCTGTGAAGCGTTCGCTTCCAGGCGCTTGTTCGATCGATCGCCCCGCGCGAGGACGCGCGACCCGATCTCATCCAAGCGCGAAGCGCCAGTTGCTGAGCCGGCGACTTCGTCGCCTCAGCGCATCAGAACGAGCGCGGTGATCGTGCCGATCACGAGCACCACCAGCACGACGATCCACAGCCGGCTCGGCGGCGGCGGCCCGACGACGCCGAGCTCCTTCGACACGGGCTTCGACGTCGAGGCGCGCGACGCGGCCTTCGCCGGCGCGGCCTTCTCGGCGGCGGGCTTCTCGGCCGTCTTCTGCGGCGCGGCCTTCTCCGCGGCGGGCTTCTCGGCCTTCTGCGTCGCGACCTTCTCGGTGACCTTCGCCGGTGCGGCGACCGCGGCCCGGGCCTGCGACTTCCGCTCGCCGGCCTTCTTCTTCTTCTTGCCGCGACGGCCCCCGGTGCGCGCGCGCTTGCCCGCCCCCGGTCGCTTGGCCTGGCTCGCAGACTGACTCGCGCGCTGGACGGGAGACTCGCCCGAGGCCCCAGCCTCGGTGCCCGAGGCATCGGTGGACGTCGAGATCTCGGCGTCGCCGCTGGTCTCGTCGTCGCCCTCGTCGTCGCCGTCGCTGTCGCTGTCGTCGTCACCGTCGCTGTCGTCGGCGTCGTCCTGCGGCGCGGCTGCCTTCGCATCCGCCTCGGCCTTCGCGTCTGCCGCGGCCTTCGCGTCCGCCTCGGCCTTCGCCTTCGCGTCCGCCTCGGCCTTCGCCTTCGCCGCCGCCTCCGCTGCCGCCTTCGCGTCTGCCTCGGCCTTCGCCTTCGCCGTCGCCTCCGCTGCCGCCTTCGCGTCCGCCTCGGCCTTCGCCTTCTCGGCCTTCGCCTTGGCCTCCGCCGCCGCCTTCGCCTTCGCCTCGGCTTCCGCCTTCGCGCGCGCGTCCGCCGCGGCCTTCGCAACGGCAGCTGCCTCGGCCTTCGCCTTCGCCTCTGCTTCGGCCTTCGCCTTCGCTGCGGCCTCCGCCTTGGCCTTCTCGGCCTTCGCCTTGGCGTCCGCCTCGGCCTTCGCCTTCGCCGCCGCCTCCGCCGCCGCCTTCGCGTCCGCCTCGGCCTTCGCCTTCGCCGCGGCCTCCGCCGCTGCCCTCGCGTCCGCCTCGGCCTTCGCCTTCGCCGCGGCCTCCGCCGCTGCCTTCGCGTCCGCCTCGGCCTTCGCCTTCGCCGCGGCCTCCGCCGCCGCCTTCGCGTCCGCCTCGGCCTTCGCCTTCGCCGCCGCCTCCGCCGCTGCCTTCGCCAGCTTCGCCGCCTCGAGCTGCTTCGCCGCCTCCGCCAGCTTCTCCGCGACCGTCGCGGCGTTCTCGTCCGCGACCTCTGGCGCCCGCGGCGTCGCGACCGACGGGTTGTGCTCGGCGAACGCGAACGGGTTCGTCGCCGCGCGCACCACCGGCCAGCCCTCGACATCCATCTCGAGCGGCGCCGACGACACGCGGAAGCGCGCGTCGGTCCAGCGGGTCGCGTCGATGATCGCGTCCTCGTCGGGCGTACCGTTGCGCAGCACACGCCGCACGTCGCCCGCGCGGTACTCGATGTCGATCTCGTTCCCGCCGGAGATCACCGTGACCGTGCAGGTCAGCGCGTGGTTCTCGCAGTGGCGCATCAACGCGACCAGCGGCACGCCGGCGACCTCGCCCTCGGCCATCGCGCTGCCACCGAGCTCGCCGGTCAGGTCGGGCAGCTGCTGCTCGAGCTCGTAGTCGCCCTTGAACAGGTGCAGCTCGTCGATCGCGATCGGCGAGGCCTTGCCGTTCAGCTCGGCGCGGTCGACCACGCCAGCGCGCAGCTCGAGCAAGCCGGTGCGCCGCCCGTCGGTGAGGCGGATGACGCCGGTGATCAGGTGGCGTCGACACGCCGCGAGCAGGCGCTCGAGCGAGGTGTCGGTGAGGGAACCCTGGAGATGATTCGATGAGACGCGCAAAGGTACGTACTCAGGGTACCGGGGTTCGGGCTGAACCGCGAGAATCTGGCGTGCGCACCGCGACTTCGGTTGCGCGCCGCTACGCCATCGCGGCCAGGATCGCCTTCAGCTGCGACACCAGCAGCCCCTGCCGCGGGGCGAACGAGCCATCGAACGCCGCCGAGCCGATCGTGAACGCGTCGGCCCCGGCCGCGGCCAGCGCCTGGATCCGCGCCGCATCTCCGACGCTGCCAGCGACCAGCAGGTAGCCCGACAGCGCCTCGCGCGCTGCCCGCACCAGGGCCAGCGGGTCGGCCTCGGTCGCGCGATACGCGAGCAGATCCACGCCCGCGCAGCCGAGCGCCTCGAACCGCCGGCAGTCGGCGGCGACCTGCTCGGGCGTGCCGCCGAGCTTGGTTGGATGACCAACCGGTTTTCCCGGGAACGGGAAGTAGCGCACCGCGGTGCCCTTCAGGATCGCGAGGATCTCCTCGACCGCGGTGCCGCCGAGCAGCCGATCGACGCCGAGGTCGCGCGCGACCGTCGCCGAGCGCAGGCAGGCCTCGGGCGTCGTGCTCACGACCTCGAGGTAGCTGGTCGCGCCGTCGGCGCGGATGCGGCGGAACAGCTCGCCGAGCACCGCGGGCGGCACGCCCACGTCCTTGCAGCCGACGTGGGTGATGCCGAGCGGCCGGATGGCGTCGTAGACCTCGAGGCAATCCTCGACGGTCTGATCGTCGCGCGTGAGCATGAAGACGAAGTCCATCGGGTCTCCAGACAGGTCAGTCGATGAGCCAGCGGTCGACGAGCTCGGGCCCCGCATCCGGCAGGATGCCCAGCGCCCACGCCAGATCGATCGAGGTGAAGCGGCCGCGGATCGCGCCGCAGTGGGTGAGCGCGGTCAGGTAGCGCTCGCGGGTGATGCCGAGGTCGGCGATGCGATGGGCCGCGCCCGCGGCGCGCAGGCAGTCCTTGATCCGCTCCGGCGGCGGCAGGATCGCCCCGAGCTCGGCGCGCAGCGCGTCCCAGCGGCCGGGCTCGGCCAGCAGCTGCTGGGCCTTCTGCGAGCTCATCACCTTCTTGTCGTGCTCGACCTTCACGCTGCCGGCGAGGTGGCCCCAGAACGCCGCGTCGTAGGGTGCGCACGCCGCGCGGAACACCGGCGCCTCGATCGCCAGCGCGCGCTCGTACATCGCCGCGACCAGGATCGTCGACACGCCGACCTGCCGGCCGTGGAGGTCGTGCGGGACGCCGTCGACGTGGCTCATCATGTCGAGGGTGTGGCTGACCAGGTGCTCGCCGCCCGAGGCCGGCAGGCTGGAGCCCTGCAAGGTCATCGCGCAGCCCGAGAACACCAGCGCCTCGAACAGGCCGCGCACCGCCGCCGGATCGCCCTGCGCCAGCTCGGCGGGGTGATCGAGGTACGCCGACTCGACGCGGTTGATGATGCCGGCGACCGCGTCGGTGTACGGCTCGCCGAACAGCCGGTGGTTCATCACCCAGTCGCCCGTCGACACGGGCTTGGCGATCACGTCGCCGAGCCCGGCCATCGTCATGCGCGCCGGCGCGTCGCGCAGCACCCGCGGATCGGCGGCGATCACCCGCGGCGAGCGCGCGCGGAACAGCGACTTCACGCCGCGGATCGTCGGCGCGACGTTGGCGGCGGCGTAGCCGTTCATCGAGGCCGCGGTCGCGAACACCGCATAGGGCAGCCCGGCCTCGGCGGAGATCCACTTGGCGAGATCGTTGATCACGCCCGCGCCGATCGCGAGGATGATCGCGGCGGGCGGCAGATCGATCGCGAGCGCGGTCTTGGTCGCGTCGTCGCAGTGCGGCGAGGCGCCGTCGGCGCCGTCGGCGACGATGCGCTCGTGGACGATCCAGCCGTCGGCGTGGAGCGCCTGCACCACCGCGTCACCGACCGCGCGCGTGCGCACGTCGGCGAGCACCAGCACCTCGCGGCGCGCGGCCTCGTAGGCGAGCAGCGCCGGCAGCTGCGCCGCGGCGTCGTCGCCGTAGACCAGCGCGCGGGGCAACAGATCGCGGCCCCGCGGAAACGCGGTCTGGATCGCTTCGCCGAGTACGTCCCAGGGATCCATGGCTCGCGTGCGCCTCCGGGAACCTGTCCCGCGATCTCAGTCTGCACCCGATGGTGGCGCGGCGTCCATGTACGCACCCGTGACGATCGTCGCGCCACGAAAGCGTTGCGCCCCCGTCACCAGGCGCCCGCGCCTCAGCGCCCGCGCCGCACGCCGAGCGTGAACGTCACGTCGGCGCGCTCGGCGCCGGCGATCGGCGCGCCCGCGATCAGCTCGAGCCGCCACCGCGCCGCGACCCGGACCCGCGCGCCGATCCGCACCAGCACGTGATCGAGCCCGGCGCCGTACCACCCGGCCTGCGCGTCGATGCCGAGGCCGAGCGCCACGCGGCGCGCGGCCCGCACGATCGCCTCGCCGTCGAGCGCCCCCGCGGCGCGCCCGGTCACGCCCGCGAGCGAGCTGGCGTACCAGCCGAGGCCCGCGACCCGCGCCGCGATCGTCCAGCGCGGCGACAGCGCCCAGGTCGCGGCCAGCGCGAGCTGCGCGCCGCCCGAGCGCGTGGCCTGGCTCTCCTGGGTCCACGGCACGTCGACCAGCGCGATCGCGGCCCAGCGCAGCGGCCGGCCGCGGAAACTCGCGTCGTCGCCGTAGCTGACGTGGGCCTCGAGCGGGCCGTAGCCGAGCTCGGTCACCTTGATGACCGCGGTCTGCACGAACGTCGCGTCGAGGACGCGCGCCGCGACGCCGAGCTCGATGCGCAGATCGAGCGCGATACGGCCGTCGAGGCGCAGCGCGCCGGCGAGCGTGCCGTAGAAGCCCGGCGTGTCGATCGTCGCGCCGCCGTCGACGCTCGCGCCCAGCTCGTCGCGCACGCACGGCGAGATCCCGCGATCGAAGCGCGCGTCGCGCACGCCGAGCCCGAGTGGCTCGACCAGCGCGTCGTCGCACGGGCCGGCGTGGGCCGCCGACCCGAGCGCGATCACCAGCGACGCGATCGCGATCCTCATCGCAGCCCCGGCGGCGTCCAGCCATCGCCATCGACGTCGATCAAGAGCGGGCTCGTGAAGCCGATCGGCCACGACAGCGGCACCGCGCGGGTCATCGGCCAGCGCCGATCCGCGGGATCGATCGGATCCGGCGGGTTCGCGACCGGGCCGGTGTCCTCGTCGGGCTCGACGTCGGCGCGATCGACCACGCCATCGCCGTTGTTGTCGGTGGTGTCGGGCACGCCATCGTCGTCGAGATCCGCGCTGATCGGCAGCGGCAGCCCGGCCTCGATCACGATCCAGTCATCGCCCTCTACCAGCTCGCTCGCCGCGAGCTGGCCGTGCCAGCGCACCACGCCGCCCGCGCCCCAGGGATCCGGCGGCTGCGCGATCATCGCGCCGCTGGCGATCACCCGCGTGCCGCGCGAGGTCACGACCCGGACCTCGTCGACCGGGATCCACGGCGCCGCGCGGACCTCGATGTCGACGACGTCGCCGCTCGCCGGCACGACCGGCGTGAAGCCGAGGCCGCGGCGCGCGCCGCTCGCCGGGCCGATCGTCACCGCGATCACCACGCCAGAGCCCGCGACCAGGCGGCCGTCGCGGACCGCGGCGTCGAAGCGATCGCGATCGAAGCCGACGACGGACGTCCCCGCATCGACCCAGTTGCGCGCCCAGCCCAGCTGGTTGTCGCGCAGGCCGTGCGAGTCGCTGTTGCCGGTACCGGCCACGACATACCCCTGCGAGAGCAGCGCGAACCACAGCCCGCGGGCCTTGAGGTACTCGTCGGCGCCGGCGCCGTTCTGCACCTCGAACGCGTTCCAGTCGAGGTTGCGGTGGCCGCCGGCGGGCGCGCGCACCAGCGCGCCGTTGGCGGTGCCGTCGTCGGTCGCGGGGATCGGCGCGCGCGGGTCGAACTTGATCGCGCGCAGGTAGCCGAGGTCGCGGCCGAAGGTCGGCTCGTCCCACGGGTGGTTGATCTGCATGAGGCCGCCGTCGCCGACCAGCGGCGCCATGCGATCGAACAGCTCGCCCGGCTCGATGCGCTCGTCCCAGGGCGCGCCGCCGCGCGGCGACGCCGGCGACGGCGTGATCGGCCAGAAGTTGAAGTGGCCGATGACCCGCGGCACGTCCTCGCCGGGCACGTCGAGCCACGGGATGAGCTGCGTGGTCTCGAGCCCGCCCAGCACCGCGATCCGGTCGCCGACGCCGAGGCTCGCGACGGTCGCGGCGTAGTCGGTGACGTAGTCGTGATCGGTCGCGGCGATCACGTCGACGCCCTGGGCCACGAACGAGCGCACGCGATCGTCGTCGGGCAGCCCCGAGTCGAAGCTGGCGCGACCGTGGACGTGCAGATCGGCGCCGAGCCAGCCCGCCGGCGCGACGTCGAGCGACGCGAGCGTCAGATCGATCGCGGTGATCTCGCCGCCGACCAGCGTGACCTCCTGCTTCGCGAGCGTGTGCGCCGGCCCCGCGGTCGCGATGACGATGTAGTGACCGGCGGGCACCTCGAGCTCCGAGCCGGCGGCGTCGATGAGCGCGCGATCGCACGCCGGCGACGCGCCGGTCGGCGGCCCGAGCCACGGCGCGCACGGCTCGAAGCGCCCGTGATACGTGCCGGTCGTGGCCGCGCGGGTCGCGTCGTCGGCGGGCACCAGCACCGCGAGCGCGCTGATCGGCCCGCCCTGATCGGTGACCGCGACCTGCAGCGTCGCGGGTGCGGAGACGACGACGTCGCCGATCACGCCATCGCTCGGCACCAGGCCGCGCGCGACCACGCGACCGAAGCTCCACACCTCGAACGCGAGCCCGGGCCGCGACGGCACCTGCGCGGTGAACGCGCCATCGGCGCCGGCGATCACCGAGGTCAGCGGCGTGAACCCGCGCGGATCCTCGGTGCCGATCAGGATCGACGCGCGCCGCACGTCGCCGCCGAACGGCGCGCCGCCGGCGCGGATCACGCCGGTCACCGGCACCGGCGACTCGACGCCGAAGATCTGCGTGCGCGCGGTCAGCGCCGGGCCGACCGCGCTCGCGACCCCGCCCGCGCCGAGCGCGGTCTGTGCCGGCGCGGCGACCACGAACCGCTCGAACACGACGGTGTCGCCCGGCCGCACGATCGCGGTGTCGGTGCCGAGCGCCGAGATCTCCAGATCGTTGACGCCGTGGAGGCCGCCGCTCGAGCAGGCGAGATCCGCGTACGCGGTCGCGCCGGTCGCCGCGGTCGCGCCTGCGGCGTAGTCCATGTCCGACCACTCCGACGACAGCTCGAGCAGATCGAGCTCGGGCTGCGCGAAGCCCTGGCCGAGCTTCGGCGCGAACGGCACGACCCGGCGCTTGCCCCAGTGGGCGGCGTCGGCGACGAACCAGGCGTGCGGATCCGGCGAGCGATTCCACAGCTCGGTGCGCACGCGCAGGCCCGGATCGCAGGCGTGCAGCTCCCAGCGGGTCACGACATCGACATCGGGCCGGCCATCGAGCGCGCCGCGCACGACCACCGCGACGTAGTCGGGGGCGTGATCCTCGACGGTCAGCGAGCGGTACGCGAACGCGTCGTCGGGCAGGATGCCGGCGAGCTGGTAGAGGATCGTCAGATCGTCGTCGCCGCCGCTCGGCCCGAAGTCGATCAGGTTGCCGCCGGTCGGCGCGAGATCGATCGGCGCATCGATCGCGCCGAACACCGCGGTGACCACGCCGTTGGTGAGGAGCGTGTCGCCGGCGGCGCCCTGGGCGTGGCGCAGATCGAGGCCAGCGGGCGCATCCGCGACCGCGCCCGCCCACACGCTCGGCGTGGCGCACGAGAACGTCAGCGCGCCGCAGGGCGCGGTCGCGGCGCAGTCACCGCCCAGGCAGCTCGGCGACGAGCACGCGCCCATCAGCGCGCTCGACCCGAGCGCGACCATCGCGACGAGCGCCCTCGCGCACGACCAGCGCGTCATCGCTCCGACGATACACCGGCGGGGCTACCTCACGCCGGCATCCGCGAGGAACTTCACGATCGCCTCCCACGTGACCGCATGTCGCATGGCGGTGGTCGAGTCCCAGCTGTTGTGGAGCGCGACGATCTTGCCGTCGC
>JAIOQA010000488.1 GCA_021413675.1 Deltaproteobacteria bacterium | reverse complement strand
CCCGCACGCGCAGGAGCGCGGGCGCGGTCGGCCAGTCGAGCGCCGCGAGCAGCTTGGTCGCGGCGTCGCCGTCGATGACATCGACGGTCTCGATGAAGCCGCGGACATCGATCGTGCGATCGCCGCGCGCGATCAGCACCTCGTCCTTGGCGAGCAGCGCGCGCGCGATCCGCTCGAGGCGCGCGCGATCGTAGGTGACGCCATCGGGCGCCGGCAGGATCGCGAGATCCGAGGCGGTGATCAGCTTGCCGAGCCCGGGCGCGCCGGGCGGGATGATCTCGCAGGCCACGACCTCGATGCCCGCGGGGCACACCGCGCTCAGCCGGGCCTGGACCTCGGCCGCCGACAGCGCCTCGGTCGTGCCGTGGCCCTCGCCGTGCTCGAGGTCCATCTCGACGTACTCGCCGAGGCTGGGCACGCCCAGCGACAAGGCCGGCGAGAAGGTCATGCGCGGCTTGGGCGAGTAGCCGCGGGTCACCGCCAGCGGCAGCTCGGCGCGGCGCAGCGTGCGCGCGAGCAGGCGCATGAGATCGAGGTGACCGAGGAACGCGGTGCGATCGATCTTGGTGAGCCGCAGGCGGTACGTGGTGAACGGCGCGCCGGCGTTGTGGAAGCCGGCCTGGCGCACGCGCTCGCGCCGCGCGGTGTCGCGCGAGCGATCGACCGAGGCCCCTGCCCCGCGCTCGCCTGCCCCGCGCTCGCCGCCGCCGCCGCTGCGCTCGGCCGGGCTGCCGCCGCCTCGCTCGGAGACGTCGAGCATCTCGCCCTCGACCACCGCCGAGCCGTGCGCCGCCGGCCGGGTCCTGGCGCCGAGGCTGGCCAGCGCGACCAGCCGGTCCTCGCGCATCGTCGACAGATCGCACGCGACGCCGCAGTCGTAGCAGACCAGCCGCTTGTGATCGGCGGTCGCGTCCTCGAGGTTCGTGTGGTGGATGAGCTGGCCGGCGACCTTGCCGCACGGCGGCGAGGCCCGGCCCTTGAGCGCCTTGCGGTACTCGCTCAGCAGGAAGCCGTCCTCGAGGCCGACGTCGATGTGATCCCACGGCAGCCGCGCCGCGATCGGCCGGGTCCCGAGGTAGGCCGCCTGATCGATCAGGTGGTGCTCGATCGCCGCGTGCCAGCGATCGGCGTCGAACAGCTCGTCCCAGCCATCGAAGCGCGCGCCGGCGCGCCACGCGTGCTCGATCACCGGCGCGAGCCGGCGATCGCCGCGGGCCAGGAGGCCCTCGATCCACGAGATGCCGCTGTGGTGATGCTTGAGCCGCAGGCCGGGCTCGCGCGCGGTCTGGCGCAGGAGCGCCTGCTTGCGCTTGATCTCGTCCTCGGAGTCCTGCGCGCACCACTGCAGCGGCGTGTGCGGCTTGGGCACGTGCGAGCTGACCGAGACCGTGACCTCGGACTGCTTGCCGACCAGCGTGCGCCCGACCCGCAGCATGCGCTGACCGGTCTCGACGATGCCGCGGACATCATCGTCCTGCTCGGTCGGCAGGCCGATCATGAAGTAGAGCTTCAGGCGGTGCCAGCCGCGCTGGAACACCCGGCGCGTCGAGTCCTCGATGTGGGCCTCGGTGACGTTCTTGTTGACGACGTCGCGCATGCGCTGGGTGCCAGCCTCGGGCGCGAAGGTCAGGCCCGAGATCCGCGTCAGCGCCAGCTCGTCGAGGAGATCGTCGTTGAGGCCGTACGCGCGCAGGGACGCGACCGACATCGACACGTTGCGCTTGCGCAGCTCGGCGGCGATCGTCTTGACCAGCGGCGTGATGCTCGAGAAGTCGGCGGTCGACAGGCACGTGAGGCCGGTCTCGTCGTAGCCGGCCTTGGCGGCGCCGCCGACAACGGCATCGATGATCGCCTGCGGCGAGCGCTCGCGCACCGGCCGGTAGATCATGCCGGCCTGGCAGAAGCGACAGCCCTCGGTGCAGCCGCGCGCGATCTCGACCGAGGCGCGCTCGAACACCGCCTCGGCGTAGGGCACCGGCGCGTCGGTCGGGAACGGATACGCGTCGAGGTCGGCGACCATCGCGCGCCGGACCCGCGCGGGCACGCGTGGATCTTTCGGCGCGCCGATCACCGTGAGGCCGGTGGCAAGGTCGGTGAGCGTCTCGTACAGCGACGGCACGTAGACCGGGAAGCGCTGCGCCAGCTCGGCCAGCGCGTCGGCGCGCGTGCGCGTGCCCGCCGTCAGCTCGCGGCGCATCGCGGCCCACGCCAGCACCATCGCCGGCAGCACCTCTTCGCCCTCGCCGATGAACGCCGCGTCGATGAACGGCGCGAGCGGCTCGGGGTGCGAGGCGACCGGGCCACCGACCAGCACCAGCGGCGCGTCGTTGGCGCGCGCGTCGGCGTGCAGGCCGAGGCCGCCGAGATCGAGCAGCGTCAGCACGTTGGTGAAGGTCATCTCGTACTGCAGCGAGATGCCGATGACGTCGAACTGCGCGAGCGGCGTGTGGCTCTCGAGCGAGACCAGCGGCAGCGCGCGGGCGCGCAGCTCGATCTCCATGTCGGGCCATGGCGCGAACGCGCGCTCGCACCAGATCCGCGCCTGCTTGTTGAGCAGGCTGTAGAGGATCTTGGTGCCGAGGTGCGACATGCCGATGTCGTAGACGTCGGGGAACGCGAGGCAGATCCGCGCGTCGACCGCGGTCGGATCTTTCATCGCCGACAGGTACTCGCCGCCGAGGTAACGGGCGGGCTTGGCGACCTGATCGATGAAGTCAGCGTACGGATGGCGCACGTTGCCGAGGTACCAGGTTTCGCGCCGGGGCGCGAGCGCGAATCGGCGCCGGCGGGCGGCGTTGGACGCTCGACCGGTCATGCCGGATACGCGTCGCGCGGGGCGTATCGATCGCGGCGTGTGTGGTCGGCACCGGTCAGCGCGGCGGACCTTGCCGGCGCTCGACTGCGGGTTACGGTCGTGGCCATGAAGCGCTCGATCGCCGCCGCGTTGCTCGTGCTCGCGGCGTGTCACTCCGAGGCCAGCCGCACCCCCGCGCCGGCTCCAACCGTCGTCTACGGCGACACCGCGAAGGCTCAGGAACCCATGAAGCTCCCCGCTCCCGGCACCGCGCCGACCCCGGTCACCACCTCGCTCGCCCCGATCTGGGACGTCCCGCTCAAGACCCTGTCGGGCACGTCGACCACGCTCGCCGCGCACAAGGGCAAGGCGCTCCTGGTCGTCAACGTCGCGTCGAAGTGCGGCCTCACCCCGCAGTACGCCGCGCTCGAGGCGCTCGAGGACAAGTACAAGGCCAAGGGCTTCGACGTCATCGGCTTCCCGTGCAACCAGTTCGGCGGCCAGGAGCCGGGCTCGGCGGAGGAGATCCAGAGCTTCTGCAGCGCGACCTACGGCGTGACCTTCCCGATGATGGAGAAGATCGAGGTCAACGGCGCCGGTCGCCACCCGATCTACAAGGTGCTGACCGCGATCAACGACGCGAAGGGCGAGGCCGGCGACATCCAGTGGAACTTCGAGAAGTTCGTGATCAGCGCCGATGGCACCAAGGTCACGCGCTTCCGCCCGAAGACCACGCCCGATGATCCGGCGGTGATCGCGGCGATCGAAGCCGCGCTGCCGACGAAGTAGCGCCCGCCATCGGGTGCACCCGCACACGCCGTTGGCAGGTGCAGGTGCAGGTGCAGCCGCACGCGCCGCCGCGGCGCCCCAGTGGGATCAGATGGTTGTCACAGGTCCGAGGGCGGCACGGGCCGTGCTCCAAAGCCTCGGATGGCGAGAACCGGCACGCGCTGGACGACGGAAACCGACGCCGCGCGGCAGGGCGAGGACCCGATCGCGCCAGGGCGCGTGACCCGGACCAGCCGACTGCCGCCATCGCCGCGTCCGCCAGCCGCGTTGCCCAGCGGCACGCGGACGGTCGCGTTCGAGGATGCGCCGGCCGAGACCGTCCAGCGATCGATCAGCGTGGGCGGCATGGCCGACGTTCCTGCCGAGGTCTTCGCGGGCATCCCGCGCGGGGGTGGCGTCAGCGTCCCCGACGCCACGCGGGCGAAGATGGAAGCCTCGTTCGCCATGGACTTCGGATCGGTCCGCATCCATGAGGGCGAGACTGCGCGCGCCGCTGGCGCCGAGGCGTTCGCGCTCGGAGAGGATCTGCACTTCGCGCCCGGCGCGTTCGCGCCCGGCACCCCGCGCGGCGATCAGCTGATCGGTCACGAACTCGCACACGTCGCCCAACAGCGGGCCGGTCGGGCGTCGGTCGCCCAGGGCAAGGGCGGCATCGGCCTGAACAGCGATCCGGCGCTCGAGGCCGAGGCCGACGCCGCGGGGGTCCGCGCCGCGCGCGGCGAGCGGGTCGTCCTGCCCGGCGGTGGCGCCGCCGCGGAGGTGGTGCAGCGCAAGATCTCCCTCGGCAGCACCAGCACGAGCGCGTTCTCGGTCGGCCAGATCAAGGCGCAGCTCGCGGCCCGCGAGTTCCCGCTCCAGGCCGGCGACGACATGTGGCTCGCGATGTGGGACCTGGACAACGCGCGCTTCCCGGGCGGCCTCGACGAGCTGATCCGGATGCTCGTGCACATGCGCGGCCCGGTCGCGCCAGCGCGCACGTCGGGGCCTTCGACCAGCCGCGGCGGCGACCGCGACGCGCGATCGACGCGGCCCGAGCCGGCGCGGAAGGCCAAGCGCGAACGCCCGGGCTCGTCGGACGACGCGCCGTACATGGGCGGCGGCCCCGACGACGAGTTCGAGTTCGACGACGAAGATGCGGCGCGCGCGTACTGGGCCGGCGCCGCGGACTTCGACCGTCGCCGCGATGACTACGACGACGGCTTCGACGACGGCCTCGACGACGACTACGACGTCGGCGCGTACTTCGGGACCGAGGACTGGCAGCCCGAGCCGCGCACGACCGAGGAAGACCTGGTCGCGGCGAAGGAGGCGGAGACGTTCGCGCAGTCGCCCGCACTGATGGCGGCCTCCGCGACCAGCTCGTGGACCGGCTACCTGGCGCGCCTGGTCGCCGATCTCGCGAACAAGCGCTACGCGCAGGACGACGGCGAGAACGGCGACGTGATCGCCGCGGTGCTCCTCAACCACGCGCACCTTGCAGCGTTTCGCGAGCTCCAGCCCCACCTGCACGAGGATCAGCCGCGCCGCCAGGTGTCGCCCCTCGATCGCGATGATCCGTTGGTCTACTACCGATCGCAGGACAAGAATCACGGCCAGATCTCGCTCTACAAGGAGCTGATGGCGCTGGCCGGCTTCGTCAACACGAAGGACAAGCCGATGATCGCGCCGCACGAGCGCGCGCTGTATCCGCTCTACGGGCTCAGCATGACCGGTGCGCCGAAGACCGCGAGGGCGGCGACCACGTCGCAGAAGAACATCGCGACCAAGCGGTCCGGGCCGCCCGGCAAGACGAAGGATCTGTCGGGCCCCACCGCCGACTACCGCACCAAGGGCAAGCACAGCGAGATCCACGCGGCGCACCTCGGCTTGCGCAAGAGCAACGCGACGGCGGTGCCCGACGCGGTGCACGCCGCGATCGCCGCGAATCCCGGCGGGCTCCAGAAGCTGCTCGCGGGCAAGATCGCGTCCACCGGCGACCAGGGCGCCCTCCCGCTCAAGGTGCTGCCGACGACCGAGGCGCACCTCACCGCGATCCTCGATCGCCTCGCCGATCTGCAGAACCGGCTGGGCGCGCTGAGCGATCCGCCGGGCGCTGATCCCACGCCCGGGAAGGCGCCAACCTCCGACGCCGAGCCGGACGCCAGTGACGAGATCCTGCGCGACGAGCTCGACGAGGCCGTCGATCCGCTGATCAGCACCAGCGTCGAGCTGCGCAAGCTGGGTCAGGCCTCGACCCGCGGCGCGCGCATGATCGCCGACCTACCCACGCTGACGCACTTGCGGGTCGCGGGCCAGCGAGGCAACCCGCAGATCACCGTCGAGGTCGCGCGCCCGCTGCCGGTCAAGGACCTCAACAACAAGGACTTCGAGACCTTCGTCGACGTGCTGCGCACGTACTTCGCGGCCCAGGTCGCGGTGATCGCCGCCCAGAACGGGATGGAGCTCGGGATCCAGCTCCGCCAGAGCTTTGGCTTCCTCGATTCTTCGGTGACCGACACCGGTGCGTCCTTCCGCCTGTCCTGGGGCACCGAGCCGCCCGAGTTCCGCCACGTGATCGGCCTGGCCCTCCAGGATCTCGATCGCAAGCTCGGCGCCGAGTACGCCAAGGTGAAGGGCAAGCGGGATGAGACCCGGGCGCTCCTCGGCGTGCCACCGTCGGGCGTCAAGCGCCCGATGCAGACCATGACGGCGGCCGCAGACCCTCGGCTCGTGGCCTATCACAAGACCGTGGCCGCCTCGGCGGGAGGTGGCCTGCCGCTCGCCGACTACCTCGCGTACGCGCGCAGCGACGATGGCGCCAACCTCCCCGACCCCCACGCCGCGCCCGCGCGCGGGCCGGTGATGCGCGATGGCCTCGGTGGCGACATCGACGCCCATGCCGGCCAGCGCGCTGCGTACCTCGACAGCCTGGAGGCGGCCTCGGGCGCGGCGCTCCGGCGGATCCAGGGCAGCAAGCGCACGATCGCGTCGCCGATGGCGACTGCCTCCGATCAGTTCGACTGGGAGCTGCCGATCTGCGAGCCGCTGGCCAACGCGATCGTCATGCTGAGCGCGCTCGTCACGCAGGCGATGGCGGACGGCGCCTACGATCCTGCGCAGTGGTCGGCGACCCGGCTCGGCGCGATCGGCCAGATGAGCCTGGCGATCACCCAGGCCGAGGCGGCGATCGAGGCGCTGGCGGCCCTCGCCGAGGTCGATGGCAGCAAGCCGACCGGCGCCCAGCAACTGCTGACCGTCCGCTCGCAGGTTCACAACCGCCTGCGCAACGCGGCCGAAGAGCTGTGCGAGGCGATGTTCGTGTTCATGGTCACGACCAACGTCCACGCGTTCGAACGGCCGGAGGACCGGACCGAGGCGTTCCTGCGCGAGACCCTGCGCACCGATCAGGTGCAGGTGGCGCGCACCGACAGCGGCGAGGAGGCCAGCGCGTTCGCGCTCGGCCTGCTGAAGGAAGAGCAGGGCAGCGCATTCCACCTGTCCTTCGACTCGCGCGAGACCTACTTCGAGGTCGAGGACAACGTCGGCGAGGGCGGCCTGGCCCACACCGACCGCGCCCCCACGGTGACGCCTCCGACCCAGAAGCCGGCGCCGAAGCCGGACCCGACGACGTACCTCGTCGATCCCAAGCCGTACCTGACGACCGTCGACGCGTCGCGCGCGGTCCCGGCCGCGTTCCTGGCTCAGGTCGAGGTCGTCCGCGCGCGGGTGAAGTCGATGCCGCCGCCGGAGGTGGCGTCCAAGGGCGTGTCGTCGCCGAGCACCGCGACGCCGAAGCCCGCGCCGCCGATCACGATCATGGCGGATCTCACCAACACCGATCTCATGAACCCCGAGATCCTGCTCGGCATCCTCAGCATGGAGCGCGAGACCGCGCTCGGCCTGGTCCGGTTCGTCCTGTTCAACAGCGGCGCGAAGCACGAGCAGGCCGGGCTCGACAAGATGCACTACGGCCACCTCACCGTGATCGGCAAGGTGCTCGCGGGCATGCGCGATCTCAACGACAGCACCCTCCTCAACCAGTTCCTCGGCCTGTTCGAGGACCTGCGGGCGGCGCAGAGCGATGGCGACGACGTCGGCGTGCGGGTCGACACCTGGTCACGGCAGTTCGGGACCCGCGCGCCCGCGTACGACAAGTTCATGGTCGCGCGCGGTAAGGGCGACGCCTGGCTCGCGGCCCAGCTCGCGTTCAAGGAGGCCTCCGCCGCGCTCGACGGCGCGCTCGACAAGGACCAGGCCCAGGGCCTCATCGCCGATCACGCGCGCACCGGCTACAAGCTGCTCGACGCCGAGCTCGACGCGGTCGCGACCACGATGGCGCTCGAGTTCGCCGACGACAAGGTCAAGGTCGACGACACGGTCCGCGCGGCCTTCGCGCTGCTGCCCAAGGCCGATCAGTCCGAGATCCAGAACCGCATCGTCGCGCACGAAACCGGCGGCCGGGGCGGCGACTTCGACGACGACTTCGACGACGGCTTCGACGCCCAGGCCAGCGCGGCGACGGGCATCGAGAACGTCGGCAACAGCTGCTACCTGGCCGCCGGGCTCAACCTGCTCGCGTTCGTCGACACGTACTACACCATCTTCGCGCCCAAGCCGGCCGACACGCCGCTGATCGACACGCCGGCGCACGTCGCGCGCCGCGCGCTGCGTGCCTCGGTCTACGCCGTGCTCACCGGCGTGCGCGCGGGCGCGCTGGTCCAGGGCGCCGCGATCCGACAGCTGCGCGCGCTGCTCGACGCGCGCGGGCTGCTGCCGCCACCGTCGGCGCAGGCGCTGGCGGCCGGGCAGACGGCGATGACCGCGCAGCAAGATCCGAGCGAGGCGATCTTCCGCGGCCTCCTGGCGTACTTCGACGCCGACACCGCGCCGATGCACCTCCAGGGCGACGAGATCACCGACTTCACCGGGGCGGTCCAGACGCCGATCGTGCACGCGCATCCCGAGCAGCTCGGCGAGATCCGCCCGGATCACCTGGTGTGGCGACGCGCCGCGCGCGAGCTGATGCTCGAGCTCCCGATGCCGCCGGGCGACGACCTCACGATGCAGCGGCTGATCGACGCGAGCCTGGCGGTGCAGCAGGTGCCCGGCGTGTACGCGCGCACCGCCGGCGGCCCGATCAGCGCGACCGTCGCCCGGAGCGTCGAGGTCACCAACCTCCCCACCGCGGTCACGATCACGATCAAGCGCGCGCAGTTCGGTCAGAAAGATCGGCGCGACGTGGACGCGCCCGAGGTCCTACGGATCGGCGATCGCTGGTATCGCCTCAAGGCGATCGTCCATCACAAGGGCCATGACATGAACCACGGCCACTACACCGCGAGCACGCGCAACCCGCTGAATGGGGAGTGGCAGTACCGCGATGACAGCCAGGTCGTCGCCGACGATGCCCACTTCGCCGAACGCAAGAACCAGGGCTACATGTACGCGTACGAGCTCGTGCCCGACGGCGAGGACGTGCCCGACGGCGCGAGCGCGCGCCTGCCCACCGCGGACGACTGAGCGGCCGCGGACCGGGTTCAGTCGAACCGCAGGAACGCCGGCCCGGACACCGGCGCGCCCCGCGGCCCGCCGATCGTGCGCACGAACGGGTGCGGCGCGTGATCCGGATCCCAGCGGACCTCGGGCGCGATGAACGACAAGGACCACGCGCGCCGCGGTCGCGCGCTCGGGTTGGGCGGCGACATGTGCCAGACCAGCGGATCGTGGGCGAGCGCGCCACCGGCGGGCACCGCCGCGGCGACCGCGAGCTCCTCGGCGCGCGCGCGATCGAGGAGCGGCAGGCCGTCGCGCTTGCGCATCGCCGCGCCGGCGACGAAGTCCGCGGCCACGCACTCGCCGCCGTGGTGCGTGCCGGGCGCGTAGCGCAGGCAGCCGTTGTCGAGGTCGGCGTCGTCGAGCGCGACCCAGACCGTCACGCCGAGCGCGGCGTCGAGCGGCCAGTACGCGAAGTCCTGGTGCCACTCGATCGCGCTGGTCGAGCCCGGATCCTTGGCGATGAGGTGATCCTGGAACAGCACCAGCGGCGCGTCGTCGAGGAGCGCCCGGGTGTGCGCCGCGATGATCGGGATGCGCGCGGCGAACGCCTCGCTGGTGCGCCACGGGTTGTGGACGATGCGGCCGTAGGCGGAGGGCGTCGCCGACGGCAGGCCGTCGATCGCGGCGCGCAGCGCGAACACGTCGGTGGCCTCGAGCACCGGGCCGAGCCCGACCCAGCCATCGACCGCGTAGCTGCGGGCGAGGTCCTGCGCGATCGTGATGGGCGGCGGGCGCCTCATCCGTGCAACGCCAGCGAGTCGACGTGCGACGTGGTGTCGGCGGTGGCCGCGGCGCCGAGGCGATCGGCGTAGGCGCGGCGGCGCAGCGCGGTGAACGCGTCGTAGAACTCGCCGATGTCGTCCTGGGTGAGCGTGGGGAGGTTGAGGATCGACTCGCGGTGGTTCGCCGGGCGCGTGAGGAAGTCGTCGGGCAGATAGCCGCGGTCGCGGCACTCCTGGAACAGCTGCGTACCGGGATACGGATAGAAGACGAAGTAGCCGAAGTCGAGCAGCCCGCCGGTGTCGATGAGCTCCTCGGCGAGGTCGAGGGTCATCTGCAGATCCTCGCGGGTCTCGCCGGGCAGGCCGAGCATGAAGTTGCACGTGATCGCGATGCCGCTCGCCTTGGTCCAGCGGAACACATCGCGGAAGCGCTGGTTGGTGACCGGGCGCTTCATGACCTCGCGCCGGATCCGCTCGGAGCCCGACTCGACGCCGTAGGTCACCATCGTGCAGCCCGCGCCAGCGAGGGTCGGCAGCAGCCGATCGCTCACGGTCTCGACTCGCGCGTGCAGCGAGAACGGCGTGTGCAGCCGCTCGCCATAGACCTTGCAGAACTCCTTCACCCAGCCGTGGTTGATCGTGAACGTGTCGTCGAGAAAGATGACGTAGTTGAGGCGACCCTCGTCCTTCAGGCCGGTCAGCTCGGCGAGGACATTCTCGTGGCTGCGCCGCCGGCCGTACTCGCCGGTGCCCTCGTAGAGCTGGTTGTACATGCGCGCCGCGCAGTAGGTGCACGGGAACGGGCAGCCGCGCTGGGTCGCCATGTGGACCACGCCGTGGTGCTCGTCGAGCAGATCGCGCGCGAGGAACGGCAGATCATCGAGCGGCTCGAACGGCGGGCGCAGCACCGGCTTCTGGCCGCCCTTCGCCCAGATGTTGCCGATCGGCGTGAGCAGGCCGACCCGCTTGCCGGCGGCCAGGCGATCGCAGAGCTCGGCCATCGCGACCTCGCCCTCGCCCATGCACACGTAGTCGAAGCCGGGCGCGGCCAGCACCTCCTCGGGCGAGAACGTCGGGTGCAAGCCGCCGGCGATGACCGGCGCATCGACGGTCTGGCGGATCGTCGCGATCAGATCCTTGGCGCGCAGCCACTGCCGCGTGGTCAAGGACACGCCGATGAGCTCGGGCGCGATCGCGGCGACCCGCGCGACGATCGCCGCGTCGTCGAGATCGACGGTCGCGCGCAGGAAGTGGACCTCGTGGCCGCGAGCGCGCAGGTACGAGGCCAGGAAGCCGGGACCGATCGAGGCGACCGCCCAGCTGCGCTCGGTGTCCACCTCGACGAACAGCACCCGCATCGCGCGAGTGTAGCGCGGCGCGGGACGCGCGGGGTCCGGTGTCAGCCGCGGTCGGGCTTGATCAGGACCAGGAGGCCCGAGACCATGCCCGTGAGACCGGCGATCAGCGCGAGGTAGACGCCGATGCCGGCGCCGCCCTTGTCACCGATCGCGGCCACCACCAGGCCCGAGAGCGCGCTGGTGACCAGGCCGAACAGGAGCGCGCCGGTGCCGCCGAGGCGGCCGAGGCGCTTGCGCGCGACGCCAGCGCCGCCGATCGCGAGGAAGACGAGGAACGGCGCGTACATGATCAAGATGAATCCCTTGATCTGGTTGGCGATCTCCGAGACGCCGCTCGAGACGTGCTTGACCTGCTCGTCGGTGGTCGTCTCGGCGGCGTCGTGCACGTTGGTGGCGATCTCGTCGACGCCCTTCACGATCTGCATCGCGCTCAGGCTGAGGCTCTGGCCCTCCCCTTCGCCTTTGAGCGCGGGCAGGAAGAACGAGATAAGTCCGAGCACACCGGCGACCAGGATCGCGAACTTCGCAAATTTCATCGATATCCCCCAGAGCGTCGGTCGGCGCTCCCTTGCGCTGATCGCGACGCTCTCGATCGATATCACGACTCGTCCGCGATCTCCGTCAGCCGGTCCCAGAACCAGGTCCGCGCCAGGCGCCACGACGGCGGGCGGCGGCGCGTCACCGGCGTGCGTACCAGCCGTGACACCAGCGCGCGCGCGTCGGCGGCCTTCTGGCTCGGCGCCGATGCCGCGAGGGCCGCGAGCGCGGTGCGCGCGGCGCGCGGCAGGCGCAGCGCGGCGGCGTCGGCCAGCGTCGACGGCCAGTCGCGATCGCGGTACGGCCGGGCCCGGGCGCGCGCGAGCAAGCGCGCCTCGTCGGCGGCGGTGATCGATCCGGCGCGGACCGCGCCGGCGAGCGCGAAGCGCAGGTCGACCAGCGCCACGCTCATCGCGGCGTAGCCGCGCTCGGCGGGGCCGTGCAGGATCGCGACCTCGTCGTCGTCGGACAGGCGCCCGGCGCGCGCGGCCGCGCGGTAGTGCGCGAACACCCGCCCCACCCCGCGCATGCCGAACGGCTCGAGCTCGGCGGCGCGCAGGGCGCCCATCGACGCCGCGCCCCAGACCTCGGTGCCGGCCTCGAGCGCGAACAGGATCTCCTTGTGCCAGACCGCGGCCATGCGCTCGAAGTAGCCGTCGATGATCGCGATGCGGCGCGGGCGCACCTGCGCGACCAGGCGATAGACGTCGCCGCAGGCGACCGGCGGCATCACCGCGGCGCCGGGCAGCTGCTGCATGATCGCCTCGGCGGCGAGGCTGGGCCCGACGAAGACGTAGGTGTCACCGAAGTCGGCGCGCGCCATGTCAGCCCATCCGATCGACGTCGCAGGCGCGACCGGGCACGAGGACCTTCACGACCGGGATGCCGTGCTCGGCGCGCGACAGATCGACCGCGATCACCTGGCGCGCGCCGGCGGCGCCGAGCTTGGCGACCGTCGCCGCGAGATCGCCCTCGAAGGTCTCGGTCACCGCGCTCGCCCGCACCGCGCGGCGGAAATCGCGCCAAGGCCCGCGCCGCGCGCGCAGGTCGCGCCAGACCGCGCGCGCGTAGTCGAGATCCGCGGCCTGGGCGTAGTCGCCGGGGAAGAAGTCGTCGCGGCTGCCGGCGATGTACGTGACCCGGGTCTGCGCGGCCTCGGTGACCGCGCGGGTCACCGCGATCACCGGATCGAGGTGACAGCCGAAGCCCCAGTACGCGCCGAGCGTGCGCCACGCGGGCTGATCCGGATCGACGACGATCGCGCAGCCGTAGACCGGCACGCCGACGTCGCTGGTGAGGTCCCACACGCCGACGGTCGCGCCGTCCGCGGCGATCTGCGCGAACAGCGCCCGGCACGCCGGATCGTCGATCGTATCGAGCGTCACGCGGGCGCGGCCGCGCGCGGCGCGCCACCGCGCCTCGGCGTCGCGCTCGATCACCTCGCACAGCCCGTGCGACAGCGCCTCGAGCAGGTGGTTGCCGGAGGCCAGGCCGTTCGACGACACGTCGAGGCGCGGCGGCGCCGTGAAGACGCAGTCGAGGGTGACCGCGTCGGTCGGGACCAGCACCGGGCGGCCGGCGACCAGCTCCCAGCCCGGCACCCACGCGAACGGCGCGGCCAGATCGAGGCGACCGCGCGGCCGCGGCAGTCGGCGCGGATCGATCGCGCCGCGCGCGCGCAGCGCCGCGTACGTGCCGCGTGTGATCGGCAGCGCGAGGTGCTCGGCGTGCCAGGTCTCGATGCTCTCCATGAGCGCCGAGGCCAGCGCGTGATCGCGCGACAGGCCCTTGCCCTGCGAGGTCGACAGGCTGCGGCCGTTGGGCCGGATCGCCGAGACCACCGGGATGCCGAGGGTGTCGAGGCCGGTGACGTCGGCGACCCGGGTCACGCCGATCGCGCGCGCCACCCGGCGGGCGCGGCGCAGGGTCGTCGCGATCGCGGCGGCGCGGTGGGTGCCTTCGCGCAGCCGCTTGGCCGCCGTCAGCTCGCGATCGAAGACCCGCATGGCGGCGGACCTTACACCGCTCATGGCGAGGGTGACGACCGGCGCCGCCGAGATGTTGCGGCGATGTCACCGGGCGCCGCCGACGACGCGACCGCGGCGCGAATCCAACGCGCAGAGGAGGAGATCATGAACCCGTTCGAGCTGACTGGCCCCGCGTTCCTCGCGCTGTACGTCGCCGGAGCGGGCGTCGACGTGATGGCCACCGCGATCCTGGCCCTCGCCCGCCGCGGTCCTTGGGACGCCCCCGCGGACGCAGGGGCGCCGCTCACCAGCCCCGAGCTGGGCTACCTCGCTGGCGGTCCGCGCGGCGCGGCGATCGCGGCCGCGGCGGTCGCGATCCACGCGGGCGAGGCGAGGCTGGACGAGCGCCGGCTGGTGGGCAGCGGCGTCGCCGGGGATCACGATCCGATCACGGCGACGGCGATCGCGCGGACGGACCCGGTGACCCTCGGCACCCTGACCCGCGTGATCGCGCGCGATCGACGGCTGACCGCGCGGCTGCGCGCCCGCGGGCTGTGGCGCGAACCGGTGACGCGCCTGCGCCACGCCGCGCCGTTGATCGCGTGGATCGGCGTTGGCGCGATCAAGCTCGCGATCGGCGCGCACCGCGGCCGACCGGTCGGCGGCCTGACGCTGCTGATGTTCGGGCTCGCGGTCGTCGCCGTGCGCTGGGTGCCGACCGGCCGCACCGGGCGCGGCGATCGCGCCCTGGCACGCGCCCGCGCCGAGACGACCGCGCTCGCGACCACGGCGGCGGCCGCGCCGCAGCAGCTCTCGCCCGACGAGCTCGGCCAGGCCTGCGCGCTGCACGGCGCGGTCGCAGCATCGATCATCGCGCCGCTGCTGGTGACGATGAGGACCGGCGGCGATCTCGACGGCAGCGGCTGCAGCAGCGGCTGTAGCAGTGGATGCAGCGGCGGTGGCGGGTGCGGTGGCGGGTGCGGCGGCGGCTGCGGAGGTTGCAGTTGAGCGCCGCGATCACCGGCGTGGGCCTCGCCTGGCGCCCGGCGACGGCGCTCGCGATCGCGGAGCGCGCCGACCGCGGCCAGCTCGCGTTCACCGAGGTCATCGCCGAGGCGATCGATCCGCGGCGCCCGCCGCGCGCGCTGATGGAGCTGGTCGAGCGCGGCGTCGCGGTGATCCCGCACGGCGTCGAGCTGTCGCTGGGCGGCGCCGAGCCGCTCGACGACGATCGCCTCGCCCACCTCGCCGCGGTCGCGCGGGTGCTGCGCGCGCCGCGGGTCTCCGAGCACGTCGCCTTCACGCGGGCCGGCGGCGCATCCGCCGGGCACCTCCTGCCGGTGCCGCGGACCCGCGCGGCGATGATCGCGCTCGTCGATCACGTGCGGCGCGCGCAGGCCGCGCTGCCGGTGCCGCTCGCGCTCGAGAACATCGCCGCGCCGCTGGCCTGGCCCGACGACGCGACCGACGAGGCAGCCTTTCTCGCCGAGCTGTGCGAGCGGACCGGCGCCGGCCTCCTGCTCGATGTCGCCAACCTGCTCGGCAACTGCCGCAACCACGGCGGCGATCCGGTCGCCGCGCTGGATCGCTTCCCGCTCGCGCACCTCGCGTACGTCCACGTCGCAGGCGGCGCCTGGGCCGGGCGGTTCTGGCGCGACACCCACGGCCACGCGGTCACGGACGCGGCGCTCGCGCTGGTGGCCGCGATCGCGGCGCGGGTCCCGGGCGCGCCGATCCTGCTCGAGCGCGACCACGCGATCCCCGATCGCGCGGCGCTCGGCGCCGAGCTCGACGCGATCGCCGCCGCGCGCGCAACCGCGCCGGTCCCCCGCGCCGCGGCGCGCACGCCCTATCTGCCCGCCACCCCGCCCGGCGAGCATGGCGACCGCCGCCGCGCCCTCGCCCGCGATCAGCGCGCGCTGGTCGCCGCGCTAGCGACCGACGCGCCGCCGCCGCGCGGCCTCGATGCGGCGGAACTGAGCGAGGCTCGGGCGATCGTCCGCAGCAAGCGCGAACGCGTGCACGATCACGCGGCCTGTCATATCGTCCGCGCGTGACCCGCATCAACGACGACTACGCCAAGCTCCGCGCTGGCTACCTGTTCCCCGAGATCGGCCGCCGCGTGCGCGAGTTCTCTGCCGCGCACCCCGACGCCAAGGTCATCCGCCTCGGCATCGGCGACGTCACCGAGCCGCTGGTGCCGTCGATCGTCGCCGCGATGCACGCCGCCGTCGAGGAGATGGCGGTGCGCGAGACCTTCCGCGGCTACGGCCCCGAGCAGGGCTACGACTTCCTGGTCGACGCGATCCGCGCCAACGACTACGCCTCGCGCGGCGTCGCGCTCGACAACGACGAGATCTTCGTCAGCGATGGCTCGAAGTGCGACGTCGGCAACGTCCAGGAGATCTTCGCGAAGGACGCGCGGATCCTGGTCACCGATCCGGTCTACCCGGTCTACGTCGACTCCAACGTCATGGCCGGGCGCACCGGCGCCGCCGACGAAGTCGGCCGGTTCGCGGGCGTGACCTACCTCGCTGCCACCGCCCAGAACGGCTTCGTGCCAGCGCCGCCGGACGACAGCGTCGGCCCGATCGACGTCGCGTACCTGTGCTCGCCGTCGAACCCGACCGGCGCGGTCGCGACCAAGGCGCAGCTCGCGGCGTGGGTGGCGTGGGCGCGGCGCACCGGCGCGACGATCGTCTTCGACGCCGCCTACGAGGCCTACATCCGCGATCCCGAGCTGCCGCGATCGATCTACGAGATCGAGGGCGCCAAGGAGTGCGCGATCGAGGTCCGCAGCTTCTCGAAGCGGGCCGGGTTCACCGGCGTGCGCTGCGCGTTCATGGTCGTGCCCAAGGCGCTCATGGGCAAGAACGCCGCGGGCGAGCCGGTGTCGCTCAACGCGCTGTGGGCCCGCCGCCACACCACCAAGTTCAACGGCACGTCGTACGTGATCCAGCGCGCGGCCGCCGCGGTCTACACGCCCGCAGGCCAGGCCGAGACCGGCGCGCAGATCGACTTCTACCTCGACAACGCGCGGATCCTGCGCGAGGGCCTCGTCGCCGCCGGCTTCACGGTCTACGGCGGCGTGCACGCGCCCTACCTCTGGCTCGAGACGCCGGGCCGCCAGAGCTCGTGGGACTTCTTCGATCGCCTGCTGCGTGAGGCCCACCTGGTCGGCACCCCGGGCGCGGGCTTCGGGCCGTCCGGCGAGGGTTATTTCCGGTTGTCGGCGTACAACTCGCGCGCGAACGTCGTCGAGGCAGTCGCCCGCATCGCGCGCACGTTCCGCTAGGCGATCGTCGCAGCGCGCGGCTGTCACCAACTTTGGCGTCGCGCCGCTTCTGCGCGCCGCCCGGGTGTGGTTCGATCGCCGCGTTCATGGGTGATCCTTCCAGCGTCCTCGGCCAGACCGTCGGCCAGTACCGGATCGCCTCGTTCCTGGGCGCCGGCGGCATGGCCGAGGTCTTCATCGGCGAGCACACCGCGATCGGCCGTCAGGTCGCGATCAAGGTGCTGCTCGCGGAGATGTGCCAGCAGCCGCAGGTGATCGAGCGGTTCATGAACGAGGCCCGCGCGCTGGGCCGGATCACGCACCCCAACGTCGTCGAGATCTACGACGTCGGCAAGCTCGCCAACGGGCGGGTCTGCATCGTGATGGAGCTCCTGCGCGGCGAGACGCTGGCGCGGATGCTGGCGCAGCGCGGCCAGTTCCCGGTCGGCGAGGCGGTCGCGATCACCAGCCAGATCGCGGACGCGATGGCCGCGGCCCACGACTGCAAGATCATCCATCGCGATCTCAAGCCCGACAACGTCTTCGTCGCCCACGACGCCGATGGCATGCGCGTCAAGGTCCTCGACTTCGGCGTCGCCAAGCTGATCGATGGCGCGGGTGCGGTCGCGACCGCGACCAAGACCGCGCTCGGCACCGCCGCGTACATGGCGCCCGAGCAGTTCAAGAGCTCGCGCCAGGTCGACCACCGCGCCGACATCTACGCGCTCGGCTGCATGCTCTACCAGCTGGTCACCGGCGACCTGCCCTACCCCGAGCGCAACCTCGCCCAGCAGATGCTGGCCCACGCGACCTCGCCGATCCCGGCGATGGCGGCGAAGGTCGCGAGCGTGCCGCCGGCGCTCGACGAGGTGCTGCGCCACATGATGGCCAAGCTGCCCGACGAGCGCTTCGGTTCGATGTCGGCGGTGCGCAACGCGCTGACCCAGGCGGTCGGCACGATGCCGACCGGCGCGTTCGCCCCGGTGACCGGCGCGTTCGCGACCGCAGCACCGGTGCCGGGGCTCACCGGCGCGATGCCGGCGGAGCCGCAGCCGCAGGACGCCCACCCGACGACGATCGATCCGCCGCGCGGCGGATCGCGCGCGCCGCTGTTCATCGGGCTCGCGGTGATCGCGATCGGCGCGACGGTCGCGGGCATCCTGCTGACCCGCTGAGCTCGAGGCGCAGCGGACGCGCGTCTGACGCGCCCGGTCATCGCGGACGCGCGCCGCGGCGAGTACGCCGTCGCGCATCGCTGTGGCACAGTCGCCGCGTGAAGCGACTTCCGATCGTCGATGAGCGCGTGACCGACGATGACGACGGCGATCTCGACGGCCCCGGGCCGATCGCGCCGCTCTCGGTGTTCGACATCTTCAAGGTCGGCATCGGCCCGGCGTCGGCGCAGACCGTCGGGCCGCTGCGCGCCGCCCGCAAGTTCGCCGAGGCCGCGGCGCCGCTCGAGGGCCTCACCCGCGTGCGCGCCGAGCTGTTCGGCTCGCTCGGCTTCACCGGCAAGGGCCACGGCTCGGATCGCGCGGTCGTGCTCGGCCTCGAGGGCGAGGATCCCGCGACCGTCGATGTCGATCACGTCACGAGCCGGATCGAGCGCGCGGTCCGCGAGCGCGCGGTGCGGCTCATGGGCACGCGCGCGGTCGCGTTCGATCCCGCGGTCGATCTGGTCTTCCACCGCCGCGAGCGCCTGCCGTTCCACTCCAACGGCATGCGGTTCAGCGCGTACACCACCGGTCCGGTGCCGGTGCTCGAGAAGGTCTACTACTCGGTCGGCGGCGGGTTCGTCGTCGACGAGCACGGCCACGGCGACGCGACCAGCGATGGCCACGTCACCGTGCCCCACCCGTTCGCGACCGGCGCCGAGCTGCTCGCGCGCTGCGCCGAGACCGGGCTGTGCGTCTCGACGCTGGTGCGCGAGAACGAGCTCGCGCTGCGCCCGGCCGCCGAGGTCGACGCGCGCCTCGTCAGCCTGTGGAAGACGATGGACGCGTGCGTGCGGCGCGGCTGCGAGCGCGAGGGCATCCTGCCCGGCGGCCTCAAGGTGCGGCGCCGCGCCGCCGCGATCTTCCGCCGCCTGCGCACCGATCCGGGCGCCGCCGCCGATCCGCTGGTGATCATGGACTGGGTCAACCTGTGGGCGCTCGCGGTCAACGAGGAGAACGCCGCGGGCGGCCGCGTCGTGACCGCGCCGACCAACGGCGCCGCCGGCATCGTCCCGTCGGTGCTCGCGTACTACCGCCGGTTCGTGCCCAACGCCGACGACGACGGCTGCTCGCGCTTCCTGCTCGCGGCCGCCGCGATCGGCTTCCTCTACAAGATGAACGCGTCGATCAGCGGCGCCGAGGTCGGCTGCCAGGGCGAGGTCGGGGTCGCGTGCTCGATGGCGGCGGGCGCGCTCGCCGAGGTCATGGGCGGCACGCCGGCGCAGGTCGAGAACGCCGCCGAGATCGGCATGGAGCACAACCTCGGCCTGACCTGCGATCCGATCGGCGGCCTGGTGCAGGTGCCGTGCATCGAGCGCAACGCGATGGGCGCGGTCAAGGCGATCAACGCCGCGCGCCTCGCGCTCGCCGGCGACGGCAGCCACAAGGTCTCGCTCGACAAGGTCATCCGCACGATGCGGCAGACCGGCGCGGACATGTCGTCGAAGTACAAGGAGACCGCGCGCGGCGGGCTCGCGGTGAACATCATCGAATGCTGACGCGGTGACGACGGCCGTCGTCGCGACGCGCGGCGGCCGTCTCCATCCTGCTGACATCGCTCGCGCGACCACTGGCACGCGCCGTGCTGAGGACCTCGGCAGGAGGTCGCATGTCATTTCTGTCGAGCGCGCTCGATGTGGGGCTGTCGTCGTTCGGGGTCGCCGATACGCTGGGCCAGGTCGCCAAGGACAGCCCGTTCAAGACCGTGGCCGACGGCGCGGAGGTCGCGGGGACCGTGCTCGACATGACCGAGAACGGCGTGAACTGGGACAACGGCACCGCGCTCGCGGGCCACGGCGCGCAGTTCGGCCTCGACCTGCTCGAGGAGAACGGCAACGTCGGGTTCCTCGAGAGCCTCATCCCCGGCCTCGGCCCGATGATCGGCGGCGCGCTGAGCACGGTCGGCGGCATCGGCGGCATGGTCGAGAGCGCCGACCAGATCGATCAGGGGTACCTCGCCAACGACGCCGGCGGGCGCAACGAGTTCTGGGGCTCGGCGGGCAACGCCACGCTCGGCAGCATGCACGCGGCGCTCGGGCTCACCGAGTCGCTGGCGATCGCGGCGGACGCCGGCGAGGCGGTGTCGGGGATCGGGCTGCCGCTCGAGCTCCTGTCGCTGCCCGCGACCGGCGTCGCGCTCGGCCTCGACGAGTCGCTCGCGGGCGCCGAGGCGATCACCAAGGGCGTCGGCACCGCCACCGGGCTGGTCGGCACCGGGCTCAACTACGCCCAGGGCCTCGAGGGCAAGGACGCGCACGACTGGTACTTCGGCCTCGGCGATGTCGTCGGCCTCGCCGAGCACGCCGCGTTCGATGGCGTGCGCGCCGCCGGGCGCGGCGCCTACGACTGCTTCTCGCACTACGCCGAGTAGCGATGCGTCAGGTCAGCGGTGGTAGTCGGTGAGCTCGATGATGATCTCGCCGAGCTCGGTCTTCGCCACCACCTTGAGCGGCAC
>JAIOQA010000515.1 GCA_021413675.1 Deltaproteobacteria bacterium | reverse complement strand
CGCCGCCGACCGGGATCGCCGGCAGCGTCGCGAACCCGAGCGCCGCGATCGCGAAGCTCGCGGCATCGATCGCGAACGCGACCGCCACGCCCCCGCGCGCGACGACGACCGCGCCCGCGGCGATGCCGGTGATGAACGCCGCGCTCCATGCCGCGTTCGCCCACGCGTTCGCCCGCTCGACCGCGCGCGCCGGCACCAGGCGCGGCAGCGCGGCCCGGGTCGCCGCGTCGGTGAACGCGCCCAGCGCCATCCGCGCGAGGTACGCGCCGTGCACCCACCACGGCGCGCCCGCGACCGTCGCGCCGACCATCGCCAGCGACGCGGCGCCGCGCGCCGCCGTCGCGACCACCAGCAGCGTCCGGCGATCCACGCGATCCGCGAGCGCCCCCGCGAGCGGCGCGCACAGCGCGCGCGGCGCGGCCTGCGCGACCAGCACGACCACCAGCGCCAGCAGATCGCGGCCCTGGTCGATCGCGAGCGCGCTGATCCCGACGTACGCGATCCAGTCGCCGATCATCGACACGGCGTCGAACCCGATCAGCCGACGCACGCCCGGCATCCGCGACGAACGCCGCGGCGACGCCGGCTATTCCGCGGCCGCCGACTACGGCTCGCGGACCGCGCCGGGCGCGCCCAGCGGCCGCACGCGATCGCCATCGGCGCCGTGCGCGATCTCGAGCACCTGGTGCGGACCGCCGTAGTACGCCGCGAGGCCCACGTCGATCCGCCAGACCTTGCCGTCGCACGCGCTCGAGATGCCCGCCGGCTGCACCGTGTGGCCCACGACCATGCGCGTCGCGCCGACCGCGGCCAGCGCGCGCGAGAGATCCGCGCAGTCGACGTCCTCACCGCCGTAGACGCGCGACCACACCGGGCCATCGTCCGCGGTCAGCACGTCGGGCAGCGGGCCGTGACCATCGAGCCAGCAGCGCGCCGCGCGGTTCGCCTCCTCGAGGTGCGTGGCCCAGGTCGGGATCACGCCGCCGTGCACGAACAGCGTGTCGCCGATGACCATCGCGACGTCGTGGCCCGCGAGCTGCTTCGCGTAGCGCCCGCCCGGGAACAGCGCCGCCGCCCGCGGCCGCGCCGCCGCCGGCAGCGCGGCGACATCGCGGCTCGTCAGATCGAGCCCAGGGACGTCGACGAAGTCGGCGAAGCCGCCCGGCGTCACGTAGCGGAAGTCGCCCGCGCCGTTCATGAGCTCGTGGTTGCCGAGCAGGAACACCAGCGCGCCGCCCGCCGCCGCGGCCTCGCCCTCGAGCCGCGCGATCAGATCGAGGATCGCGCGCTCGTCGTTGCCACGATCGAGCACGTCGCCGGTCTGGACGACGACCAGCGCGCCGCCGATCCAGTGATCCTTGTCGTCGATCGCGCCGGCGATCCGCAGCGCGTCCCGGGTCGCCGCCAGATCGCCATGCACGTCGCCGATCGCGACCAGCCGCGCCGGTGCCGGGCGGCGCAGCGGGATCTCCGCCAGCGCGCAGTCGGGCTTGCGCGGGGCCGGCGCGGGCGCCGCGGTGTCATGCGGACCGTCGAGCGCGCTGGCCGGCGCGGTCTGGGGCGGCGGCTCGCGCCGGCATCCGACGATCGCCAGCGTGGCGACCGCAACACCGCGCGCGAGAGAGAGCTCATGCAAGGACATCGGCGCGCAGCATACCCGGCGCGAACGCCGACCGCCCCGCTACTCCTCGTCGTTCGCGATCATCACGGCCACCACCGTGATGTTGTCGTCGCCGCCGCGCTGGTTGGCGATGTCGACCAGCGACTGCGGCGCGCGCCGGAACCAGGTCGCTGCCAGCACCCGCTCGAGATCCGCGTGCTCGACGTGGTTCGACATGCCGTCGGTGCACAGCAGGAAACAGTCGCCGGGCTCGACCACCACCCCGCGCGCATCGACCTCGACGTCGCGCTCGAACCCGACCGAGCGCGTGATCACGTGCCGGAACTTCGACTCCTTGGCCTCGGCCTCGGTCATCGCGCCCGACCGCACCTGCTCGGCGATCCACGAGTGGTCATCCGTCAGCTGCCGCAGCGTGCCGTCGCGGAACAGGTAGCACCGGCTGTCGCCGGCGTGGACCACGTGCATGCGACCGGCGTCGTACATCATCGCGGTCAGGGTGGTCCCCATCCCGCGCAGGTTGGGATCCGCCAGGGCGGTGTCGTAGATCGTCTGCCCGGCCGCGCGCGCCGCCGCGCGCAGCACGGTCATCGCCGGCGGCGTCGCGATGTCCATCAGCGGATCGGTCGGCTCGTCGGTCCGCGTCACCGGCGGCGGGCCCAGCGGCAGCGTGTCGTCGATCGCGGCCACCGGCTCGGTCGAGCGGAACAGCTCGCTGCGCCGCTGATCCTCGATCGCCTTCGCCGCGGCCAGCATGTCGTCCTTGGCCTGGCGCACGCGCGCCGCGAGCACCTCGAGCGCCAGCCGACTCGCGGTCTCGCCACCCTGGTGACCGCCCATGCCATCGGCGACCGCGTAGAGACCGAGCCCGTCGTCGGCAAGGTACGAGTCCTCGTTGTGGTCCCGCTTGCGGCCCACATCGGTCTTCGCCCATGCCACCAGCTTCATCCCGCCACCTACCCTGGATAGTCCGCCGATTTCTCGGTCAGGTTGTCGCCCTCGCAGCGCAGGAGTTTTCCCTTGCCCTCGAGCTTGGTCAGGATGCTCACCGGCCGCGTCCATACCTTGTACAGGTTGCGCAGCGTGTCCTTCGCCTGTGACAGATCCAGATCGACGCCCTCGTGCGCGTGGCGCAGGAGCAGCTCCGACCGGTTCTCGTGGTTGCCGTCGACCACGTGGATGAACGGCTGGCCGCGGTTGGTCAGCCCGCGCAGCAGCTGATCCTTCACCTTCTTGAACTCGCGGCTCATGATCTCCCAGTTGCCGCTGCGCTCCGAGAACCCGAACGAATAGAACTTCTGCTCGACGCAGAACTCGAGCGTGAAGAACTCGTCGATGAAGGTGATGTCGTTGTAGAGCTTGCGGACCTCGAACAGCTTCTTCTTGCCGAGCCCGGTGCGGCGATCCCAGTTGCGCTTCTGGTCCATCGAGTCGCACTCGGCCCACTCCTTGCCGAACTGCCCGCGGTTCCAGCGGTCCTCGATGTTGCGGTACAGCTCGACGCCGAGCTTGTAGGGGTTCAGCCGGCCCGGCGCGGTCGCGAGGATGCCGGCGGCCGCGTCGGCGTAGTCGATGATCTCGGCCGAGGACGCGGCCTTCTCGGTCATGATCTTCGAGTGCCAGTACGTGGCCCAGCCCTCGTTCATGATCTTGGTCATGGCCTGGGGCACGAAGTAGTAGGCCTCGTCGCGCACGATCTCGAGGCAGTCGCGCTGCCAGACCTCGAGCGGGGCGTGATCGATCAGGAAGCGCAGCACGTCGCGCTGCGGCTCCTCGGGGAACTTCTTCTTCTGCTTCTTCTCGTCGTCGCGCTTCTTGCGCTGCGCGTCGAGGTACTCGGGCGGGTTGATGAACTTGTCCATGTACTGCTTGGCGCGCAGCCGCGGGACATCCTCATCGCGCTCGTCCGGATCGACCGCCGCCGCGTCGCGCTGGCGCACGATGAACTGCGACATCGGATCGATCAGGTTCTCGATCGACAGGCAGGTGTCGATGAAGTTCTCGACCGCGTCCTGGCCATGCCGCGCCATGTGCCGCCGCACGCGCGCGGCGTGGTTGGCCATGGTGTCGATCATCTTGCGGTTGGTCTTGGAGAAGAAGTAGTTGTGCTTGAAGAAGTCGACGTGGGCGCAGACGTGCGCCATCACGGTCTTCTGATCGACCAGCGAGTTGCCCTCGAGCAGGTACGCGTACGCCGGGACGGTGTTGATCACCATCTCGTAGATCTTCGACATGCCCCACTCGTAGCTCTTGGCGAGCTGCTCGTAGTCCATGCCGAATCGCCAGTGCGGGTACCGGGTCGGGAACCCGCCGTACGCGGCGATCTCGTTCATCGTCTTGTAGTCGAGGACCTCGTACAGGATCGGGAAGAAGTCGAGGCCGAACGCCCGGGCGTGCGCCTCGATCTCCTCCTGCATGTCGCGCAGGTACGTGGGGATTTGCCTCAGCCCGGCCACGTCATTTGCCCTTCCCGAGGAAGTCCTTGATCGAGTCCATGATCGCGTCCTTGCCCTTGATCTCGGACGTCACGACCCGCTCGTCCTCGTCGAAGTGCTCGCCCAGGTCCTTGATGAACTGGCCCGAGCCGTAGGGCGACTCGACCTGGCCGTAGGCGAACAGGTTCACGAACGGCAGGATCTTGGTCTTGAGCAGCTCGACGCACGTGACCGTGTCGTCGACCGACCAGTTGTCGCCGTCGGAGAAGTGGAACGGATAGATGTTCCAGAGATCCGGCGGGTACTCGTCCTCGATCATCTTCGCGCACAGCTTGTACGCCGACGAGATCATCGTGCCGCCCGACTCGCGGGTCTTGAAGAAGGTGTCGCGGTCGACCTCCTTCGCCATCGCGTCGTGGATGATGTAGCGGCTCTCGATGCCGTGGTACTGCGAGCGCAGCCAGGTATCGATCCAGAAGCTCTCGATCCGGACGATCTCCTTCTGCTCGTCGCCCATCGAGCCCGAGACGTCCATCATGTAGATGATGACCGCGTTGGCCTGGGGCTCGGGCAGCGTCTTCCACGAGCGGTAGCGCTTGTCGTCGCGGATCGGGACGATGACCGGGTTCTTGGGATCGTAGGTGCTGGTCGAGATCTGGCGGCGCAGCGCCTGCTTGAACGTGCGCCGGAAGTGGCGCAGCGACTCCGGGCCGGTCGAGCGGATGCCGGTGTACTTGTCCTTGAGCGAGACGATCTTCTCCGTGCCCTTGGGCAGGATGCGCGGCAGCGCCAGCTCCTCGCTCATGATCTCGGCCAGCTCCTGCAGGCTGACCTCGATGTCGGTGAGGTGCTCGCCCGGGCGATCGCCGGCCTCGCCCGCGCCGGGCTTGCCGTCCTTGCCCTGGCCGAGCGGATCGCCGGGCTGACCCTCGCCCTGGCCCACGCCGCCCGACTGCTTGTCGCCGAACTTGAAGTGCGGGATGTCGACCGACGGCAGGGGGATGGCGACCTTGTCGTTGCCCTTGCGCGCGATCATCTCGCCCTGGCTGATGTACTTGCGCAGGTGCTGCTTGATCTTGCCGCGGATGATCTGGCGGAAGCGGCCGTGGTCGAGGTCGATGCGCTGCGACATGGCTAGGCCCCGGCCATGGAGGGCCTGAACGGTTGACGCTGTCGATCCATCGCGAATCTCATCGTTGCCGCTCCTCGAGTTACAGGCAGTAGCCCTTCGTCCCGGCGCCTCGATCTTCGCGCGCCTCGACACCGTCCACTCGTCCAGTCCTCCATGGCCGGGGCCCCTAGAAGATCACGTCGGCGACTTCGCCGCGCTCGTTGATGAAGCAAAGCCGGCCGCCCCGCCGACGGGTCTGCTGGGCGAGATCGAGCAAGCCGATCGCGCGCGACATCACGCCGGTCGCGTCGTCGGTCTCGAGCTCGACGCACAGCCGCGCCAGGAGCTCGGCGAGCGTCCGGTTGAGCTCGATGGTGACCGGCCCCAGGCCGCGCGGATCACCGTCGCGCATCGCGATGTCGCCGACGTCGTCCATCAGGACTTCACGTCACCGCGGGCGAAGATCGACGCCACGTAGTTGAGGACGTCGGTCGCGGAGACCTCGTCGTAGCCGAAGTTCTTGATGAGCCGCTGCTTCACGACATCGATCTTGGCCTGAGTCTCGCGATCGACAACGTTGGATACGAGCGAGGTCAGCTTGATCGAGTCCTTCTGGTCCTCGAACAGCTTCGACTCGAGCGCCTTGTGCAGCCGCTCGTTGGTCTTGTAGTCGAAGGTCCGGCCCTCGATCGCGAGCGCGCCGATGTAGTTCATGATCTCGCGGCGGAAGTCGTCCTTGCGGCTGTCCGGGATGTCGATCTTGTCCTCGATCGACCGCATCAGGCGCTCGTCCGGCTCCTCGTCCTGCCCGGTGTACGGGTTCTTGACCTTCTCCTTCTGGGTGTACGCCTTGATGTTGTCGATGTAGTTGGCGCACAGCTTCTGGATCATCTCCTCGTCGGCGGAGATGGCGCGCTGGACCTCGTTCTTGACGATGTCCTCGTACTCCTGCTTCACGACCTGCAGCATCTCGCCGTAGCGCTTGCGGATGTCGTCGGCCGAGATCAGCGAGTGGTGCTTGAGGCCGCTCTCGAGCTCGTTCATCACCATGAACGGGTTGATGTGGCCGTCGCCCTTGTCGGTGACCAGCGCGTTCGAGATCTTGTCCTGGATGTAGCGCGGCGAGATGCCGTCGAGGCCCTCGCGCATCGACTCCTTGCGCAGCTCCTTGATGTTGTCCTGGGTGAACCCGGGCAAGGTCTTGCCGTCGTAGAGCTTGGCCTTCTGCAGGAGCGACAGGTTGTGCTTCTTGGGCTCGTCGAGTCGGGTGAGCACCGCCCACAGCGCGGCGACGTACAGCGTGTGCGGCGCGATGTGCTTGCCGACGCGCTCGCTGGTGAAGTCGCGGGCGTAGATCCGGACCTCCTCCTGGACGCGCGTGATGTACGGGATATCGACCTTGATCGTGCGGTCGCGGAGCGCCTCCATGAACTCGTTGGAGAGCAGGCGCTTGTACTCGGCCTCGTTGGTGTGGCCGATGATCACTTCATCGATGTCGGTCTGCGCGAACTTCTTCGGCTTGATCTTGCGCTCCTGGGTCGCGCCGAGCAGGTCGTAGAGGAACGCGACGTCGAGCTTCAGGATCTCGACGAACTCGATGATGCCGCGGTTGGCGACGTTGAACTCGCCGTCGAAGTTGAACGCGCGCGGATCCGAGTCGACGCCGAAGGTGGCGATCTTCCGGTAGTTGATGTCGCCGGTGAGCTCGGTCGAGTCCTGGTTCTTCTCGTCCTTGGGCTGGAACGTGCCGATGCCGATGCGGTCCTGCTCCGACAGCACCTGGCGGCGCACGCGCACGTGGCTCATGACCTTCGCGAAGTCGCCACTGTAGTGGCGCATCAGCTCCTTGAAGATCATCCGGCACGCCGGGTTCACGTCGCCCTCGATCGTGACCTTCTGATCGCCGGTGCCGAGGCCCAGCTTCTTGATGGTCTCGGCGCGCCACTCGCGCGGGATGAGGCGCAGCGGCTCGTCGTGCATCGGGCACGGGAAGATCTCGGTGCCACCGGCGAGCTCGGCCAGCGCGCCCGGGAGGTGCCACGAGTACGTGTAGAGCGCGCCCTCGTGCGTGCGCGAGTAGTCCTCGACGCCGCGCTTGAGCGAGCGGACGATCGTGCTCTTCGCCGAGCCGACCGGGCCGTGCAGGAGGATGATGCGGCGATCGGCGCCGTAGCCCTGGGCCGCGCTCTTCAGCACGTTCATCAGGCGCATGAGCGGCACGTCGAGGCCGAACACCGCGTCCTTGCCGCCGTGGGCGTCATCGCGGAAGAACTTGTACCGGACAAGCTTCTTCTTGTTGTCGATGTACTCCTCGACGCCATGCGAGAGGACCATGTCGTACAGACGCTGGTAGGCGTTGCGGGTGACCCCGGGTTGCTTGCGAACCAGCTCGAGGTAGTCCTCGAACGATCCCTCCCAGGCCAGCTCCTTGTACGACGCGTAGTTCTGCAGCTCGGCGATCTGACCGACCAGGCTCATGTCCGGAACGGTATCACGGTGCCGCGCGATGCGGCGGGAAGTACCAGGCTTGCGCAGTCGGTGACCTGTGCTGCTCCCACATCGCGCGACGCCATGTCGCGCCTTCCCGTCGACAATCCCGCCAGGCAGGATCGATCGTGGCGGGCTGCGCGGTCGCGTGCACCCGCCGTTACCTAACGGAGGATCCATGCGCGCCTGGCTTTCGCTCATTCCCGTCTCACTCCTGGTCGCCTGCGGCGGTGCGCCGCTCGATCCCGGCTCCGGCGACGAGCTTGGAACCGGCTCGATGACGCTGTCGGTCGAGGGCACCGCCTCCGCCGAGGCCCGGATCGCCAATGCTTCGTCGGAGAACGACTTCGACACCGCGTTCGACATCCGCATCCAGAAGGGCGGCGCCGACGTCGCGACCGGCACGGTCACGGTCACCTCCAACGGCGGCACGGTCGCGTTGACGCACGACGGCAACGGCCGCTGGCGCGGCACCCAGGGCGGCTACTTCGAGGCCTACCAGCTCGACGTCACCTCGGGCACCGACACGCTCAGCGGCGTGATCGTCGACGGCCCGGACCTGCACACGATCAGCGCGCCGACCGCGGGCGCGACCGTCGACGCGACGATGCCGCTGCCGGTCGGCTGGGCGCGCAACGACCACGCCGACCTCGCGACGATCCAGACCAAGGGCATCGACCCGGTGACGATCGACGACAGCGGCAGCTACTCGCTCGCCGCGGGCACGCTCAAGAGCAAGAAGGATCAGGCCGAGACCGAGACCGTCGAGCTGCGCCGCAGCGATCGGGTCAGCCCGGCGGGCGCGATCGCGGGCTCGAGCTTCGCGGTGTCGATCCGCAACCACGTCGACATCGTCGTGATGCCGAACCCGAACGCGCCGTAGTCACTGCGGCAGGAGGATGCCGGTGACGGTGCCGCCGAGAGACAGGAGCTCGCGGACGATCGCGCGCGTCCGAGCGAGCTCGAGATCGGCAACGACCCGGCGCGGATCGGTGGCGATGCCGGCGGGATCCAGGCCGTAGAGCGCGCGCGAGGCCAGCTCCTGCTGCCAGTAGGTCGTGTCGCCGACCCAGCCCTCGTAGGTGCGGCGGACCTGGGCGATCGCGCGGGCGCTGTCGTCGGCGGTGATGGCGCCGTCACGCAGCTGATCGAGCAGCGCGCGGACCGCGGTCGCGAGCGCCTGGGCGTGCGCGGGGGCGCACGAGAAGTCGATCGCGATCGCGACCTTGGGGGCAGGCGGCGCCGTGAGCGAGACGTCGACATCGACGGCATAGACCTCGGCCAGCTCGTCGCGCAGGAGATCCCGCACCCGCGCCTGCAGCAGCAACTGGAGGAGCAGGAGATCGCGCTTGCGACCGTAGTCGCCGGTCGCCGTGCTCCAGGCCGTGACGTGGATCGTCGCGCGATCACCGCCGCCGCCGTGGCGCACGATCGTCTGGTCGCCGGCGTGCCAGGACCGCGCGGGCGGCGGCGCGATCGGCGGGGCGCCGGTGGCCGGCAAGCCCGCGAGGTATTTCTCGACCAGCGGGCGCAGCGCCGCGGGGTCGACGTCGCCGGTGATCACGAACGTGAAGGCCGAGGCGTCGCCGAACCGGTCGCGGTAGATCGCGAGCGCGCGCGCGGTGTCGATGCGCTTGATCTCCTCGCGCGTGGGCCCGACCACCAGCGGATCCCCATCGGTCAGCGCGACATCGAGATCGCGCAAGAGCCATCGCCCTGCAGGCGCATCGGACCGGATGCCCTGCGACGCTGCCGCGAACACGGCGTCGCGCATCTCGTCACCGGGCGCCGTCGCGCGCATGTACGCGTCGACGACCTGCAGCGCGGCCTCGACGTGGGCGCTGGTGCGGGCGTCCGCGTAGACCAGGGCGCCGCCGTCGCGCGTGTCCGCGACGTGATTGGGCACCCCGGCAGCGAGCGCCGCACGCGCGAAGCCTTCATGCGTCACACCGGGACCGCCGCCGCTGATCAGCGCCCCGGCGATCACCGTCGCGGTCTCGTCACCCGGAGCTAGGCCGGCGACGCTCGTCTTCAACCCGAGGATCGAGACCGCATGGCCGGGCGTCACCAGGGGCTTGACCAGGACCCGCGCGTCGTTCGACAGCCGCCACTCGAGCAGGTCTCCGGGGCCGAGCGATCGCCGTGTCGCGTGCCCGTCGCGATCGCGCGCATGGGCTGCGAACACCTGCGCGATCCACGATCGCGGCGCGCCGTCGCGGGTGGTGATGGTTCGCTCGGCGACGATCGTTCCAGGGCTGAGCCCCACGCGCGGGAGATCGACGGCCGGACGAGGGTCACGCGGCGGGTGCAGCGCGAACGTCCCCGCGATCGCGGCCGCGAAGTCCTCGCGGATTCCATCCTCATGGAGCTTGGTGACCTGGTCGTCGTCGTCGAGCTGCAGGTCGCGATGCACGAGGATCGCAACGGGCGCGCGTGGACGTGTCGCGATCTCGGCGTCGAGGATGGTGGGCACTAGCTGCGCGGTGGCGCGTGCGTACTGATCGGCGTCGATGAACCAGCCGCCGGTCACCGCGCGCGTGGCGAGCTCGTCGACCAACTCGGCGGGATCTGCCACCCCATCGGCGAAGCGCTCGCCCTCTTCCAGGAACTCGCGCCGCGCCCGCGCGATGGCCGCTGGGTCGAGGACGCCGCGCCGGGCCTTCACCAGGCGCTCGATCGCGACCTCCGGCCAGCCGCTGCGCTCCACGTAGCACCACACGTCACCGAACCGCCGGTGTTCGGTCCAATCGCTGACGTCACCGGCGAAGGTCAGCGCGCGCATGCGCAGCAGCTCGATGACTCGCTGGCGGAGATCGCCGTACGTGCGTTCCGGGTTTGCGGGCAGCTGTTCGATCACCGCCGTGTCAGTCTGACCGTTGCGCGCGATGACGACCTCGCCATCGCGGACGTGGATCTCGTCGTGCGGCAGCGCGCGCGGCTGCGCCGGGCCCACGAGCCCCGCGAACCGCGATCGGATCTGCGCCTCGACCGCCGCCGCGTCGACATCGCCGACGACGATCACGGTCATGAGATCCGGCCGGTACCAGTCGCGATAGAAGCGCAGGAGCGCCTCGCGCGGCGCGGTCGCCACGATGATCGGGTCGCCGCTCGAGAAGCGCTCGGCGTGGCGCGACCCGCGCAGCACGTAGTCGCGCACCGCCTCGTCGAAGCCGCCATCGCCGGCGCGCAACCGGCGCTCCTCGGCCACGACCTTGCGCTCGTGATCGATCGCCGCCGGGTCGAACGTCACCTCGCTCGCCCAGTCGCGCAGCACATCGAGCCCGGTCGCGAGCAGCGCCGGGTCGTCCCCGGGGACCGCGAGCTTGTAGGTCGTGGCGTCATAGCTCGTGGTGGCGTTGAGGTCGTCGCCGCTCGCCATCCCCGATCGCTCGACCACGTCGCGGATCGCGTGCCCCGGGAAGTGCGTCGTGCCCTCGAACGCGAGGTGCTCGACCAGGTGCGCGAGGCCACGCTGATCGTCGTCCTCGGCGAGCGAGCCCGCGCCGACCACCAGCCATACCTGCGTGCGCAGCGCGCCGGGCACCGGCAGGATGTCGAAGCGCACGCCGTTCGGCAGCGCGCCCTCGCGCAGATCTGGATCGTCGGGCACGACCGCGGCGAGATCGATCGGCGCGGGCGGCGCGGCCACCACCGGCGCCCGCTCGAGGTCCAGCGGCGCCTCGCGACACGCCGCGGTCGCGACCGCGATCAGCGCGAGGCCGAGCGCCTTCACTCTCAACCGGTCAACCATGCCGACGACAGGTTCCCATCGATCGCGTGACCCCGTCGAGGCTCAGCGCCCGACGGGTCCGGCCGCACCGCGCGCGGGGAGCCCCGCGTCGCCGTCGATCTTCACACCGTGCTCGTAGCGGATCTCGGTGCGCAGCGCGCCGGTCTCGGACCATGCGCGGAAGCGCCCGTGCGGCACCCCTTCGACGAACTCGTCCAGCTCGATCAGCGTCCGGGTGCGGTCGCTGTACCGCTTCTGTGGTCCATCGAGCTGGCCGCGTCGATACCGCAGCTCGTCGAGGAGCACGCCAGCCGGGTCCCAGGTGCGCCACGTTCCCGACTTCTCGCCGTCGAGATACTCGCCCTGCTCGCGGAGCCTGCCAGCGTCGTACCGCGCGGCGTAGGCGCCGTGCTTTCGGCCCGCGCGGTAGGTCGTCGACATCGTCACGCGGCCGCCGAGCCCGCGGGTGATCCAGACCCCGCTCCGCTCGTCATGCGCGTAGCGGCCGTGGTCCGTGCTACCGAAGCTGGCGGGCGAGGGCTCGGTCCACGGCCCTTCCTTCTGGCCATCGCGATAGGCGCCGCGGCGTTCGACGGAGTGGGGGAACGCCAAGTACACCACCTCCTCACCGTCCTTGATCCCGTCGCGATACGAGGTCGTCGACGCGAGCCGCATGGCGCCGTCGCGCCAGGCGATCCACACGCCGGTGCGCTTGCCGTTGACGGTCGCGCCGGTCTCGGCGATCAGCGGCCGTGCGTTGCCCCGATCGTCACCGACCCAGCCGTCGCGCTCGAGCGCGCAATCGCGCGTCGGAACGAACGGCAGCGCCGGATCGAGCGCCAGCGCCGACGTCGGCCGCTTGCGGGGATCGGCGACGATCTCGACGCGTCCCTGGCCGATGTGGCACTCGAGGATCTCGTAGCTACCCTCGAGCTCGTCGGTGAAGCGGAAGCGACAGCCGCGATCGTCGCGTCCCAGGATCTCGACGGATACCGACCCGAGCCCGTGCGCGAGCGACCCGCTGGCGATCGCGCACGCGTCCGCATCGAACTGCAGCGCCCCATCGGTCTCCAGGTTCGGCGGCGGCAGCGCACGCGCTGCCGCTGGCGCGCGCACCGGCACCGACGCCGGCCCTGACGCCGGCACCGCCATCGCCACCGGAGCCGGCACCGGTACCTCGCCGCTCGCACAGCTCGCTGCGAGCAGGGCAACCGTGAGCCCGAGCTGACCGCTTCGCCTCATGCCTTGATGATGCGCGCCCCGGCTGCGCCCGCCATCACCGGATGTGGCAACCGCTGATCAGTTGCCGTGGACGTACTTCTCGACGTTGCGCTTGTGGTCCTCGTACGAGCGCGCGAACGCGTGCTCGCCGCCGCCGCCCGGCTTGGCCACGAAGTAGAAATAGTTCGAGTCGTCGGGCTCCATCGCGCCCTCCATCGAGCTCTCGCCGGGGTTCGAGATCGGCCCGGGCGGGAGGCCCTCGTGCTGGTACGTGTTGTACGGGTTGTCGCGATCGTCGAGCTGCAGGCGGTGCAGCGAGTCGCAGCCCATCGGCCGCGGCGGCACGGCCTTCTGGCACGGCTCGTTCCACGCGACGCACGCCGCGCTCGGGGTCGCGAGGACGTTGCAGCCGTAGCGGATCGTCGGATCGGTCTCGAGCCGCTTGGGGCTGAAGTCCTCGTCGGTGAGGCGGTTGATGAAGACCTTCGCGATGCGCGGTCGCTCCCCCGGGCGCACCGCCTCCTTCTCGACGATCGACGCCAGCGTGAGCACGTCGCGGTCGCTCCACTTGAGCTTGTCCTTCAGCTTCTTGAGCGAGCGGGCGTGCTTGGTCGCGAGCGCGTTCCACACCTGGCGGTGCTTGTTGATCAGGCGCTCGAGCACGACCACGGGCTTCTCGCCGAGGCGGAAGTTGTAGGTCGCGGGGAACAGGTAGCCATCGACGCTCTCGCCGGCGATGCCGTGGCGCTGCAGGAACTCGGCGTCGCGCGCGAGCTTCAGCAGCTCGGCGGCCTTCGCGACCTGGTGCTTCTCGAGGATGTCGAAGACCTCGACCATGTTGAGGCCCTCGGGGATCGGGACGTTGACCGTCTTCTCCTTCACGCCGACCAGCAAGGTCTCGAGGACATCGTGGGGCGTGAGGTTGTTGGGCAACACATAGGTGCCGCTCTTCACGTCCGAGGTCACGCCGCGCCACATCGCGTACAACCGGAACCACGTCGGCCGCTCGATCACGTCGGCGTCGGCGAGCGCGCGAGCGATCGTCGGGAAGCTCATGCCGGCGCGGATCTCCACCGTGTGCAGGCTGCCGTCGCCCTCGTGCGCGTGGTCCGGGTACGCGAGCGCAGACCGGATGAGCCAGAGCGCCACGAGCCCGACCACGACGATCGAGCCGATGACAGCGATCAGAGCGATGCGGAAGGACCGCTTGGACATGCGCGCCGCCGAACGTAGGGCCGGGGAACGGATAACTCAATCGTCCTCGCGACCGATCCATCCCGGCTGGCTTCGTTACTCGTCGGTTACAGCCGAGGAGGATGCGCCCTCCTCGCGCCTCGCCATCCGGGCGCCTCGGCCGCGATGACGAATGACCTATCCATTCCCCGGCCTTACTCGGACCGCCGCCGGCGGTCGAGCCATCCCTGGAGAATCACTGCAGCCGCCTGCTTGTCGATGACTTCCTTGCGGCGCGCCCGCGAGACGTCGCCCGAGAGCAGCACCCGCTGCGCGGCGGCGGTCGTGAAACGCTCGTCCTCCTCGTGCAATTCCACCCCGGCGGGGAGCGCGAGCCGCAGCGCATCGAGATAGACGCGGACCCGCTTGGCCCGGTGGCCCTCGCGTCCGGATAGCTCGTAGGGGATCCCGGCCACGACCGCGCTGGCCTCACGGCTGGCGAGCAGCGCGATCACCGTGGCGACATCGTGGTCCGTCCCCTGACGCTGGATCGTCTCGACCGGGTGCGCGGCCAGGCCGAGCTCGTCCGAGATCGCGACGCCGATCGTCTTCTGGCCGACGTCGAGACCGAGTGCGCGCATGGAGGAGGTTGTATAGCGCGCCATGGCGGTGTGCGGCGGTGCCACAACGCGAGCGAAATCGCGCGGTGACCGGCAACTCCGCTAGCCGGCGAGGTGGCGGTACCACATCGACTGGCGAGTGGAGTGGCCAGCCTTTCACTCCTTGAACGCCGGTCGTTGACACTTCGGCAAATCCAGCGGCGCAAGTAGTCGATTCCTCGTCGAGCCGGCGGCGTTTCGAGGTTGGAACGCGTGTTGCTCATAGATTCGAACATGCTGACGACGAGCGGTGACAACGACTAGACGACAGCCGGTTCCTGCCGATCCAGATCGGCACAGAACCGGAGCAACTGGCCGTCACAGGTTCGTGTCTCACCACTCGGAATAAGCAGAGACGCAGCGACGGTAGAGAACATCAGAAGCAGGCGCCACCACGCGAACGGCGCGCATCGCATCGAGACCGCCGGACAGTTCAACTCAGACAGCGGCGATTAGCAGCCCGATCCGGCATCGACTACCACGCGTACCCATCTTCGACGAGATTGCACTCACCTCAGCGAGGTCCAACAAACGAATCCCGCGCGCGACACGACAGGCAAACGTTTCGACTCGGTGGATGGTCGGTAAGGTATCCCTCCCCCTCATCAACCTGCCGGCCTCCCTCCCCCACTTGAGGCAACTAGTAGCCTGTCGCGATCTGCGCTCAGGCGCCGCACGGTCCCCCCATGCGGCGCCTTTTTTTTCCCAACCGCCCTCGGCTGCCACGCGCAGCCGAGGGCGTCGCTGCTTTCGGCAGCACGCTGGCCGCGCGCTGATGCTTTCGGCGTCGCACGCGACAGGCCGCGACATGTCGCCCCGCCGACACGGCAGGTCGACAGTCGTCAGGATTGACGACAGTGGCCTGCGGTACGCCCGCGCGCGCCAGAGATCGCGCGCGCGTCGCGCGGTCGCCGATCGCCTGCGGTCCCGACGCCTCGCCGGGTGACGCAGGGGCGATGCGCGCATCCACCCGCGTGCAACGAATACGCGCACGCTGGTCAAGCGTGCGCCAGTTCGGCAGCGGGAGTTGTTCGCGAGCGATCCTCGCGCTCAGCGGCCGAAGACGACTCCGAAGTGGAAGAACACGCCCATGTCGTACGGCACCGGCGGCGTCGGCTCGTCGCACGGACCGGCGCAGGTCGGATCCTGATTCTTCGCACCCGGCGCGTTGGCGATCAGCGCCTTCAGCGCGTAGTGGAAGCCGATGTAGCGCTTCTTCTCGCGACCGACGCGGAAGGTGGCCTGACCGCCGAAGCCGAACGACAGGTCGCGGCGATGGAGCTTGCCGCCGTCGTACCACTGGATGACCTCGCCGCCCGCGCCGACCGCGAGCCAGAGATCGCCGCGCACCGACGAGTCGTCGTCGCCGCCGAAGCGCCCGACGCTGTAGCGCAGGTCGGCGCCGGCGCGCTGCATGTAGCCGCGCACCGGATCCGGCGCGTTGGGCTCGGTCGTGCTGCTCGGCGAGTCGCCGACCGACAGCAGATCGTAGGAGCCGAACAGCGCGAGCCGATCGCGGCGCACGCCGAGCGAGGTCTCGATGCCGCCGGCGAAGCCGCCGAGATCGCCGATGCCCATGCCGCCGATCAGGAACCCGACGTCGCCCTCGAGGCGCAGGTCGTTCCAGCGGTTGCGCGAGCCGCTGCTGCTGTCGTCCCCGTCCCAGTCGGCGCGCGCCGGCGCCGCGGTCACGAGCAGCGCGGTCGCCGCGGCACAGGATAGGAGCTTGGTCGAGCTGAGCATCGCGTCCTCCGTACGCACCAACGCGGGTGCGGATCCAAACTTTCAGGTTCGTCGCCGGTGAGCGCCGGAGGTCACCAGCGCATGCCGATGGCGATGTGATCGATGAGCTCGATATCCGCCGACACCGGCGGCGTCGGCTCGTCGCACGGACCGGCGCAGACCGGCGCGCCGCGCGAGACGCCGCGGCCACCGATGACGATCACGCCGGCCTCGAGCGACCAGCGGCGGCGGCGGCCGACCACCTCGGACAACCCGATGCCGCCCTCGACATCGGGTCGCACCAGCTGGCCACCGCCCCACCAGCGGATCGTCTTGGTGCCGACGCCGCCGAGCAGCCAGAAGTCGATCCGCACGTCGCGGCCACCGACCCGCGCGAACGTCCACTTCGCGGTGGCCGCCGCGCGCGCCGCGAACCCGCCGATGTGGTTCGGGAGCGCGTCGCCGTGCAGCGTGGTCAGCGCCACGCTCGCGACCTCGGCCTCGCCGCCGAACAGCCAGCGGCCGCGCTCGATACCGGCGGCGAACCGCCCGCCGAACATCACGCCGTTGTAGCCCTGCAGCCAGAGGAAGCTGATCCACGGCCCGATCTCGTACTGGCCGCGGTGCGCGACCTCGGGCTCACGATCGTAGTCGCAGCACGGCGGCGGGCTCGCCGCGGCCGCGCCCGCGGTCCCGATCACCAGGAGCGCGATCAGCGCGCCACGCCGCAGCCCTTGAGCATCCCGCATCGCCTCCCCCGAACGCACCAGCTCGCGAAAGGTTGCACCCCGGTCGCTCACTTTCGCGAAAAGGACGACACGCCCCGCGCCGCGCGGTTGCGGAGGCGGCCCCGCGATCGCGCGCGCCGCGTGCGGTAAGGTGGCCGCATGGCTGACGATCCGCGCGCACCCAAGCTCCAGATCCAGCTCGATGACGACGTCGCCCAGGGCGTCTACGCCAACCTGGTGCTCATCAACCACACCGACAACGAGTTCGTGATCGACTTCGCGTTCCTGCAGCCCGGCAACGGCCGCGCCAAGGTCCGGGCGCGGGTCGTGTCGTCGCCGCGCCACACCAAGCGGCTCCTGCGCGCGCTGCAGAAGAACATCGAGCGCTACGAGGAGCGCCACGGCGTGCTCGACCTCG
>JAIOQA010000514.1 GCA_021413675.1 Deltaproteobacteria bacterium | reverse complement strand
CACCAGCACCAGCGCCATCGTGCCGACGCCGACGCGCCCCGCGCGGCTCTGCGTGGTCGAGGCAGTCCGGGGTGCGACCGAGGGCCGCGACGCGGGCGGCGCGGGCACGCCCGTGGCGGCAGCGACGGCCTCCGTCGGGCTCACGCTGCCCCCGACCTCGGTGCGCAGCTTCATCACGAGCGAGACGTTCTTCGCCAGCGAGCGCGTCTGCGAGATCGAGCGCTTCGCCTCGGCGCGGGCTTTCCCGAACAGCCCCTCGATCGTGCGCGCGAGGTCGTGACCGTCGATCTTGCCCTCGGTGGCGAGGAACCGCTCGAGCGCGACGCGCATCTCCTCCGCGCTATCGAAGCGATCGGCGGGCGTTCGCGCGAGCGCGGTCGCGATGATCGCCTCGAGCTCCTCGGGGACGTCGGCCCGGACCCGCCCCGCGCGGGGGATCGGGTCGTTCATGATCGCGTACAGCGTCGCGGACTCGTTGCTGCGCGAGAACAGCGGCCGACCCGTCACCAGCTCCCACAGCACGATCCCGAGCGAGAACACGTCGGATCGCCGATCGACGCCGCGCGCGAGGATCTGCTCGGGCGACATGTACGCGAGCTTGCCCTTGATGGTGCCGGCCACCGTCTGGTTCGAGTTCGCGCTCGACTTCGCGATCCCGAAGTCGATGATCTTCACCTCCCCGGCATACGTGATGATCGCGTTCGACGGATTGATGTCGCGATGCACGAGGCCCAGCGATCGCCCCGCCTGATCGGTCAACTCGTGCGCGAAGTGGAGCCCGTTGCACAGGTGGGCGACGATCGTGGCGGCGACGCTCAGCGGCAGCGGCTGGCCGGTCGCCTTGGCGCACTTCAGGATGCTGACCAGGTCCTCCCCAGGGAGGTACTCCATGACGGTGTAGTAGCGGCCCTCGTGCTCTCCGAACTCGTAGGTGCGGACGATGTTGGCGTGCTCGAGCCGGGCCGCCAGCCGCGCCTCGTCGATGAACATCCGCACGAACTCGGGTGATCGACTGAGGTGCGGCAGCACGCGCTTCAGCGTCACGACCTTGACGAAACCCTCGAGTCCCCGCTGCACGGCGAGGAACACCTCGGCCATGCCGCCGAAGCCGAGCTCGCCCACCAGCAGGTACTTGCCGAACCGCTCACCGTCGATCTCGTCCGCTCGCCCGCCCGGCTCTGCCGGCACCGGGTGCGCGGACAGGGCGGTATCGAGGTTCGAGAGGAACGGGTCGTGAGTCGGCGCAGGATCCTTCGCCATCTGGGGCATCGGGCACGTCCTTTGCGGCAGTGTCTGGGTCGCGGGGAGTCATCGAGACGGCGTGTCGTCGACCGCCAGCCGGAAGAAGTGGTGGCAGTCGTTGCATGTCGCGGCGATCTTGGTCAGCAACGCCACGGTCCCTGGCCGGTCGCGATTCGCGATCGCGTCCGAGAGCGCGTCGCTGTCGTGCAGCAGCCCGTCGATGTAGGCAGCGAACACGTCGCGCGCCTCGGGCGTCGGCGCCGGCACGTCAGCCAGGAAGCGGACCTTGGAAAGGCCGGCGCGGAGCGCCGCGGCCGGCTGCGCGATGTCGGGATAGGGGGGCTCGGCGCCGCTCTCGGGCTCGCCGTCGCGCGCGAAGTACACCGCAAAACTCAGCGCACTGAACGGCTGATTGACTTCGTTCTTCATGATCGCGCTCAGAGGCTCGGAGTGCGTCCAGGACCGGGATGCGGGCGCTTCGGACGCAGGTCGTAACCCGCAACCGACGAGCGTGACCACGCCGAGGATCGGTATCGAGCGCATCGCGGCTCAGAGCTCCTGGCCTGTGTAGTCACGCGCCCTCACGCCCATGCGACGCCAGTCTGCAAGCGACGCGCCGGTTGACGGTGCAGGTGACGCTCCTGCATCGTCATGATCTTCGTGCGCGCCTTGCCGGCGGCGCGCGCCCGGCGACGTGGCGCGCCGCGACGACCGGCGTGGCCGACCACGGTGCGGAGCGGTCGACCAGCCGGCCGGCGTCGGTGGCCGGAGAGGTATCGCGTGGTCCGCGCCTTGCTCGCGAACGGCCCCATGACGACCACTCCCCTCGATATCGCCGCGCAGTTCTGGCGCCGCTGGAACGAACGCGACTGGGCCGCGCTGACTCCGCTGCTTGCCTCCGACTACCGCCATCACGTCGGCGATCGCTCGTACACGCTCGCGCAGTTCCGGACCGGCTGCGAAGCGCTCTTCGCCGCGATGCCGGACTATCAGATCGCGACACTGCAGGTCATCGCCGACGGCGCGCTGATCGCGGTGCGATGGCGCGGCCGCGGATCGCACGTCGCGCCGTACCGCGACGAGGCTCCAACGAACACGACCATCACCATCCACGGGATGCACGTGCATCGCGTGACCGGCGCGGCCATCGCCGAGGACTGGGAGTCAGTCGACCTGCTGGGAATGGCGCGCCAGATGGGGTTACGCCTGGGCCGATAGCGCCAGCGGGCTCAGCTCGCGAGCGCGTGCGCGATCCGGTCGAGGCCCTCGTCGAGGATCGCCCGCGAGGTCGAGAACACCAGGCGCAGGTGGCCCTCCGCCCCAGGCCCGAACCAGCGCGAGGCGCCGGGGACGACCGCGACGCGGCCGCGCTCGAGGAGGTGGGCCGCCAGCGCCTCGCTGCCCATCGCCGCGCCGGTGCGAGGATCGCGCGCGGTCACCTTCGGGAACAGCACGTAGGTCCCCTCGGGCACGCGGACCTCGATCCCCGGGATGCGCGCGAGCCGCGCGACCGCGTGGTCACGCTGGCGGTGGAGATGCGCGACGAACCCGTCCGCCCAGTCCCAGCAGTGGGAGTACGCCGCGGTCGCCGCAACCTGGGAGAGCGTGCTGACGCCGGTCATCGTCGAGCTCGCCAGGGACGCCGCGAGCAGCTCGCGCGCGACCTCGGCGCTCGGCGCGGCGATGAACCCGACGCGGAGGCCGGCGAGCCCGAACGTCTTGGACAGGCCGTGGACCGTGATCGTGCGATCAGCGATGGCATCACCGAGGGTCGGCAGGCTCACGAAGTGCGTCGGCGCGAACACGATATCCGACCAGATCTCGTCGTTGAGGATCCAGAGATCGTGCGCGACCGCGAGGTCGCCGAGCGCGCGCAGCTCCTCCGCCGAGAACACGCGCCCGGTGGGGTTGTGCGGATTGCACACGCAGAGGAGTCGCGTCCGCGCGGTGACCAACCCGGCGAGCGCCTCGGTGCTGAAGCGGCCGGTCTGCGGGTCCAGCGGGAGGCGACGAACCACGCCGCCGGCCGCCTCGACTGCCGAGGTGAAGATGAAGTCGACGGGATCGAAGACGATCGCCTCGTCGCCGGGCGCGAGCGCGAACCTCGCCACGTGGAGCATCCCGGCCGCCGCGCTGTCGACCGCGACGATCTGCGATGGCTCGCAGCTCCACCATCCCTTGCGCCGCTGGAGCACGCGGGCGCACGCCTGGCGGAACTCGGGCAGCCCGGCCGGCGGACCATACGAGAACACGCCGCCGCGGACGTAGTCGGTGATGGCCTCGCGGATGGGCGCGGCCACGGCGAAGTCGGGGTCCGCGGCGGTCAGCGCGATGACGTCGGGCGGCAGGGTCGCCCAGCGCAGATTGTGGGCCCGCTCGCGCAGCAAGCTCATCGGGACCGCCGCGTCGGCGAAGCGCGCGTCGGGCTCCGTGGCCAGGTACTGCGCGGCGATCATGCACACACCGGGACGACGAACTCGCGACCCGCGCCGCGGGGATCGAGGAACCGCGCCTGCAGATCGCGCCCCGCCGCGACGATGCGCGCGATCTCCGGACGCTGGCAGTCGGAGTAGGCCGTGATCGCCGCATCCCAGCTGCGCGCCGTCGCGTGCTCGCGCAGGCAGGCGGCGAGCGTCCAGGCGTCGTCGAGCGCCGCGCTCACGCCCTGGCTGCTGAAGGGCAGGAATGGATGCGCGGCATCGCCGACGAGCGCGATGTTGCCGCGCCCGAGGGTCGGCAAGGGGTCGAGATCGATCGGGCTCGCCAGGTAGGCTCGACCGAAGTCGATGCGAGCCAGCGCGCGGGGGATCGGATCGCACCAGTCGCCGACGCACGCGTGCACGAAGGCCGCGATCGCAGCCGGCGCGCGCGATGGCAAGGGGAGGCGCTCGGCGTCGAACTGCAGGTACCAGATCACGCCCCCGCAACCCGCCGGCACGAGGCCGAACGCCAGGCCCACGTCGTCGCGCTGGAACTTGCAGACGCGGTCGCCGAGGTCCGCCGCCAGGACCGGGTCCTCCAGCTGCCCGACGACCTCGCACACGCGCGCGGGCGCCAGCGCGGCCCACGGGAACAGCGCGCGCCGCGCGACCGAGCCCGCGCCGTCGGCAGCGACGAACACGTCCGCCTCGACCCGCGAGCCGTCGGCGAATCGCGCCGCGCGCGCGATGCCGTCGGCGTGCCACTCGAACTCGACGAACGACCGACCGACGTGGAGCGCGCCCGGATCGGGCAGCGGCTCGAGCGCGCCCAGCAGCTCGCGCCGACGGAGGCCCATCGCACCGTCGACCGCGGCGGACAGCCGCAGCGCCCCCGCAGGCGATCGCACCTCGAAGCGCGCCAGGGGCTGACCCCGCGTCCGCAGGGCCGCGCCAAGGCCGAGCTGCGCCAGCGCGCGCACGCCGCGATCGAGCAGGACGAAGCCGTGCCCCTCGGCGGGGCGGTTCGCCGCGCGCTCGAAGAGCTCGACGCGCCAGCCGTCGATCGCGAGCGCATGCGCGACGGCGCACGCCGCCACACCGCCGCCGAGCACGGCGACGCGCGTCGGGCGGGCCGCCGCTCGAGATGCGCGCGGCAGCGCAACAGGGCGTGACGACAAGATCGCAGGGAACATCGGCAAGGTCCTTTCGTGGGCGACCGTCAGGCCGTGCACTCGACCAGGTGGGTGAGCTTGGTCGCCTCGCGCTGGATCGCGATCGCGTCCGACCCGAAGCCCGCGAGCTGGGCGAGCGACCGCATCCGCTCCTCGGTGCGCGCGATCAGGCACCACTCGGCGAGGTACTCGATGAACACCCGGTCCGGGTTGTGCTCGGAGATGTTGGTGAAGAACACACGGCCCTGCTTCCGCAGGTTGTGTGCGCGCAGCGAGCTCAGGATCTTCACGATCGTGGTGTCACGGAGGTAGTCGAAGAGCCCCCCGATCACGACCAGGTCGAACTGTCCGAAGTCGCGCAGCCTGACGATGTTCTTGAGGATGTTGCCGTGAATGAACTCGCAGGGCAGCTCGGCCCCCTCGAGCTGGGCGCGCGTGAAGTCGAGCGCGCCTTGATCCCCGTCGAGCAACACGAACTCGACCTGCGAGCCCCGGAGATGCGGAAGGACCGCGCGGATGTCGGGGCTGGAGCCGCACGCGATCGACAGGATGCGGGCCGGCGCCCGGGTGAGCGCGGTCTGGAGGATCATGCGCGCCTGGTGGCTCACCTTGTTGCGGTGCTGCTGCGCCGCCGGCGATGCGAGGCCGTACTGCTCGATGAAGTACGCCTTGGCATCGACCTCCGACCGGTTGTCGCCCGACATGATGTGCTCGATGGTCTCGAAGTCGCCTGGATAGCCCCGTGGCCAGATCTGCATCCGGCGAAACAGCACCGACCGGCCGACGGCCTCGTAGGCGCCCGCGACGAGCTGCTTGATGGCCGGGCGGGCCAATCCCTCCTTCTCGAGTGCGCGGACCCCCGCGAGGATCCCCGACAAGGCACCGGCGACAACGTGGTAGTCCGACTCCGGATCACCGGTGACGCGGTAGTCGACGAACTGGTGAACGCGACGCTGAAGCTCCTCGGTCATCATGATCCCGGGCCTTCGCACGTCGCGTGCCGAGGATCGGGGCGAGACGCATCGCGAGGTTGGCCAACCATCGCAGGCGCGGGCCTGGCCGGCAGCGCGGCCGACCACCGCGCGGGCTGGTCGGCCAGCTGCCCGACCACCTCACGTCGTGATCAGCTGAGGACGACGCCGAGCCAGTCGCGACTCAGGAGGGCGATCGCGGCGTTGTCGTGGATGTTCTCGAGGAAGCGACGGCGCGCCTCCGGGTCGCGCAGGTTTGCGGCGCGCGTCTGCAGCAGCGCCGCGGCGGCGCGAAGCTCGTCGTGCGCGGCCTCGCGATCGCCGGTGGCCTCGAGCGCGCGCACCAGCGACAGGCGCACCGAGCTCTCGCCGTCGTAGATGGACCCGCCCTGCTCGCGCACGATCGCCATCGCTTCGCGGCTTGCATCCAGCCCTTCGACCGCGCGTCCGACCGCGACCAGGCTGCGCCCCGCGAGCGCGAGCGCGAAGCAGCGGATCGCCGGCATCTCGCGCGCGGCCTCGGCCGCCCGCACCGACGCGTCGACCGCCGCCGTGAGATCGCCGAGCTCGAGCTCGACCGCCGCGAAAAAGACGCGCGACAGCGCCGCCATCCGCATGTTGCCGCTGGCATCACAGACCGCGATCACCTCGCGCTGCATCGCGGCCGCCTCGACCAGGCGACCGAGCCGCGCCAGCGCGACGCCCAGGTTCTGGCGGATCGCAGCGACCGTCTCGCGGGCGTCGAGGCGCATCGCGAGCGCCAGGGTCGCGCGCAGCAGCGGCTCGGCCTGGGCGACATCGCCGAGCTCGCAGAGCAGAAAGCCAAACGCGCTGCGCGAGGGGGCCGCGTTGCGGAGATCGCCACCCTCTTCGAATCGATCGGCGGCCTCGCGGAAGAGCACCGCCGCGGCTTCGAAATCGCCGCCAGCGACGGCGAGGGATGCGCGCAGCTGACACTGCCGGCCGAGGGTCACCGGATCGGAGGCCGCGCCGTCGGCGACGATCTGCGCGATCAACGCGTCGAGCGCGGGACTCGGACCGAAGGTGTTGAGCGCGCGCGTCCCGGCGATGCACAGCATCTGGGTCTTCAGCGGCGCGGCGCCATCCATCGGCTCGCTCGCCAGCGCGGCCGACATCAGCCGCTGGATCCCCTCGCCGTCGCCAGCGCGGCTCGCGACGAAGACCAGCTCGCGCGCCGCCCGGTACCAGCCGCTCGCCCCCGGTTCGTGCAGCGCCATGGCGCGCTCACCCGTCTGGCGCGCCGCGACGTCGTCGTCCCCGCGCCACTGCTGCGCCTCGGTCAACGTGACCAGCATCGCCGCCTGATCCTCGCGCGCGGCGCCGGCTGCGAGGCCGCGCGTCGCCCACGCGATCGCGCCCGCGAGATCGTTGCCAGTCAGCGCCTGCTCGGCGGCGCGCCGGTACCACGGCACCGCGCGCCCCGGCTGCTGTGCCTGGGTGAAGTGGTGCGCGATGATCGCGGCGTCGCGGCTGTCGTGGATCTCGAGCCACTCCGCCGCGAGCCGATGGCCAAGCCGACGATCGTCGTCGGTGAGCATCGCGGCTGCGCCCTCGCACAGGAGCGCATGGCGGAAGGCGTAGCCCCGTACGTCGGACATCGCGATCAAGATCTCGTCACGCGCCAGCGACCGCAGGGTGGACTCCAGGTCGAGCTCGTCACCGACCAGCGCCGCGACGCCATCGATCGGGAAGGTCGGGCCGAAGACGCTGGCCGCGCGCAGCACCCGCCGCGCGTGCTCGGGCTGCGCCGCGAGCCGGGCCTGCACCATCGCGACGATCGTGTCGGGCAGCGAGTCGTCGCCACCCGCCGCGTGGCGGATCAGCTCCTCGAGGTAGAACGCGTTGCCCGCGGCGAGGTCGACCAGTCGCGCGACCACGTCCGGGGCGAGCTGCGCCCCGAGCGTGCTGCGGACAAGGCGGTCGCTCGCGCTCCGCCCGAGCCCTTCGAGCCGCAGATCGTGGAGCGCGCTCGCCTGCCACAGCGCCGGAAACCGCGTCCGCCCCTCGGGCCGGGCGAGCCCGAGCACGAGCAGCGGGAGATCCGCCAGCGCGCGCAACGCCCCGAGGACCAGGTTGACCGTCGGCAGATCGCTCCAGTGCAGGTCATCGAGGACCAGCACGACCGCGCGCGCCCGACACTCGGCCGCGAGCCAGTCCTGCCACGCCAGGTTCAGCTGATCGCCCAGAAGCTGCGGGCTGCGGCGCGCCCGCTCGAGCTCGA
>JAIOQA010000513.1 GCA_021413675.1 Deltaproteobacteria bacterium | reverse complement strand
CGCTGCGCGATCTGTCGCGCGCGCATCCCGACGAGGTTGCCGTCGCCGCCGAGCTGGTGCGAGCCGGTGCCGAGGTCGCGCAGCGCTTCGGCCCGTCCCTCGACGGCGCGCAGCTCGACGCCCTCCTCGATGATGTCGATCGCGCCCTCGAGCGCCCGGCCTCCGCGCGCCGCATCGCGCCCGCGCTCGCGCACCTGCTCGCGACCGTCGGCGATGTCCTCGATCACCCGCGCCGCGTGCGCGCCGAGATCGCGTGGCAGCGGCTGATCGCGTGCGCCCCGCGCGCCGCGGCCGGTGGCGCGCCGCGCTGGCTGGGCGAGCGCCCGCCGGCGTGATCACTCGATCCGGCAGTACTTCTCGATCGTGAGCGTCGCCTGGTCGTAGATCGCGCCGCTGCCGCGCGGCGTGTACGCGACCGTGCCGACGAAGCGGTACGCGTGCGTCGGCGCGGTGCCGAACGGCTCGCAGTGGAGGTTGCAGTCCATCCCGGTGCAACCGTCCAGGCCCTCGAGGCGCAGCGCGAACTCCATGCCCTGGCGCAGGCCGTAGTTGCCGCCGCAGCCGTTGCAGCACACGTCGGGACCGTCCTCGACACCGTTGGGCCCGATGCAGGCGAGCAGCGTGCACATGACCTCGGCCTGGGGCGTCAGGTCGACGGCGACGCGCTCGCCATCGCCGGTGCCGCGCGCGAGATCGGCGAGCGCCACGAGCGGCGCGTCACCGCATCGATCCGGCGCGAGCGCGGACGGCGGCACGACATCCGCGGGCCCGCGGCCGGGCTTCTCGCGCGAGCGATAAGGCGTGTTCGACTCGGGCGAGGCCGGGCCGCATGCGATCAGCGCGAGCGCGGCGAGGAGCCCCGCGGTCCTCATGCGTCGGGTCCGATCGGGCGCGTCGCCGGGAACTCGGACGTGTTGGTCGAGGTCCAGCCGTCGAGCACGTGCAGCATGATGAACGCCTCCGCGGTGCAGTGCGGGCCGGGCGCGTGGCTGGTCTGGCGATACGCCGCCGCGATCCGCCGGCGCCGGAAGGATCGGTACAGCGCCTCGGGATCGTCGATCGTGGTGCTCTCCTCGAGCGGGCGGCCGAGGATCTGCGCGGCCTCGTCGGGGCTGACCACGCCGCCGCCGCGGTCGTGGATGCTGGCGCGCAGCCGCGCCAGATCCTCGTGCGGCAGGTTGAACAGGAACTCCTCGAAGGCCTGGACCTCGCCGTCGCTGACGTCGTCGCGCGCGAAGAAGTCGAGGAACTCCGACGGGCAGTCGCTCTGGACCAGCCGCATGTACTCGCCGACGCCGAGCAGCGCGCCGAACCGCACCTGGACCCGCGCGCGCGCCCGCCAGGCCTCCTCGAGCAGCGGGCAGAAGTCGTCGATCTCGACCTGCGCGGCCCGGTCCCAGATCAGCATCAGCTGGTGCGCCGCGCGCCGCTTGTTGCGCTCGGTGACGTCGGCCTCGCTCAGGAGCCCGACCAGGATCTCGGTGGCGATCAGCGTGTAGACCGACTGCGCGAACTCGGCGTGGACCTCGCGCCACAACCCGGGCTCGCCGCCCGCCGCGCCCGGGCTGAGCGCGGTGCGGAACGCGCGCAAGAGCCCCAGCTTGGCGAACAGGAACGCGCGCGCGACGTGCGCCTTCTCGGGCAGCGCCAGGTCGCCGCTCATCGGATCGAGGTGCGATAGCTCGGTGACCCACGACTTCGCGTCGCGCTCGGTCGCGCCGAGCGAGGTCGGCAACATCGGCGAGGGGGTCTGCTCGAGCGCGCCGCCGAGCAGCGCGACCCGCTTGACCTGGTTCCACAGGATCGCCGAGTCGCGCGGCCGGGTCTGGCGCAGCCACGCCAGCGCGCGCTCCACCAGGCTGCGCTCGGTCCGGTCGAGGATCGGGTCCACGTCGGGCATCGACAGCCTGACCCGGGTCATGCCTCCCAGCGTACCACCCGGCCGCGATCAGCGCGCGCGGGCGATCCACGCGGCGATCGCCTCGGCCACGCGCGGATCGGTCGGCCCGACGAGCGCGAAGCTGGCCACGGCACTGGTGCCCGGCGGCGCCACCTTGAAGAAGTGCTGGAGCTCGTCGAAGCGCGCGACCTCGGTCGGCCCCGAGCGCCCCGCCGCCAGCGCATCGACCTGCGCGCTCGTCACCGACGCGTCGCGACCGCCCTGCACCAGCAGCACCGGCTGCGGCACCGCCGCGATCGCCGCGACCGGATCCACGCGATCCTGGCTGCGCAGGTAGCGCACGCCATGGTCGCCGATCGACGCGAACATCATCGTGTACGGATGCGCGGCCGCGGCGGCCGGCAGCGCGCCGACCTCGCGCGCGGTCGCGATCGCCGCGTCGAACGCCGCCATGCCCGCGCCGTGATCGCCAGCGCCCGGCGGCGGCGACGCCTCGAGCTGCGCGCGCATGATGTCGAAGATCCGCAGCGCCGGTCCGGCGAGGCTGACCACGCCGGCGATCGCCGGATCGCGCGCCGCGAGCAGCGACGCGACCAGCGCGCCCTCGCTGTGACCGGCGATGAACACCGGCACATCGCCCACCGCGTCCCGCAGCCGCGCGACCGCCGCCGCCGCCACCTCGACCCGCAGCGCGAACTCGCCGTGGCGCTTCGCCAGGTCGGCGTCGGTCACGATCGTGCCGGTGCCGGGTCCGGGCTTGGCGTAGCGCAGCACCGCAACGCCGCGCGCCGCGAGCTGCGCGCCCAGCTCGCGGTAGGTCTCGGGCCGCAGGTTCCACGCCGGGTAGTTGCCATCCACGTCGAGGAACAGCGAGCCCGGGATCAGCACCAGCGCGGCACGCATCGCGCCATCCGGTCGATCGATGCGGCACGGGAACGCCATGCCGCTGACCTCGAGCATCTCGTCGTTCATGCGCTCATCCATGCGCGCGACCGTGAGCCCTCACGCGGCGTGAGGGTCAAGGCCGATGATCGGGCTACCGGTCGTCGTCCGCGGCCGGTGCGGCGGTGCCGGGCGCCGAGGCCATCGCGCGCTTGAATGCAGCGATCGCGGTGTCGGGTGGCGAGGGCAGGAACGTCCGCGACAGGCTCCAGAGCTCGCCGCTGTGGAATCCCTCGACCATCCGCACCCACTTGAGCCCGAACTTGTCGGCGTACAGCCACTGCGAGGCGAGGCAGCTCGCGTCGCGCGGCGGCGTGGGGACCAACAGCTCGGGGGCGCCCGGCCTGGCCTTGTCGATCGACCAGATGTCGCCTGGCTCCTTGAGCATGTAGTAGATGCGCTCGTCGTCGACGGCGATCACCGCGGGCCACTTCAGCGGCCCCGCCAGCGTCTCGACCTTGCCGCCCTTGCGTGCGACCCGCTTGATGTAGCCGCTGGGATCGCTCTTCCAGTACGGATCCCCGGCCTCGGCGAGGTAGACGTCGGTGGCATCCGCGGCGAGGGCGCGCACGCTGCTCAGCCCGCTCGCGAGCACGCGGGCCTTCCCGTCGGCGCGCGCGACCGCGACCACCGACGTCCCGTCCGAGACCACGACGTCCTGATCATCGATCAGCATCACGCTCATCCCCTTGCCCGCGTACAGGGTCTCGACGGCCCCGCCTGCGGTCGGGATGCGTCGGAGCTCGCCGGTGCTGCCGTAGGGGCCGAACGTGATCCAGTAGAGGTGATCGCCGAAGACCTGCCCGCTGACGATCTCGGGCTGCCCGGTGGCGATCGTCTTCACGCCCCCGCGGATCATGTCGACCTGATCGATCACCTGGCCGTCACCGTGCTCGCCGCAGCCTTCCGCCGGGCAGTGCCGCACGTACCAGGAGTTGCCGCCGAGGGCGATCACGCCTTTCGGGATCTTCGCGGCGTCGAGCATGCGCACCGGATGATCGACCTGGCGATCGAACACCATGATCCTGCCGTCCTTGATCTGCCACAGGTAGCCACCCTCGACGTCGAGGGTGCGACCGTGCTTGCCGATCTTCTTCGACGCGGTCGTCCGGGCGCCGACGTAGCGCGGACACTGCGGGTCGCCGTAGGCGGCCGCCTCCTGCGGGGTCTGGACCCGCGCCGGCCCCTCGCCGACGCCGGGGAGGACCAGCGTCAGCTCGTTCATCTTCGCCGGCGCGCCGCGGGTCGATGGCGACACGGGCAGGCTGGCGCCGGGCTTCGGGACCGGCGCGCTCGTCGGGGCCTTGTCCGGCGGGCCGTCCGACGCCTTCGTGCAGCCGAGGACCAGACACGCCACGCCCGCCACCATCGCGCGCTTCATCGATCTGACGATAGCACCGGGGTCGGCGGGCGCCGCCGCGACGTGTTGCGCGAGATGATCACGCGCTCGGCATCGGCCCCTTGGTGAGCATCCGCGCGATCAGCACCTCGGCCAGGCCGCCCGCGCCGCCACCGCCGACCGCGACATCGGGCACCAGCTTCACGCCGGCCTTCGCCAGCACCGTCGCGATCTCGACGCCGGAGAACGCCTCGCCGAGCGCGGCCTTGCCGACCTCGAAGCTCTCCGCGCGGGCCGCGCCGAGCGCGCGCTGCGCCGAGGCCTCGGCCTCACCGCGCGCCGCCAGCGCCGACGCGATCGCCTTGCCGTTGACCTCGGTCGCCGCGGCCTCGGCCTCGGCGTGCAGCCGCGTCGCTGCCGCCTCGGCCTCCGCGCGCGCCACCGCCGCGCCGGCCTCGCCGCGCGCCGCCTCGATCGTCGCGGTCGCGTTGGTCTGCGCGATCCGCACCAGCTGCTCCGAGCGCACGACCTCGGCCTGCATGGTCGCGACCGCGCTCTCGCGCGCCAGCGTCTGTCGCGTCATCTCGGCCTCGCGCTGGGCCTCGTAGGTGCGCTGCAGCTCGTCGGCGATCTTGCGATCGGTCTGGGTCTTCATGAGCTCCGCCGGCGCCTGGATGTCGCCGATGAGCGCGTCGATGCACTCGACATCGTAGGTGCCGAGCGCCGCCGCGATGTGCGTGAACGCCTCGCGCTGCCGGTCGGTGCGCGCCGACAGGAACTCGAGCACGCTGACCTGCTGCGCCGAGTTGCGGAAGTAGTTGCCGACCACCGGCTGCAGCACGTGATCGACGAGGTTCTGCATCGAGCCGACTCGCGAGATCACGCGCGGCGCGTCCTTCATGCCGATGTGGATGATCGCCGAGACGTCGAGGGCGAACGAGAAGCCGTCCTTCGAGCGCACGGTGATCGGCGCGAGCCGATCGTCGTAGTGGTGGGCCTCGGTGCGGCCCGCCCAGTTGAGGACGATGTTGGTGGTCGGCACGCGCTCGACCTTCATGACCTGGGTGTTGAGCGGGTGCTTGCCGGGGAGCAGCGGCTCGACCCACACGCCCTTGCGGCCGCGCTCGACCAGATCGCCATGGGTGAAGTCGGCGCCGGTGACGTCGAGGTGCTCCTCGCCGACGTACGACACGACGACGCCGACGTACCCGATCGGGATCTCGGTGAGCTCGTGCAGCTCGACCCGCGCGAACCACGGGTTGAGGTTCCACGCGCCCGACAAGAGCACCTGCTCCTGCAGGCCGCGGCAGCCGCCGGCGTCGATGAACGCCTGCGCCCGCTGATAGCCCTCGTGGCCGGTGATCGGCGGGCCCGCGAGATCGCCCGAGGTGATCGGCCGACCGTCGAGGATCGTGACGATGCCGACCGCGTCCGACGGCACCTGCAGCACGTTGAGATCGCGCGCGGCCAGGCCGTAGGTGATCGCGTTGGTCGCGGTGATCACGCGGAACGCCGCCGGGTTGATGCGGTAGGTGCCCGCGCTCAGGATCGCGAGCTGCCGGCCGCGCTCGCCGCCGCCGTCGAGGAACGCGGTCGCGTCCTGGAAGCGATCGCACGCGACCTCGCGCGCGAGCACGCGCTCGGTCGGGATCGGCTTGCCGTCGTTGGCCACGACGCAGGCGATCTGCCCGGGCGGCACGTTGACCAGCGGGACCTTCTCGATCTTGTACTGCCAGCGCCACAGCGGGAAGTGCCAGCCCGGCGACAGCAGCGCGGCCTGGTAGCCGGCCTCGCCGCGGGTCGCGATGAGCTTGCCCGGTGGCAGCGCGCGGCCGATCTTCTTGATGACGAGGCCGGACTCCTGCTCGTCGATGATGCGCAGGCCGAACGCGAGCGCGAGGAAGCCGAGCGCGGCGAGCCCGAAGGCGGCGAGCGCGAGGGGTTCGTGGATGAGATCGGTGATCACGATGAGCTCCTGGTCATGGACACACCGGGACCAGGAGCATCGGCCGTGCCGCGCGAGCGGCGGCGCAAGTGTCGAGAAGACTTGGGATGCGCACGCCGCGCGCCCGAATCGCATCGCGGCCGACCGCAATCGATTGCGGCGATGGCAGATCGCGGCGCGCTTGATCTCGTGCGAATGCGGTCGACGTCTCCGTGGACGGGCGCGATCGCCCCGGAGTTCGCCATGCCCCGGATAATGGTTGTCGACGATTCCTCTTCGATGCGCGCCATCGTCGGCAAGACGCTGCGCCAGGCCGCTCATGATGTGGTCGAGGCCACCGATGGCCAGAACGCCATCGATCAGCTCGCGGCCTCCCCGGTCGACCTGGTGCTGTGCGACGTCAACATGCCGCGGGTGGACGGCCTGAGCCTGCTCCGCTACCTGCGGACCCAGTCGCCGCCGGTGTTGACCCCCGTGCTCCTGCTCTCCGCCGAGGCCGACCCGCGTCGCATCCAGTTCGCCAAGGACAACGGCGCCAGCGGGTGGATGATCAAGCCGTTCAAGCCCGAGCAGCTGCTCGCGACGCTGCGCCAGATCCTCGGGTAAGCCTGGCGCGCGCGGTGATTACACCGCCGTGACATCTGGTAGTGTGCGCGCGGGATGGCCACGGTCGCCTTCACGCCGAACCTCCAGCGCCACGTCGTGTGCCCCACGACCGAGGCGCCCGGCGCCACGGTGCGCGAGGTGATGGAGCACGTCTTCGTCGCCAACCCGCGGCTGCGCGGCTACGTCGTCGACGAACGCGGCGTGCTGCGCAAGCACATGATCATCTTCATCGACGGCAACCAGATCGTCGATCGCGATCAGCAGTCCGATGCCGTGCGGCCGACGAGCGAGCTGTACGTGATGCAAGCCCTGTCCGGAGGATGACCGATGTCCGATACGCTTCTCGTCGCGACCCGCAAGGGCCTGTTCGTCATCGAGGGTCGCGGCGCCAGCGCCCGCGTCGAGCGCGCGATGTTCCTCGGCGACAACCTGCCGATGGTCACGGTCGATCGGCGCGATGGCGCCTGGTACGCCGTGCTCGATCACGGCCACTTCGGCGTGAAGCTGCACCGGTCCGAGGATCGCGGCGCGACCTGGACCGAGATCGCGGTGCCGGCGTATCCGCCCAAGCCCGAGGGCTTCGTCGACAAGGACATGTGGGGCCGCGAGCGCGAGTGGGCGCTCAAGAACATCTGGGCGCTCGCGCCCGCGCTCGATGTCGACGGCGGCCTGTGGGCCGGCACGATGCCGGGCGGCCTGTTCAAGTCCGAGGATCGCGGCGCGAGCTGGAAGCTCGTCGAGTCGCTGTGGAATCACCCCTCGCGCACGAAGTGGAACGGCGGCGGCGCCGATCACACCTCGATCCACTCGATCTGCGTCGACCCGCGCGATCCGCGCGCGGTCGTCGTCGCGGTGTCGTCGGGCGGCGTGTGGCGAACCAAGGACGGAGGCGCGTCGTGGGAGCCGCACACCCGCGGCATGAAGGCCGGTTACGTGCCGCCCGAGCAGGCCGAGAACCCCGAGAACCAGGATCCGCACTGTGTCGTGCAGTGCGCCGGCGCGCCGACGGCGTTCTGGTGCCAGCACCACATGGGCATCTGGCGCTCGACCGATGATCTCGCGAGCTGGGACCAGCTGGAGGCCAAGCCGTCGAGCTTCGGATTCCCGGTCGCGGTGCACCCGCGCGAGCCCGACACCGCGTGGTTCGTGCCGGCGCACTCCGATCAGAAGCGCGCGCCGATCGAGGGCGAGGTCGTGGTCACGCGCACGCGCGACGGCGGCAAGAGCTTCGAGATCCTGCGCAACGGCCTGCCGCAGCGCTTTGCCTACGATCTCGTGTTCCGCCACGCGCTCGCGATCACCGACGACGGCGACGCGCTGGCGTTCGGGTCGAGCACCGGCAACCTGTGGGCGACCGACGATCAGGGCGACCACTGGCACACGGTCGCGAACAACCTGCCGCCGATCTACGCCGTCCGCTACATCTAGCCGCGGGGGCGCGGGCCGCACGCGCGGTGGCGATCCGATAAGCTGGACCGGGGAGCCAGCATGTTCGAGTCCGCCGAGACGGGGCACGCGATCGACAAGCAGACCTACCGCCGCGAGGTCGAGGTCCTGCGCGGCCGCCTGCTGGCCGCGCAGACCGCGCTGCGCGAGCAGGCCAAGTTCCCGGTCGTCGTGCTCATCTCGGGCGTCGACGGCGCGGGCAAGAGCGAGACCATCGCCACGCTCTACGAGTGGATGGATCCGCGCTTCCTCAGCACGCTCGCGTTCTCCGAGCCCAGCGACGAGGAGCAGGAGCGGCCGTTCATGTGGCGCTACTGGCGGGCGCTGCCGCCGCGCGGCCGCGTCGGCGTGTTCGCCGGCTCGTGGTACTCGATCCCGATCGCGCGGCGGATCGCGCGCACGATGTCGCGCGCCGCGCTCGACAGTCGCCTCGACGAGATCAACCGCTTCGAGGCGATGCTGGTCAACGAGGGCGCGCTGGTCCTCAAGTTCTGGTTCCACCTGACCAAGGACGGCCAGAAGCAGCGCCTGCGCGAGCTCGAGCGCGATCCGCGCACCGCGTGGCGGGTCAACAAGGTCGCGTGGAAGCGGACGCGGACCTACGGCGCGCTCCTGGATGTGGCCGGGCACGTGCTGCGCGTGTCCAACACCGCCTCGGCGCCGTGGATCATCGTCGACGGCACCGATGATCGGTACCGCGACCTGTGCGTCGGCAAGGTGCTGGTCGAGTCGCTCGAGCGCCGGCTGCAGGGCGGACCGACGCCGGTGACGGTCGCACCGCCGATCACGCCGCTCATCGACGAACGCAACGTGCTCTCGGCCCTCGACCTGACCCGCGCGCTGCCGGAGAAGCGCTACGAGCTCGAGCTCGCGCGCTGGCAGGGGCGGCTGTCCGAGCTGTCGCGCGACAAGCGCTTCCGCGATCACGCGCTGGTCCTCGCGTTCGAGGGCATGGACGCCGCTGGCAAGGGCGGCGCGATCCGGCGGATCACCGCCGCGATCGATCCGCGCAGCTACCAGGTCGTGCCCATCGCGTCGCCGACCGACGAGGAGCGCGCGCAGCCCTATCTGTGGCGGTTCTGGCGCCACATCCCGCGGCGCGGGCGCACGACCATCTTCGATCGCTCGTGGTACGGCCGCGTGCTGGTCGAGCGCATCGAGGGCTACTGCACCGAGGCCGACTGGCTCCGGGCTTACGCCGAGATCAACGACTTCGAGCACGAGCTGGTGCGGTCGCGCGCGGTGGTGCTCAAGTTCTGGCTGCAGATCGATCAGGAAGAGCAGCTGCGGCGCTTCACCGAGCGCGAGCAGATCGAGCACAAGCGCTTCAAGATCACCGCCGAGGACTGGCGCAACCGCGACAAGTGGGACGCCTACCAGCGCGCCGCGGTCGACATGATCGATCGCACCAGCACCGGCAAGGCGCCGTGGATCCCGGTCGAGGCCAACGACAAGGGCTTCGCGCGGGTGAAGATCTTGAAGGCGGTGGTGAAGCACCTGGAGCGCGCGCTCGACGGGTAAGCGGAACGAGGGGCTCGACGTGCGCAGGCCCCGTCAACTACGCTTTCGGGATGGGTCGCGCTGCCGTGCTCTGGTTCGACGTCGCGATCGCCCTCACGTGCGCCTGTCGGGCGCGGGAGGAAGCGCCCGCGAATCCGTCGCCGCCACCGGTGAAGGCGCCGGTCGCAGATGCCCCTGCGTCACCGGCCCCAACGGCCGACGGTGCGAAGGGGGATCCCGCGACCGCTGCGCCGATCGACCTGCGCAGCATCAAGGCGTTCGCCGACGTGGTGATGACGGCACCGCCGGGCGCGCGCGTCATCCCCGACGAGCCCCAGGGCGTCACGATCTCGTCCGGCGAGTTCTCACTGCATCTCCGGTACCGCGGCGGGGTCAACGGCGAAGCGGATCGGATCCCTCCGCGCCTCGAACCGCGTCGCACCTATGTGGAGCTCACCCGCGCTCCCGATCGGCTCGAGTATCGGATCGACGATCATGGATGGAACGCGGACGGCGCGCTGCGTACCACCGCCAGCGCGTACGGCTTCGTGGTGGCGATCCCGGGCCTCGGCGCGCCCGGGGCAAAGCTCCTGTGTGGCCCGGCGAAGCTACCGTCCTCCGCCGATGGCCTGGCCCCGTATCGGGCGGCGTGCGCCTCGGTCACGACGCGGGCCGCGCGCGTCGAGCCACTGCCTGCGCCGGCGAAGCGGCCACCAGGCCCCGCGGCATCCGGGACGATCGATCCGGCGACCTTCGCGCCGGTCGATCTGGGTGGCATCAGGAGGTTCGCTGACGTCGCGGTCACGGCCCCAGCGGGCGCCGTCGTCGTGGCCGATGCGCCCCGCGGCGCGACGATCTCGTCGGCCGGGTTCGTGCTGCATCTCCAGTGCGAACGCCTCGGTGACCTGGTGTCTGCGCGGAAGGACCGCGCGACGCGCGAAGGGGCCACGTACGCCGAGGTCGCGAGCCCGCAGTTCGAGCAGGGCTACACGATCGACACCGGCGGCACCACGACCTACGGTTTCTGGAAGACCATCGATCGAGAGCAGCTGAGCTTCACCCGCAGCTGCGACTTCGATGGCCTCCTCTGCGGACCGCTGAACGAGCAGCCGACCACCGACGACCTCGCGCCGTACCGCGCCGCGTGCGCCTCCGTCACGAAGTGACCGACGGACACCTTTACCCCGCCTAATGACGGGCGCCGCCGGACAGCGTGATCGACTCCGGCTCCGCGCGCGTGTCGACGAAGATGTCGGGGACCACGTGGTGCGCCTCGCCCGGCGCGAGGTGCTCGGTGCGGCTCACGGCGGTAGCGGCAAAATAGACCGTCAGCGTGACTTCAGCACCGGGCCCATCGATCCAGTACGCGCCGTTGTCGTCGGAGATGACCGCCGCCGCGTGTGCGCCTTCACCGATCATGACCGTGGCGCCCGGCACGGGTTCGCCCGTATGCGAATCGCGGACCCGGCCGCGCAGGCGCGTGCCGTGATCCTCGGGCGCGGCCATCGCCGGGAAGCTCGCGGGATCCGGCGGCGCCTGCGGGACGCTGGTGACCGCGCCGCAGGCCGCCGCGGCCACGGCGCACCCGAGCACCGCCGCGCGCAGGGTCGCTGACCAGCTTCGCATGCGATCACGGTAGCGCTCGGGTCGCGCCGCGCTCGTCGCGCGCCGTTGCCGCTGCTGACCGCTCGAGCCGTGGCGACGACCGCGCGTCTCAGGTCGCGTCGCAGATCGTGCAGGTCGGTGTCGCGCATGGCGGTGCGGGGCGGCGCGTCGCATCGGCGAGGCCGCGTCAGCAGCTCGCGTGCGCGACGGGTTGTCACACGTCGCGGGCCCGTGCTCTGGTCCCGCGATGGTCCGCGCCGCGTCCAGTCCTGTCACCGCCGCCGAGCTCGCGGCCTACCGCGCCGATGGCTTCGTCGTGCTCCACGACTTCGTCGACCCCGCCGCGTGCGACGCCCTCCGCGCCCGCGCCGCCGAGCTGGTCGACGGCTTCGACGCCGACGCCCACCGAACGGTGTTCTCGACCAAGGACCAGGTCCGCAAGACCGACGACTACTTCCTCGACTCCGGCGATCAGATCCGGTTCTTCTTCGAGGAGGGCGCCTTCGACGCCGGCGGCCGCCTGGTGCGGCCGAAGGATCAGTCGATCAACAAGATCGGCCACGCGCTCCACGATCTCGACCCGCAGTTCGATGCGTTCTCGCGCACGCCCGCGCTGGCCGCGCTGGTCGCCGCGCTGGGCCTCGACCAGCCGCAGCTCATGCAGTCGATGTACATCTTCAAGCAGCCGTTCATCGGCGGCGAGGTCCGCTGTCACCAGGACTCGACCTTCCTCCACACCATGCCCGAGCGCATGGTCGGCCTGTGGTTCGCGCTCGAGGACGCGCGCGTCGACAACGGCTGCCTCTGGGCGATCCCTGGCGGCCACCGCGGCGGCCTCCGCTCGCGCTTCATCCGCGATGGACGCCAGACCAGCATGGAGACGATCGATCCGACCCCGTGGGACGACACCGGCCTCGTCCCGCTCGAGGCCGCCAAGGGCGATCTCATCGTCCTCGACGGCCTCGTGCCCCACATGAGCTACACCAACCGCTCACCGGCCTCGCGCCACGCGTACACGCTCCATGTCGTGTCGGGCGCGGCCGAGTATCCCGCGAGCAACTGGCTGCAGCGCGGGACGCCGGCGCGCGGATTCGCCTAGCTGTCACCGTGGTGTCACTATTGACCATAACCACACCATGACGCCACAGAAGTTCCAGGTCAGGTGCCAGTTGTCGACTAGTTATCGACTACCCCGAGCATGGTGCGATATTCGCGCTCCGCAAGCGCGATCTCTTCGAGCCAGGCCGAAATGTCGTTGGCTGGCAAGTCGCGCCCGCACCTCGCTAGAAGATCTCCGAGGAATACTGCGTCGGGGTAGATGAGAAGAGATCGCCGGGGAGCGAAGTACCCAACTCGCCACGCTGGATGTCGTGCAGCGAGCAGAGACTGAATCTCGTCCACAAGCGCCGTCAGCGTGGCCGGGGCATCGAGAAGAAGTTCAGCCGAGAAGAACAGCTTCTCCTCACGCGACAAGAAAAAGTCACCGACCAAGGCGGGTCCAATGATCAGGTTGCCGGCAGGCAGATGAAGTACCCGGAACGCGTCGATCAGGGCGCCTACGCTATCGTAGAAGTCTTGATGCTCCTCGCTTGTAGGTTCTAGCTCGTCCGTAGACCTGAGCCAAACATAGCGAGGCACCCGATGAGGCCGAACTCCGACTAGCACGTTCTCTTTGCCATGGACTCGGACCAGGTCCCGATACCAGGTTCCTTCTTTTGTGGGCATAGGATGCTCCTTGTGCAGACGCCAAGACTCATGCGTTAGCCGCATCTTGTCGGGTCGTAGACTTCGCTGCAAGGTTTGACCCAGCGTGATATTACACCATATACGGATTCGAGGCCAGGCACGGGCGCCGTCTCATATCCTTGGCTGCGCATCTTGTACTCTGTAAATATTTCGGATAGTGAGCCCAAGATAAATGCCCCAAGCCCCAACTGCGAGATGCGAGAGTAGATCTTCGCGGTAGCAGGGCCCGGTGCCGACTTGGATCCATTTGCGATGCTCTCGAGGCTCTCCGCGTCTGGGGCAAAAGATCCCTTTTGTAGCGACTTCTGGGTCTGCGCCCATTTCGCATTTGCCGCCGCGAGGCCCTCCTCTGCTACCGCTAGAACTGCGCCCTCCTGAGCTTCGATGAAGTTGCGAATAACGGCCGACTTTGAGCTGCGCAGTGATTCGACGAACGCAGTCGCCTGCTCGGCAGTCATCTTGGTTGGGTCAATCCCGTTTGTTGCTATGTATGCCTGTAGCTCTGCGGTCACTGCTCCGTTGTAGAGCAGATGCGCGAAGTTGAATCCATGCGGATCGAGTCCCTTGGGCCATCCTGTGATCGAATTCATGAATACTGCTGCAGCGGGGGTGGAGAGCCCCGCGTCCGCTACAAACGCCCGAGTCACAGACTGTGGCACGTAATGATGCCCTGGCGATCGCCCGGACGCATCGCGATGGCTCATCGGGTCGCCGGAATTGAAGCCGTACAGGTTCGAGAGTTCAGGAGTGCCGATGAATGCTGTCGGACTCTCAGTAGTCAATGGATCGCGAGAGAGCCAGGCGCCGCGCTCCGGGTCGTACCCTCGGCCGCCGGCGACGACCACGTCATCGGAGCGCAGCCCGTGGTAGTGCGCCTCGAAGTTGCCCTTTGCGCTTCCGCCGACGCGATGGCCGTAGGGCTTGAACTCCTCCTGGCGGACGATGTGGCCCGTGCCATCGGACACCGCGAGCGGCGTCTCGTCGTATGTGCGGTGTGGCATCTCGAACGTGGTGCCGGTCAACTCGACGACGGTCTTGCCGTTGACGAGGACCGAATCGGTCCAGATGCCGGCGCCCAGGTTGAGCCGGGCCCAGGGTCCGAGATAGAGGAGATCCTGCTTGATCGGAAGCTCCGTGGGATTGGCGACCCCGACGATCGCGCCGCTCGGTAGGTAGTCGTAGCCGGTCCAGTCCGCGAGTCGACCGCCGCCGGCGATCGTGGACTTCGAGTAGCGGCCACGCGCGTCCCACTGGTGATCGTTGCTCGCGAACACCGAGCCGTTGATGCGCTGCTCGCTGTGCACGACGTTGCCGGCGTTGTCGTAGTTGTAGGTGTATGCTGTCGTGCCGAACGTCCGCGACATCAACTTGTCAGTGGAGTACGTGACCACCTGCGGCGATGGCGATACGTCGTGCTGGAGCAGGCGCCCGCCGAGGTCATACGAGTAGGCGGCATAGGCCGCGCCGTTGCGCGTGACGTTGGTGAGCCGCCCGAGTCCATCGCGGGACATCACGAGGATGTCCGGGGTCGATCGCGGCGTGCCATCGGGATTCAGGCCGTGGCGTTCGATCTGGTTGACTTCGTTGTTCTTGCTCCAGGTGATTCGGTCATCGACGAGGTCGGCGCCGAGGAGCGCGATGTTTGTCGAGGCAATGCCGGTCAGTCGTCCACGGATGTCGTAGGTGTAGTCCTCGGAGAGGCCGAGATCGTTGGAGAGCAGGCTTGGCTGGCCGTCGTCCTCGTACAGGTAAGATGCCAGGACCTTGCCGTTCGAGGTGACTTGCACGTCCTTGACCGAGCTGTCGACGTTCGAGTGGTAGTCGACGGCCCACCCGTCCGGGTACGTGACCCGGGTCAAGTCGCCAGCGAACAGATACTGGAACGCGATCGTCCCGCGGTCGGTGGCTCCCTGCGCCAGGGTCTGCGAGAGGACTCGTCCGGCGGCGTCGTACGTGTACCGGATCCCGGTCGTGACGTTCGACTCGCTCTTGAGTCGACCGAGTTGGGTCGTGTCGTCGGACGCGTAGTAGCTCATCGCCTCATCGACGTGCCGCACGTTGGCAGGCTCGTTGGAGCTCACGATCCCGGTCACGCGACCCGCGCTGTCGAGCGTGTACGTCAGGACGACTCCGCGCGCGTCGAGACTCCCGAGGACCTGGCCCCGGCGGTTGTGCGTGAACGACGTGCCGGTACCGTCGGGCACCGTGATGCGCGTGACCCAGCCCAGGTAGTTCCGATCGTAGGTGGTGGTGAGCTGGTTGGGGTCGCGGACCTGATGGAGGTTGCCATTGCCGTCGTACGAGTACGTGGTGACCGCGTCGCCGGCGCTACCGCCGAGCTGGGTCGTCCGGGTGACGCGACCGTGCGCATCGAGCGCGTAGCGGAGCGTGCGGTTGTCCTCGTCGACGCTGATGACCGCAATGTCGCTGCCGGTGGTGCCGGTGACGCGCGTCAGGGTGGGCGGCGTGCCCGTATTGCCCAGGTCGCGTGGCTCCTGCATTCGCTCGATGGCGCCGCGCACGTAGTCGTGGTCGTGGAGGTATGCCTCCTCGGAGATGGGCGCATGGTTGTACGCGCTGTTCACCTCACGGCGTGCAAGCTCCGCTCGCAGCGGGTAGCCGTAGACATCGTACGCGGTCTCGAAGACCCGCAACGTGTCGCCCGCCTCGGCGATCTTGACCTCGGTCGCGTTCCCAAAGCCATCCCGATACTGGTACGCGTGTCCGAAGGTGCCGTCGCCACGCGACGTGGTGACGGACGTGCGCAGCGGGTAGGCGTTGTCGTCGTAACTGATGGACTTGAGGAGCTGGAGCGCGAACACGCCGCCGGACAGCTTGGAGGCGGAGATCGCAGTCTCGCGCCCGAGGGTGTCGATGTCGGTGCGCTGGCAGTTCCAGGTCGAGCCAGTCCACTGCGGCCCGCAGGTCATCGCGGGCTGGCCGGTCAGGGCATGGAAGCTCCGGTAGGTAACGCCGAGCGGGGTCCATGTGTAGACCGGATAGGAGTGATAGACCGTGTCGTACGAGTACAGGGTCGTGAAGTACTCCTCGTCAGACGTGGTATGGACGTGGCCCGCGTAGTCATAGGACGTGCGCGTCGTGACCCATTCGCCTGCGGTGCGCTCGCGGTCGACGCGGACCTGGTCACCGTAGGTCGGAGTCGCCCCGAACGTGTTGGCGTTGTCATAGTAGTGGCGGGTGGTGCCCAGTGGCTGGCCGTTGGCGCTCGCCTTCTCCTCGCTGGGGAGCACCAACCGCGCGGTCATATCATCGCGCGTGACCAGCGAGAGCGTGTGCTGGATGTCGTCGGTCGAATCGCTAACCCAGCCGTCATCAGTCCACGCCGTCGGGGTGCCGAACGCACCGTACGCGGTGTATGTCGTGGTCCGCTCCTTCACGTACGACTCGAGCACGTGCGTCTTGTCGAGCCGCGGGAAGTACGAGCCGCCGCCCATCGAGACCAGCGAGTAGTCGCTGCTCTCGTAGGTCGGGGCGCTGCTCGAGGCCGTGTTCGCCACGAACTTCGACTTCACGATCCCGCCGTCGTAGGGGCCGGTGAGGAATCGGGTCTGCCGGTACAGGCCGTAGTCGTGGTCGGCGGCGATGACGTAGCCGAAGCCGCGCAGTTCGTGGCGATCGCGGTCGTAGCTCTGGAGGTAGTACGAGTAGTCTGTGGTCAGCGATCGGTAGCGGTCTGGTTCGCCGATGTAGAGCGGCGTACGGCTGCGGACTGTCTGCGAGGCGACCTGGACCGGGAATGGAATCAGTTCGTCGAGAGGGCCGCTGTATGGTGAATAGGTGACGGCCATTGTGTGGTTCCCGTTGAGGGAGGACGCCTTCACGATGGCGCGGGACGCTCGATACGGCGGTTGCAGCGCGCGGATGCTGCGCAACGGCAATGGAGACGCGATGGCGCTTGCCGTGAAGTCCGGGATTCCATCTCGATTCATGTCGGCGAGCATGCTGTCGGTGCTGGTCGAGTTTCCGTCATTCGTCGAGAACAAGAGGCACGGCGCATGATGCTGGTCCGGAGGCTGAGTCAGTGTGTACCTCTGCGGAGTCGGGTCCCAGACGCCGCCGTAGTTGTATCGGACCGAGATGGTTCAGTCATTGCAGTTCATCTCCACCGTGTCTGGCAGCCCGTCGGCGTTCATGTCCACAAGGTCTGCGAGTGCACGATATGTGCCGTTCGTGTTTGTTCCGGCGCCCAGGATGACCGGGCCATTGCTCGCTGACAGTATCTTTGGTGCAGACGGATAGTCACTGCCCGTTCCGTAGTAGACGGCGATCTGTCCAGAATGTGTCGTGCTCAGGAAGTCGGGGAGGCCGTCTCCGTTGATGTCGCGGAGTTCGGCATAGAGGCGCGAGTTGAAGGTCTGCCCTTGAATTGGTCCTCCGGTTATCGACTCTACGGCCCTGAGGCAGGAGGCTACGAACGGATATCCGCAAGGCGGCAGGTTGATCGTGAACGGTGCTGCCCATCCCCCTGCCTTGCGTCCGAGCGCGACCTCGGCGACTGCGCCTTCGGAACCGCCCAACGCAGTGAGATGGTCGACTAGGCCATCACCATTGAAGTCGAGCAGATCTTCGTCGGTCACCTGAAGGTTGCTGAACGCGCTGGGGGACTCGTGGCGGAGACGTTGCTTTATGCCCGGCTGCAGCTGGCAGTGAGTGAATCCGTGTCCCGTGCCAGGGCAAACGACCGTTTCATGCGTCGGCCAGTCGATATAGATCAGGTCCGGAAACGAATCGCCCGTCACATCGAGGAAGTCCTGGACCGTGCCGGTCACGTAGGTTTCACCAGGGAAGTTGGGTACACCGAGTCCATCGCTGACGACGCGCAGGGCGCATCGGTCCGGGATCGCATCAGTCAAGAAGTCGTCTGGCGGCCTGGGGACGTCCCACTGCTCGGGGGCGAAGGTGGAGCCGGTGTTCCGCCACACCAGCCACGCTGACGTCCCATTGCCACTGCATTCCCAACTGGCGTCGATCAGGTCCGGAAGTCCATCGCCCGTGACATCGACCAGGCTGCGTCGCGTAGCCACGCGGTCCCCGAGTGTCTCACTCGATCCGAGGTCAGTTGGGAATACATACGTCGATGGCACCGGAGGCGGAGCCTGGACGATTCGCGTCGACTCGCCGAGCGAGTTCGCTGGAGACCATGGCTCCTGGTACGTGAAGTCGATGGGTGGCTCGGCTTCGACGCGCGCGCTCTTGAGGTAGAAGCCGTTGTTGATCGAGCCGAGCGTGCTCGCGCCGTGGTCGAGATAGACGGTGCGCGTCGTCGGCGATCCGGGCGGGACGTTGGCGGGTCCGCCACCGGTGCCGTGTGTCGGCGCCGTGACCACGATCTGCATCAGGTGCTCGTACCCGAACACGCGGCGGTAGCCGCTTCGGTACGACTCCGGGAGCACCCCGCTGGTCCAGTACGGCGCCCAGATGAACTCGACGCTCAAGGGGGGCACCGACCCGGAGTTGCCGCCGTACCGGATCCAGCGCAGCCGGTTGATGTTGATGCCGTTGGGCTCGTACGAGTAGGTCGCCTCGTTGCCGTGCGTATCGGCGATGCGGCTGACGGCCCACGCGGCGGTTCCGGTCGCGGCCGACGTGTTCTTCCCGCGGCGCGAGAAGGTGATAGTGCCGAGCTCCAGGCGCGTGCCGTCGGTTTGCAGGATCGTCCAGGCGTTGCCGTTGACGTTGAAGAGATAGCGGCTGAAGTTCGCTCGCTCTCCTCGCGGTACTCGAGTGAGCCGTCGGAAGCGATCACTCCGGTCGGCACGAGCCGGGTCGTCGAGTGGCCGTCGCGATACTGGAACGTGTCGCTGGCCGAGTACGTAGGGACCCCGTGCGCCGAGCTGCGCTCGATCGTCGGGTCGGTCAGCTCCCAGCCGTAGCCGATCTCGGACTGGCCGGCGCCCGACGAGTAGACCAGGGCGACCTCAGGCGTGATCCCGTGCGCAGGTGGGACCGCGATGTCGTAGCGGTACGATGCCTGGCCGCCGCTTTCGCCGGTCGCGAGTACCGCGAGCAGATGCTGGGTGTAGTTGCGGCCCTCCTGCAGCTCGCGCGACTTGAACTGGATCGCGGGCTGCGCATGTGCGGCGGTGGCTACGAACAGGGATGCGGTAGCTGCTAACAGTGCGGTTCTGGTGCGTCGTTGCATGGAACCTCCTTGGGTCCCAGGCATCGGCACCAGCGGGCGCGAGTTGCGTTCGCGCGCGCCGATTGTGTTGAGCGCTCGTCATCACCGTCGCAGATCGCAGCCGCGTCGCGTGACGATCGCGTGCCGCGACCGTCGCGCATGGCTCGTCGGTCGCGTTCCGGAACCGCGTGCGCGACGGTCGTGTCGACGGCGCGTCGCGCTCGGGATACGTGTTGCGCACGACGACGAGTGGCGGCGATCGCGGCTTGCGAGGTGCGATCGCGGGTGCGTAGATGCGATCATGCTCGCCGACGATTCGCTCGATCGCTTGCTGACCGTCGCGCGGGGCGCGGCAGCGGATGCCGCGGCGCTGCTGCGGGGCGTGCGCGCGGCGGATATCCGCCACAAGGGCAATCCGCGCGACCTGGTCACCGAGTGGGATGTCCGGAGCGAGGCGCTCATTCGCGAGCGCCTGCGGGCGGGCGCGCCGGACATCGCGTTCGTGGGCGAGGAGGGCGGCGGCGCGGGCGGTCACGTGCGCTGGCTCGTCGATCCGATCGACGGCACCACGAACTTCGCGCACGGGATGCCGTTCTGGGCGGTGAGCATCGGGCTCGTGGTCGGGCAGGAGTCGGTGGTGGGCGTGATCGAGGCGCCGGCGCTGGGCTGGCAGTTCTGGGCGCGGCGCGGCGGCGGCGCTTATGGCGACATGGGCACGGGCGTGACGCGGCTGGCGGTCAGCGCGGTGAGGCGGCTCGGCGACGCGCTCCTGACGACGGGCTTTCCGTGCGATCACGCGATCTCGTCCGACAGCAACTTCGCGCAGTGGGAGCACTTCCACCGGCGCGCGAGCGCGTGTCGCCGGCTGGGCGCGGCGTCGCTCGATCTCGCGCTGGTCGCGCGCGGCATGCTCGATGGCTACTGGGAGCGGGGGCTCAAGCCGTGGGATGCGGCGGCGGGCGTGTTGCTGGTCACCGAGGCGGGGGGACGCGTCACGGATCCGGACGGCCGACGGTTCGTCACCGACGTGGGGGACGTCGTGGCGACCAACGGCGCGATCCATGACGCAGTGGTGGCCGAGCTGGCGGTCGCCGACGCGCGCGGGTTCGATCAGCGCGCGGCAGGCTGAAGGGCGGCGCGGTTCGTCCGCGCGGCCAGCAGCGGAACCAGCAGGAGCGCGGTGGTCAGGCACGTGATCTCGCCGAGGATCGCGGCCTGGCCGAACGAGCGGATCGCGCCGGAGTCGGAGACCAGGAGCGCGCCGTAGCCGACGATCGTGGTGTACGAGCACAGCACGACCGCGCCACCGGTGGTCGCGACCGCGCGGCGCGCGTCGCCCTCGGCGCCGGCGCGCGCGGCGAGGTTGGCGGCGTAGTCGATCCCGATACCGATCGTGATCGGCAGCGCGGCGAAGTTCAGGAAGTTCACGTGCAGGCCGAGCGCCGCGGCGCCGCCGAGCATGAGCAGCGTGCCGCTGGCGCCCGCGAACAGCGTGATGAGGCCCGCGCGACGGAAGCCGAGCACGAGCGCGACCACCAGGACTGCGCCGAGCAATGCCGCGAGCGTGGCGCGCGGGCCATCGCGCTCGATCGCGATCAGCAGATCGGCCATGACGAACGCCGCGCCGCCGATGACCGCGCCGCGCGGTAGCTCGAGGGCGCGCACGTCGTCCGAAAAGCGGACGAGATCGTCGGCGTGCCAGGGATCGACGCCCGGGCCGGGCGCCGCGATCACCAGCTGGCCGCGGGCGCCGCTGGTCTCGGTGAACGGCCACGCGATCGCGGCCGGGAGATCGGCGTCGGTGAGGGGCAGGAGATCATCCGGTGGGCGGAGTGCGAGCAGGCGCGCGCGGGCTTCGTCGTCGAGGGTCGCCAGCGCGGGATCGTCGAGCTGGGTGCGCAGCTCGGCGAGGAGCGCGAGCCGCGCGGGCTGATCGGCGGGGACCAGATCGTCGAGGGCGCGGACGCGGCCGAACAGCGGCCGGCCATCGCGGGCGCGCGCGGCGCGCAGCCGGGCGACGAGCGGCGCGGCGTCCTCGCGATGGGCGAGGGCGATCAGCACGCCGCCATCGAAGCCCTTGCCCGCGGTGAGATCGACCTCGCGCATCCAGCGCTTGGTGTCGGCGAGGTCGGCGTTGTCGGCGCGCAGCCGGCGCAGATCGGTCTCGAACGGCCCGCGGGCGATCCAGTCCTGGGTCGCGACGAGCGCGGCGCCGGTCGCGAGCCCGACGACGATCAGCGCCGGCGCCACCCGGCGCGGCACGAGTCGCGCGAGCACGCGGCCGAACGCGGGTTCGCGGTGGCGGCGGCGCGCGACCGCGGATTCGACCAGCGCGAGCGCGGCGGGCAGGACGCTGTAGGCCGCGAGCCAGCACGCGATCATGCCGACGCCGCCGATCACGCCGAAGTGCCGGAAGCCGCGGAAGTCGGTCACGATCAGCGAGCCATACGCGACCGCGGCGGCGAGCGAGGCAGCGAGCGTGCCCGCGAACGTGCCGGCCAGCGTCCGCGCGATCGCGTCGGCGCCGCGCCGCCCGGCGGCGAGCTCCTCGAGCCAGCGCGCCGCGACGACGATCCCGACGTTGATGCCGTTGCCGACGACGATCGACGACAGGAACGCGGTCGCGAGGTTGAGCTCGCCGATCGTCGCGCGCGCGATCGCGAACGCGACCGCGGTGGCGACCGCGAGCGACCACGACAGCGCCGCGACTGTGCGCGCCGAGCGGTAGTAGAGGCCCAGCGCGATCAACACGAGCACCGAGGTCAGCGCGGTCGCGAGGTACACGCCCGCGAGGATCGAGTCGTGCTCGCGCGCGCCGACCACGAGATCGCCGGTGACGCCGACCTCGACCGACGGCTCGGCGGCGTGGGCCTCGGCAGCGAAGGTGGTCGCGGCCTCGATCAGCGCGCGGCCGGTCGGCGACTCGCCCGAGGACGTCGGCGCGCGCAGCCCGATGATCTGGACCCGGCCGTCCTTCGATACCAGCTCGCCCGGATCGTCTTTGCGCGCCTCGGCGTCTCGCAGCCGCGCACCGAGATCGTCGATCGCGTGATCGTCGGGCGCGGCATCATCATCATCGAGATCGACGTACAGCGGGTTCGCGCGCAGCCGCGCATCGGCGAGCTTGCGGTCGAGGGCATCGCGCGCCTGTCGCAGCTCGTCGACCGAGGCGTACAGCCAGCGATGATCCCACGCGAACCGGCGCAGCTCGCGCTCGTCGAAGACGATCGCGGTCACGAGGTTCGACGGCAGCGCCGCGGCGCGATCGCGCAACGCGTGCGCCACGCGCGCGCGCGCGATCGGATCCTCGCTGCGCACGACCAGGTAGACCGCGCCGGTCGCGCGGACTCGCTGCGCGATGACATCCAGGTCGCGGACCGAGGGCGCCGACGGTGGCAGGAGGTGCGCGAAGTCGGCCTTCACCGGCAGCGTGATCGCGATCCGAATCGCGAGCGCGGCGAGCACGAGCGAGGCCAGCGTGATCGCGCGGCGGCGGCGGACCAGCCACGTCGCCCAGCGCGTGGCGAACGGCGCAGCGGCTGTCGTCATCGCGTCACCGTAGCGATCGCGCGTGACGGGCAGATGGCGCGCGGCCACGACGATCGCGTGCGCGGCGTGTCACCGGAATGATGCGGGCGCGCGACCGGTCGGCGATAGCGTTGGTCCGTGCACCCGACACGCCAGCGCGTGCGGCGCGGCCTCGCGTGGTCGGGCGTGGCCAGCGCGACCCTCGGCGTGCTCGACGTGATCGCCACGCTGCTGCTCCTGCGGCGGTTCCTCAGCCCCGCGGAGTACGGCGTCGCGGCGCTGGCGACCACGCTGTTCCCGATGCTCGATCTGCTGGCCGATGCCGGCATCGGCGCGGCGATCGTGCAGCGGTCGCGCGTCGATCACGCGGCGCTCTCGTCGGCGTGGTGGGCCGCGCTCGCGATCGCCGCGATGATCGCCGCGGGCCTCGCGGTGGTCGGGCCTGGCCTCGCGAGCATTCACGGGCACCCCGTCGTCGGCGGCCTGCTCGCGGCGTACGGCGCCAAGCTCGTGGTCCAGAACGCCGCGACGATCCCGATGGCGCTGTTGCGGCGCGAGCTGCGGTTCCGCGCGCTCGCGGTCATCAAGATGGTCGCGGCGATCGCGGAGTTCGCCGGCAAGATCATCGCCGCCGCCGCCGGACTCGGGGTGTGGTGCTTCGTGATCGCCGCGCTCGCGAAGGTGGCCGCGCAGATCGTGACCGCGCAGCTCGCGCAGCCGTTCTGGCCGCGTGGCCGGCCGCGCCGCGCCGAGGCCGCGCAGTTCCTGCGGTTCGGCGGGCGCATATCTGCCAGCCAGATCCTGTTCCACGTCTACAGCAACCTCGATTACCAGATCGTCGCGTACGTGTTCGGCGCGGCGGCGACCGGCCTGTACCGCGCGGCCTACGAGCTGGTGCTCGAGCCTGCGAAGATCCTGTCGTATGTCGTGGTCGACGTGGCGTTCCCGGTCTACTGCAAGCTGCGCGGCGATCGCGCGGCGCTGCGCGCGCAGCTGATCGCGTTCACGCGCCAGAACCTGCTGGTGCTGCTGCCGGTGCTGAGCGTGATGGCGATCGTCCCGGCGGAGCTGCTCGAGCTGGTGTTCGGCGCGGCGTGGCGTCCGGCCGCCGATGCAGTGCGCTTGCTGTGCGTGGTCGGCGGGCTGCGCGCCCTGTCGTTCCTCTTGCCGCCGCTGCTCGACGGCGTGGGCCGCGCCGATCTGACGCTGCGCTACACGGTCGTCGCCGCGATCGCCGTGCCGGCCGCGCAGCTCGTCGCCGCCTTGACGCTGGGCGATGCCTTCGGCTGGCGCGCCGTGGCGCTGGCCTGGGTGGTCGCGTATCCGATCGCGTTCGCGGTGCTGGTCGCGCTGGTGCTCGCCGAGATCGAGCTCGCGCCCCGCGACTACCTGCGGGGCGTCGGCGATCTGCTGGTCGCCGGTGCGAGCGCGCTCGCGCTCGGCGCGCTCGCCGCGCACGCGCTGCCGATGACGTCAGCGGCGGTGCGAGTCGCGGTCGTGAGCGCGATCGTCGTCGCGAGCGGCGCGATCGCGGTGCGCGCTACCGGGCCGCGAGCGCTGCGGTGGTCGTGAGCGCCGGCCAGCGCTCCGCGAGCCTGCGGATCACGCGCTCGGCGGAGGCCATGACCGCGGCGCTCGACAGATCGGCGGGGTGCAGCGCGACCCGCACCGGCGCGCCGGCGATCAGCGCCCAGCGGTCGATCGCCGGCGTGAGCAGCGCCGCCCACGCGCGCGCGGCGCGCTCGCGCCACGCGCTCCGCGTGGCGAAGCCGATCACCGGCGCGAAGCTGCGCGCGCGATCGGGCAGCGACTCGATCATCGCGCCGGTCTCGTGCCAGCGAAAGCCGATCCGCGCGAGCACGCTGCCGAGCCCCGCGGGTTCGAGCCACGCCGGCGCGACGAAGCCATCGATCCGTGTGTTGGTCATGCGCTCGAGCGCGACCCGCGCCGCGCCCAGCGCGACCGGATCGGCGGCGCCATCGCCGAGCATCTCGCCCTCGCCGGCAGTGAACAGCGCGGCCCGGACGCGATCGCGATACCGGCGCGCCGGCAGGTCCTGGATGTGGCGAATGCCGTGCAACGCGACCTCGTCGCCATCGTCGACGCAGGCCCGCAGCCACGCGAGGGTCTCGGGGCTCTCGGCGAGCGGCGCGATGCCGTGGTAGTCGGGCACCGCGAGCAGCGTGACCGCGGTCGCGCCCCAGGCCCGGGCGCGCGCGCGCAGCTCCGCCACCGCGGCGAGGTGCGGCGGCGCGACGTCGTGGATCGTGACGACCAGCATCACACCAGCTCGCGGTAGATCGCGTGGACCCGCGCGAACACATCGGGCCACGCGTGGGTCGCGAGCACGTGGGCGCGGCCGCGCTCGCCGAGGGCGGCGCGCGCCGGTGCGGACATCCGGTACAGCGCGCTGACCGCGTCGGTGAGCGCGCGCGGCGATCCGGCCGCGAAGGTGAGGCCGCCGCCGGATCGCGTGACCAGCTCGGCGGCGCCGCCGCTGTCCGCGGCGATCACCGGGCGTCCCGCGGCGAGCGCCTCGGCGGCCGCGAGCCCGAACGACTCGTAGCGACCCGGGACGATCAGCGCGTCGACGCTGTCCAGGAAGCCCGCGACATCCTCGACGACCCCGACCGCGTCGACCTCGCCGCGCGCCGCGGCGGCGTGGACGTCGGCCGCGCGCGGGCCCGCGCCGGCGATCGCGATCCGCGCGCCGGTCGCGCGCGCGATGAGCGGAGCCGCGGCGAGCACCACGCCGATCTCCTTGTCGTCGGCGAGCCGGCCGAGGTAGCCGAGGCGCCCGAGGGTCTCGACGCGCATCGCGCGATCCGCGAGCGCCGGATCGACGCCGAGGCCGACCCAGCGCACCCGCGGCACACCGCGCGCGATCAGCGAGGCCGCGATGCCATGCGATCCGGCGAGCGTCGCGTCGTAGCGCGCGTGCTGCCCCCGAACCAGGCTCCACGCCGCGCGGGTCGCGAGCGCGCGCACGCACGCCGGCGCGCGGGCCAGCGCCGGCGCGACATACGTCGTCGGGAAGTCGGCGTGGTAGAAGCCCACCCGCGCGGGCTTGCGTCGCGGCGCCACCGCCGCGAGCAGCTGCGGCAGCACGTAGTGACTGCCGACCTCGAGGACGTCGGGCGCGATGCTCGCGAGCACGTCGCGCAGCGCCGCGAGATCGCCGAACGCGCGGTAGCCCGAGCCGAGCCCTGGGCCGGGCACGCGATGGAGCCAGCCGCGCTCGAACGGCTCGCTCTCGCGCCGCGCGCCCGGCACCACGAAGTGACACTCGACGCCGAGCGCCGGCATCCAGCGGGCCTTGGCGCGGTAGTAGCTGCGGATGCCGCCGGCCTGCGCGGCGAAGAAGCTGGTGACATCCGCGACGATCATCCGGTGCTCACGCGACCAGCTCGCGCTCCAGATCGGGCGCGCCGCCGGCCAGGATCTGGTCGTAACAGGCGAGGGTGTCGACGACCGCGGTGCCGAGATCGTAGCGGGTGGCGTGGCGCGCGGCCTCGCGCCCCATCCGCGTGCGCAGATCCGGATCGCGCACCAGGCGCCGCATCGCGAGGTACAGCGCCTCGACGTCGCCGTCATCGACGGTGAAGCCGGTGACGCCGTTCACCATCAGCTCGCTGGTCGCGCCGCGCGTGGGCACGATGACCGGCAGGCCCGAGGCCTGGGCCTCGACCACCGCGTTGCCGAAGGTCTCGGTCGTCGATGGATAGACGAACGCGTGGGCCGAGGCGTACAGCGCCGCGAGCTCGGGTCCGGTGACCACGCCGGTGAGTACACAGCCGGGCGGCAGATCGCGCTCGAGCTCGGCGCGCATCGGGCCCTCGCCAACCAGCACCAGCCGGGCCTCGGGCGCATCGGCGGCCAGCGCGCGGAACGCCGCCAGCAGCTGGTCGAGCGACTTCTCGCGCGACAGGCGTCCGACATAGAGCAGCACCGGATGGCCGCGCAGGCCCCAGCGAGCGAACGCGTCGGGGGAGCGATGGGTCGGCGAGAACCGCGCGAGATCGATGCCGCGCGGCACGCGGGTCAAGCGATCGGCATCGACGCCGAGCCCGCGCACCAGATCGGCGACCCACGCCGATGGCACCAGCACGCGATCCATCGCGCGGTAGAACCAGCCGACCAGCATCCTGGCGATCGCCGCAGCCGCGGGATCGCCCGTGAGCCGCAGCGCGTACTCGGGGACATCGGTGTGGAACTGGCCGATGACCGGCGTGCCGGTGATGCGCGCCGCGGCCAGCGCGGCGAGCCCGAGCGGGCCCGGGGTCGAGCACTGCACCAGATCGATGTCCTGCTCGGTCAGGAGGCGGAGCACCGGCGGCAGGTGCGGCACCGACCAGCGCATCTCGGGGTATTCGGCGAGGCGGTGATCGTAGACGCTCGGCACGCGGACGATGCCATCGGCATCCGTCATCAGCGCATCGACCCCGCCACACGCGACCACGCGCAGATCGCGGCCGGTGCGCCGGGCCTCGGCGAGCACGTGGCGCAGGCCGAGCGCGACGCCGTTCACGTCGTCGATCGTGTCGGTGAAGATCGCGACCCGCGGCGGCCGGTTGCTCGCGCGGCCGCCCATCGCCTGGGCGAAGCCATCGGCGCCGCGCCGATCGCGCGCGTGGTAGCGATGCGCGAGCAGGTAGGGCAGCTCGACGAGGAACGCCTTGAGGAGCGCGGGTACCGCGTCGGCGGCCGCGCCGATGCGGCCCTGGCCGCCGCTCGCGACCAGCGTGTCGATCGCGCGCCGCCAGCTCGCGGCCAGCGCGGGCTCGGCCCGGCTGCGCATCATCTCCTGCATGAGGGTCGTGTGGCCGCCGGCGATCAGGTTGTCGGCGAGCGAGCCGGGCTTCGGCGGCGCGGTCCGCACCTCGATCAGCGAGCGCAGCAGATCGGGCGCCACATCGGGGCCGCGCTCGTGGTGGTGATCGTCGTGGGCGTGCGGGCGCGGCGCGCTGAGGCCGCTCTGGCCGCTCGCGTGCAAGTAGCCGGCGAGCACACCATAGACGTTGTGCGCCAGCGTGGTCCCGGTCGCGGTCTCGCCGCCGGGCGAGGTCGCGCCGCTGCGCAGCGCCGCGGTCAGCGCCGCCACGGTCGGCTCGCCGTCGAAGCGGGTGTACGCCCGCGCGATCGCGAGGCTTCCATGATCGTCGCTGCCGCCGACGCGAGCCCAGCGCGCGGCGCGGTTGATCCACGGCGCGCGCGGGTAGCGCTCCGCCCAGCTCTCGACGAGCGCCGGCGTGAACTTGTCGGTGATCTCGATCAGGCGACGCTCGTGCGCAGCATCGCGCGTGCCGTTGCGCACCTCGATCGCCTTGAACATGAGGAAGCACTGCTCGAGGTGCGCCCGCGTGAGGCGGCCGTTGACCTGCGACAGCGGGTGACACCAGAAGTGCGCGATCTGCTCCGCGTGCAGGTACGCCGCGAGCTCGTAGATCGAGCGCCGCAGCGTCTGCAGCTCGCGGTGCTGCGCCTCGGTGACATCCGCAGCGATGACGTGCACGATGCAGCCGTCGTCGGGGAAGCGCGCCGAGATCTCGACGCTGACGAAGGTGTCGCCCGGGTGGCGCGCGCACAGCTCGAGCGCGCCATCGATCGTGTCGTGATCGGCGAGCGTCACCAGGTCCATGCCGCGGCGTCGCGCCGTGGCATAGACCTCGTCGACGGCCGTGTAACACTCGGCTGCGCCTCCCGAGCGCAGAAACCAACTGTACGGCTTGTTGGAGTGAGACGAGTGGACGTGCAGGTCGACCGTCGGCACAGGCGTGTCTTCGCACGCGCCGCGCGAAAGTTGGCGTCATCGCCGTGACAAGTCGGCGGCCACTTCGCGCCGCGCGCGTCGCGCTCCGGTGAGGCGTCTCTCGTCGAGGAAACGTCACGCGGATGCGCCGCGGTCACGACCGGCGCCACACACACTGCGCGCATGGACGCGATCCCACGGCGCTTTCACTTCCTGTGGTCGGGCGCGCGGTTCCCGTATTTCGCGCGGCTCGCGATCGAGTCGGCGCTGGTCGCGGAACCTGACGCGCAGATCGATGTGCATCTGTTCGCCGCACCGCCCGCGACCGCGCACTTCGCGGCGATCGCGCATCACCCGCGGGTCCGGATCGCGATCCTCGATCCCGCGCGCGCGTTCGATGGCCTCGGGCTCGACGGTGGCGCGCTGCGCGCCGCGTTCGCGCTGATCCCGGCCGGCGCGCTCAGCGCGCAGTCGAACCTGCTGCGCTACGCGGTGCTCGCGCGCCATGGCGGCATCTACCTCGACACCGATGTCCTGGTCGTGCGCGGTTTCGACGATCTCCGCCACCACGATGCGTTCGCCGGGCAGGAACAGGTGCTGGTCATCGACGAGCCCTGGCAGGCGGGCGAGCGCGCGCCGTGGATGATCGGTCCCGCGCTCGCGTGGGCCGCGGGCCGCAGCCTCGCGCGGCTCGCGACGCGCTGGTCACAGCCGCGCCTCGCCCGCGTGGCGGCCTGGCTCGAGCCGCGCTGGCAGGGCCTCGCGCTCAACAACGCGGTGCTCGGCGCGCGCCCGGGCGCGGCCTTCGTGCGGCACCTGCTGCAGCGCGCGACCGAGGTCGACGCGACGATCCGGTATCGCCTCGGCCCCACCTTGATCACCGAGGTGGCGCGCGCGAACCGCCGCGACCTCGCGATCCTGCCGCCGGCCGCGTTCTACGCGGTGCCGCCGAGCTACAGCTTCCGCTTCTTCGATGGCGGGCCGTTCGCGATCCCCGCGGAGGCGCGCGTACTGCACGTCGTGTCCTCGAATCACGCCGCGCTGCTCGGCGCGCTCGAACCCGAAGTCGTACGGCGGCGCGCGACGCGCGGCACGTACTACCAGGTCGCCGAGGCGATCGGCGCGCGGGTCGCGGGAGGTGTCGCGTGACCGCGCCGCTGGTGAGCTGCTTGATGGTGACGCGCGATCGCGCGCGCCTCGCGGCCCGGGCGCTGCGCTGCCTCGCGGCCCAGACCTGGCCGCGCCTCGAGCTGGTCGTGGTTGACGACGGCGACGAGGACTACGAGCCGGTGCTGGCGCCGCTGCGCGCGCGCATGGCGGTCCGCTACGTGCGCCGCGCCGTCGATCCGGCGCTGCGGCTCGGCGGTCTTCGCAACCTCGCGCTCGATCTCGCGGGCGGGGACCTGTGCGCGCAGTGGGACGACGACGAGTGGTATCACCCGGACCGGATCGCGGCGCAGGTCCGCGCGCTCCAGGCGCGCGACGCGATCGCGTGCGTCCTCAAGTGGACGCTCATGCACGTCGACACCCAGGAGCTGGGTGGCCTGCCGTATCGCGCCGACGCCGGTCACGGGACACCCGGCACGATCATCCATCGGCGCACGGCGGTGCGGTATCCCAACCTGTCGCGCAGCGAGGACGCGCGGTTCCTCGATGCGCTGCGCGAGCGTGGCCACGTCGAGGTGATGGGTAAAGACGCGAGTCACCTGTTCATCCGCTGCTTCCACGGCGCCAATACGTGGGACGAGCGCCACTTCTATCGGCGGCTCCGGCGCACGCCGCGAGGCGCGCTCCACTGGCTGGTCGCGTGGCTCAAGGGTGATCTCAGCAGTCATCCCCAGCTGCAGCTGACCGATGTCGAGCAGCGCTCGGTGGCCGAGTTTCTCGCCGATAGCCGCGCGCTCGAGCTGCTCCGGTGGCGCGCCCGCCCCCGACCGGAGGAGGCGCGGCCCTCGCCGTCGTAGATCAGCGGACGCGGCTTCACAGATCGCGACTTCGGTTGCGCGGGTGTCGCGCGGGTCGCACCCGCCGCGGATCGTGGTAGGACCCCACGCATGAGCTCGACCCCTGTCATGAAGTTCGCTGGTCTGGCCCTCGTGCTGGGCCTCGCCGCTTGCCACAAGGACAAGAAGGCCGCGACGACGCCGGAGGTTCCGGACAAGACGCCGCCGGCCGAGGTGAAGCAGGACAAGCCTGGGCCGGAGGTCACGAACGATGCGCCGGTGAGCGACTCGCTGGCGATGTCGGGCGACCTGGTCACGCTGTGCGCGATCAAGGCGGCGCCGAGCGCGGCGAACCCGAAGTTCGATTACGACAAGGACGATCTGTCGGTCGATGATCGCAACATCCTCGAGCAGCTCGCGACCTGCATGACCACCGGCCCGCTCAAGGGCAAGGGCGTCACGCTGATCGGTCGCGCGGATCCGCGCGGCACCGAGGAGTACAACCTCGCGCTGGGCTCGAAGCGCTCGACGGCCGTGGGGCAGTACCTGACGAAGTTCGGCGTGGCCGCGGCGCAGCTGGTGCAGAGCACGCGCGGCGCGCTCGAGGCGACCGGCACCGACGAGGCGGGCTGGGCCCACGACCGCCGCGTCGACATCCAGCTGCAGCCCTGAGCGGGTCGCGTAGAGTGAGACGATGGTGCCCTGCGGTCACCCGCTCTGCGCGCTGATCGGCGGGCCATGCAGCCTCGCGCTGTCGGTCTCGCGCGGCTGTCGGAGCGGACCCGGGCCATCGCGCGTCATCGCGGACGCGGTGTTCGACGAGGTCGCGGTGCTGGTCGAGGCGATCGATCGCGCGGTCACCGACGAGCGGGCCGCCGATGCGCGCGCGCCCGCGACCCGACTCGCGGAGATCATCCGGCGCGAGGCGCGCGATGATCGCCACGTGCTCGCGATGGCCCGCGCCGACGAGCTGGAGTTCGCGCCCAGCCTCGCGCGGCTCTGCGCGCGATCAGTTCCCTAGGTCTCCCGGCACCGCCGGATCGTCGGTGCACACCGGGACTCGCGTGCGGCGCCGCGGAAGTGATGGAGCACGCCATACGCGCGCGAATCCTCCGGCGGCGGGTTCGGCGCGATGCGCATGCGCAGGGCAAATTCGAAGCTCGTCGCCGCGTCGGGCGTGAGGCACCGCGCGGCCGTCGTCGGGCCGCAGTGATCGGGGTGGAGATTCTGCGCGAGGGCCCGGGTCGCCTGCTCCCAGCCCGGGGTCGGCGGTCGATCGAGGATCGCGAGGATCGCCTCCGCCTTCTCGTCGGG
>JAIOQA010000485.1 GCA_021413675.1 Deltaproteobacteria bacterium | reverse complement strand
AGCTGCTGCACGCGCCCAGGGCGAGGGCGAGGGCGGTCGAGACGGCGGAGACAGTGCGCATCGACGCCGACCCTAGGCGCACCGGCGATCCGAGGCAAGATCGGAGCGATCGCCGCGCGAGATCGGCCGCGGTGCGATGCCGGCGGCACCGCGGACGCTGCCGTGCTACCGCTCGGGGACGCGGTCGACGGCGACCCGTGGGAGGGATTCGATGCATCGCTTCGTCATCGGTTCGATCGCGCTCGCGTTCGCGGGCTGTACTCCAGTTCCCGCGCCGGTCACGCCGCGGCTCGAGAACGCACCACCGCCGGAATCGGTCGCGGCCCGCACCGCGCTGCCCGACGGCGACTACGCCTGCACGATGACCAGCGGCGAGTACTCGTATCAACCGTACTTGTGCCGGGTCGCGACCACCGATGGGGTCACGCGCCTGGTCAAGCTCGAGGGCTCGCAGCGCGTGCGCGGCTCGGTCACCTTCGATGGCGATGGCGCCGCGCACTTCCACGGCGAGTTCTACTGCAACGGCGGCGGGTGCAACCGCCCGGTCGAGGCGGTGTTCGCGCCCAGCGGCGACCGGGCCTGGGCCGGCAGCATCGGCGGCGAGGATTCGCTGCGCCTGGTCTACCAGCCCGGCGGGATGTACGGCGGCGTTGGCTACGGCGCGGACGCCTGGGCCGACGACGGCTACGGCGACAACGGGTACGGCGGTGGCTATGGCCTCGGCGGCAACAGCTACGGCGGCTACGGCTACGGTGGCTACGGCTACGGCACGCCCTGACCGCGGCGCTACGCGGCCTGGGGCGCCGCGTGCTCGAGCTGGGCGCGGCTGATCGCGCCCTCGCGCACCAGCGTCCACGTGGTCTCGCTCAGCTCGACGATCGTCGACGGCGGTCCCGGTCGCGTGTCGCCGGCGTCGATCCACAGATCGACGGTGTGCACGAAGCGCTGGCGGATCGCCGCCGCCGAGGTCGCGCCGGGCTTCTGCTCGAGGTTCGCGCTCGAGACCAGCAGCGGCCCGCCGAACGCGCGGACGACATCGGTGGCGAGCGGCTCGTCGGGGACGCGGATGCCGAGCGCGCCGGTCGCGCGCGTGAGCAGCTTCTTGACCGCGGGCGGCAGGTCGTCGCTCGGCGGCAGGACCAGCGTGAGCGGTCCGGGCCACAGCCGCTGCGCGAGGCGCTGGGTCAGCCGCCACGCGGTGCCCTTGACCACCGCGCGCGCGGCGGCCAGATCGGCGACCAGCAGCAGCGCGGGGTGGTTGCGCGCGCGGCGCTTGCTCTGCATCAGCCGGTTGATCGCCGCGTCCGACCGGGCGTCGGCGACGATGCGATAGATGCCGCCGATCGGGAAGCAGACGAGCCCGCCGCTGGCGAGGATCGTGGCGAGGTCGGCGGCGTGGTTGCGGGCGTCAGCGAGCGGGAGGATCTTCATCAGGCTCCGTCGTGGAGGGCGCGTCGCGTAGATCACGAAGTATCGCGCACCTCGCGCGCGATCGCGATCACGGCGCGATCGGAATCAGGACGCGGCGTACGGAATCCGTACAGGCGCGCGGCACCCACCCGAGGGCCCAGGTGCGCGAGATCGCTCGACCATCGGTGTGGCACGCCGCGTGGAATGAGCGTGATCGCCGAGGTTCTTCGGCCGAAAGGCTCCGCCATGTCCGTGCCCGTGTCCCGCGTCACCGTCCTCGCCCTCCTCATCGCCGCCTGCGACAGCACCGCCGCCACCGTCGATGCCACCCCGGGGAGCGGCGATGCCTCGACCGCGCCCGACGCCGCCGTGCCCGACTGCACCGCGGCGACGACGCACCTCGCGAAGGCGGTGTGCGCCGCCGACGGCTTCCTCGCGACCTTGTCGACGAGCGAGCGGGCGGCGGTGAACCTCGCGTTCACCGACAGCGCGGACCGCACGCGCTGGTCGAACTTGCCGGGCGTGACCCGGGCGGGCGTGGCGATGGGCGCGCTCGGCGACGCGAGCCAGGCCGCGGCGCTCGCGCTGATGCAGACCGTGCTCAGCAGCGACGGCAGCGCGGATCTCGAGGGTGTCCGGGCCGCGGACGACTACCTCGCGAGCCTCGGCGGCGGCGGCGGCGGTGGTGGCGGCGCGTACGGCGCGGCGAACTACTCGATCGCCGTCTTCGGCACGCCGTCGGAGAGCGGCGACTGGGCGGTGACCTTCGGCGGCCACCACATGGCGTGGAACATCACGTACCACGGCGGCGTCGGCTACCCGACGCCGAACCACCTCGGCGTCGAGCCCAAGGCCGCGTTCACGATCGACGGCGCGACTTACCAGCCGATGGCCGGCGAGGGCGACGCGCTCGCCGGTGTGTTCGGGGCGCTGTCGTCGACGGAGCTGGCGAGCGCGTACCTCGCCGGCCAGACCTTCTCCGACGTGCTGATCGGCCCGGTCGAGTACGGCACCGGCTCGGCGGCAGCCGCGCAGGCCAAGTTCCCGGTGGGCGCCAACCGCAAGGGCGTGCTGGTCTCGAGCCTGTCGGCGGATCAGCAGGCGCTGGTCACCAGCGCGATCGCGGAGTGGGTGAGCGACTACGATCCGGCGATCGCGAGCGACCTGCTCGCCGCGTACACCTCGAGCGCGGCGTACGCCGACACCTACGTGGCGTGGGCCGGGACCCCGGCCGCGGGCGTCGACGTCGACGTCAGCGGCACGTACATGCGGATCGATGGCCCGCGGGTGTGGATCGAGGTCGCGTGCCAGAGCGGCGTGGTCGTGCAGGGCGCGACCCACTATCACGGCATCTATCGCGACAAGGCGCTCGACTACTCCGGGACGCTGTGACCCCGATGCGCGCGGTGGTCGGGATCGTGATCGCGCTCGGCCTGGCGAGCGCGCGGGTCGCGCACGCCCACGACGTGCGCGGCGAGGTCGTGCTCCTCGACGTCGGCGAGCGCGTCGTCGACGCCGAGCTGCAGGTGCCGCTCGGGCAGCTCGCGCTGGCCCGCGGCGAGACGGTTGCGCAGCTGCGGGCCGCGCCGATCGAGCAGCTCGCGGCCGACGCGCGCGCCTACGTCGGGGCGCGCGCCGCCGATGGCCGCGCGTTCGCGATCACGGTGCGCGCGGTCGGCGTGCGCCGCGTCGGCGACGGCGACGTGATGGACGTGCAGGTCCGGATGACCGCGCCCGACGGCGCGAGCGCGCGCTGGTTCGAGCTGCGCGACGACCTCGTGCTCCGCGCGGTGGTCACCGACAACGCGTACGTGTTCGTGCGGCGCGATCTCGCGACCGGCGAGGTCGGCGCCGATCCGCTGTTCGTCGGGCTCATGCACTACCAGGCGCGCGCGCTGGTCGTCGATCGCACCGCCGGCTCGGCGTGGACCGGGCTGCGCGCCGCGATCGGCCTCGGCATCGATCACATCCGCGGCGGCACCGATCACCTGCTGTTCGTGCTGATGCTCCTGGTCTCCGCGCCGTGGCGCGCGCGCGGCGGGCGCTGGATCGCGCCGGTGCCGGTGCGGCGCGCGCTGCTGCGGACCGCGGCGATCGCGACCGCGTTCACGCTCGGTCACTCGCTGACGCTGGTGCTCGGCGCGCTCGTGCGCGTGCCGGTCCCCGCGGCGATCGTCGAGGTCGCGATCGCGGCCTCGATCCTGATGTCGGCGATCCACGCGCTCCGACCGCTCGCGCCCGGCCGCGAGCCGATCCTGGCGTTCGGCTTCGGGCTCGTCCACGGGCTCGCGTTCGCCGAGGCGCTCGCTGGCTTCGGCTTCGATGGCCGCTCGCTGGCGCTCGCGCTCGCGGGCTTCAACGTCGGCGTCGAGCTGATGCAGCTCGCGGTCGTCGCGCTCGTGCTGCCGACGCTGGTGATCCTCGCGCGCGGTCCGGGCGGCCGCGCGGTGCGCGTCGCTGGCGCGGCGATCGGCGTCGTCGCGGCGATCGGCTGGATCGCCGAGCGCGGCCTCGGCCTGGCGACGCCGATCCCGGCGCGGGTCGAGCGCCTCGCGGCGCACGGCGGCTGGCTGCTCGCGGCGCTCGCGGCGGCGGCGGTCGTGTCCTGGGTGGCGCAGCGGTGGGGCGCGCGGTCGCGCCCGGACGATCAGTCCGCGTCCGCGCCCCGGACGCTGCTCGGGTCGCGCGGATCGACGCCCTCGGGCAGGCCGCCGGTGACCGCGCTCGCCGGGAGCTGACCGCGCGACCACAGCGTGCGCTCGACCATCACGGTGAAGACGTGGTCCATCGCGGCGGTGATCGCCGCGCCGTCCTCGCCCTCGAGGATCGCGAGCGCGCGCACGATCGCCTCGAAGGTCGCGAGGCCGCCGTCGACGGGCTCGCTGCGCAGGCGGTAGCGGGTGGGCGGGCCCGGCGGCAAGGTCACGCACGGCACCTGGTCGAGGCCGGGCACGCGGTGGCGGACCTTGGCGGCCTGGCGCCAGTTGCCGTCGGGCACGATCAGCGTCACCGGCGCGCCCGCGGGGATCGCGTCGAGCGGGATCGCGGCCTCGTGTGGGAACAGGAGGAGCGGGCGCGTGCCCGCGGGGATCGCGAGCTCCTCCGACGGCGCGCCGGCGTGGCCGCGCTGGATGACCTCGCTGTTGCCGAGGCAGCGCGCGGCGAGCAGGCCGGTGTTGGTCGGCTTGCGCGCCTCGTAGCGGTGGATGATGAGGACCAGCCGCGTGCGGGTCGCGAGCGGCGGCACCGGCACCAGCGGGCACACGCACAGCGCGCCGAGCATGCGGCAGTGCGGGCATCGCGCCTCCGCGTTGTCGCGTCGGCTCATGGCGGGCTCGCGCTCACGCCAGCGCCTCGCCCATGACGCGGATGTCGGCGATCGTCGCCTCGAACAGCGACCAGTCGTCGGTCGAGGCGATCGGCGCCCAGATCGCCTCGACCTCGTCGATGAGCAGCGTGCGCGGCCGATCGCGCGCGAAGTACGGATGATCGAGCCGCGCCCCGGAGCGCGCGCGATAGCCGGCGAGATCGTCGCGCAGCGACGCGGCGTCGCGGTAGCGCTCGCGCACGTCGACGCGCGCCTGGCGCGGCCCCGCGAGCCCGCCGTACCAGTCGAAGAAGAACTGCTCGAACGGCACCTGGTGCTCGCCCAGGTACGCGAACACGCCGTGGCGCAGGAGCGCGTCGCGGAGCGGCCCGCGCGACGCGAGGCCGAGGCGCGCGATCACCGCGCGATCGAGCTCGGTCGAGAACGCGGTGTCGAAGGTCGCGACCGCGCGGCCCAGCGCCGCCGCCGACGCCAGCGGCCCGAGCGCGTGGGCCAGCTGCTCCAGGTTCCAGCGCACCGCCGCCGGCTGGTTGCCGTAGGCGTAGAGCCCGCCGTGATCGAAGTAGGCGGCGGTGAACTCGGGCGCGAACGTCGGCAGGAACCGGTAGGGCCCGTAGTCGAAGCTCTCGCCCGTGACGTTCATGTTGTCGGTGTTCAGCACGCCGTGCACGAAGCCCGCGACCATCCACTGCGCGCACAGGCGCGCCGAGCGCGCGGTCACCAGCCGCATCAGCGCGACCGCGACATCGCCATCGGGGTGGCAGAGCTCGGGCGCGTAGTGCGCGACCGCGAAGTCGACGAGCTGGCGCAGGCTCACGCGATCCTCGTGGTAGGCGTGGCGCTGGAAGCTGCCGAAGCGCACGTGCGAGTGCCCGAGCCGCACCAGCACGCACGAGCGCGTCGGCGACGGCTCGTCGCCGCGGGTCAGGCGCTCGCCGGTCTCGAACAGGCTGAACGACTTCGAGGTCTCGACGCCGAGCGCCTCGAGCAGCTCGGTCGCGAGCACCTCGCGCACGCCGCCCTTGAGCGTCAGCTTGCCGTCGCCGCCGCGCGACCACGGCGTGGCGCCCGATCCCTTGGTCGCGAGATCGAGGATCCGCCCGCGATCGTCCTCGACCTGCGCGAACAGGAAGCCGCGGCCGTCGCCGAGGTTCGGGTTGTACGTGCGGAACTGGTGGCCGTGATAGCGCAGCGCGAGCGGCCGCGGCAGGTTGTCGGGCAGCGGCTCGAACCGGCCGAACGCGCGCGCCCACTCGTCGTCGGTGAGCGTGTCGAGGCCGACGCGCGCGGCCCAGCGCTGGTTGCGCCAGCGCGGGACGAGCTTGGGAAATGCGGCGGGCTCGACGACATCGGCGAACGCCGGCCCGAGCTCGGCGAACCGAGGTGCGGGGCGATACGCGGGCGAGACCGGCATCTCCACCGGGTAGCCCGCGCGGGTCGGCAGGGCAAGCGCGCGCCGCGATCAAACGCCGGGCCTTGCCGGTCGCTGCCCTCGGAGCGCGGGCGGCGCGTGGCTACAAGGGATCCATGCTCCGCAACGCGCTCGTCGCCGCCCTCGTCGCCGCCATCCCGGCCACCGGTTGCTTCCACACCCAGCTCGCGGCGCCGCCGCCGGGCGCGGCGCTGCCCGAGCGGCTCGCGGCCTACCAGCAGCTCCGCCCCGCGGGCGAGGTGCAGACGGTCGCGATCACGACCAACCAGTACGGCACGTCGGTCTCGACCGAGCTCGACCTGGTGCTGGCCGGCGGTGAGGATGTGCGGCACGCCGACGATCTGCTGCCGGTGGTCGACCCGCAGAGCCCGACGGCGCGGTCCGCGCGCGAGAGCGCGGACGCGCGCGGCAAGAAGTGGGGATGGGTGCTCGGCGGGACCGCGGTGTCGGTGCTCGGGTTCGGCGTGATGATGTCGGGTATATCCGAGAGTGCGAACCAGCCGCTCGGCGAGTTCGATAGCCACGTCGGTGAGGACCGGATGCTGCTCGGCGGTGCGATCGCGGTGGCCGCGGCGCTCGCGGGCACGATCGGCGGCTACTACTACGGCCACGTCGAGCGCCGCGCACGCGCGGCGGCGTTCGCCAACTACGGTGACGGGCTGCGGGCGC
>JAIOQA010000484.1 GCA_021413675.1 Deltaproteobacteria bacterium | reverse complement strand
GTCGGTGCTGGCCGGGCACGCCGTGTCGTCGGGACCGGGCCGGGTCGCACAGCGAAGCTCGGCGAGCGGCCGGGCCGCGACCCGCCGCAGGCGCAAGGTCGCCAGCCAGCGGTCGAGCGCGCGCCACTGCCCGCGGTCGATCGCGACGCCGTGATCGACGAACCCCTCGACGCGAACCGCGAACAGCTCCGCGCCATCGGGCGCGAACATCACGAGCTCGTGGCGCTCGGGCACGGGCCGGTCCGCCTGACCGGTGTGGGTCGTGGTCGTGACGATGACGCCGCTCGGCGTCACCCCGATCGCATCGACGAACGGCCGGAACGGTGCGGCCCGGGCCGTGCCGGCCGCCGCACCGAGCACCGCGACGATCGCGAGCGCCTTCATCGACGTGCCAACGACCGCACACGCGCGGCTATTCCGCGGACCGCGAGGCGCTCATGACAGCGCCGCCAGCGGCGCGCGGATCGATCAGCGCATCGGTCGCCAGACGACGTTGAGGACCTCCCCCGGCGCCGGTGGCACGATCTCGTGGATCTCGCCGGTCACTGCGTCGGCGACCGCGAGCGACCCCGCTGCGCTGAACACGACGCGGGCTCCGTCGGGTGACCAGAACGCCTGCATCGAAGTCGCGCGCCCGAAGTTGCCGATCGGTCCCAGCGTCAGCGTCGTTCGCGTGACGGCATCGATGTCATAGAGCGCAGCCGCCTTGGGGTCGGGCCAGCACACCACGTGCGCGCCATCCGGTGCCCACGCCTCCTCCACATCGTTGCAGCGCGTGATCGGGACCGACGTGCCCTGTGGCGTCAGATACTTCTGTCCCTGGTTCCCACGAAACGTCACCGCGACCCGCCCGGGCACCGGCGATACGCGCGAGGCACCCTCGGGGATCGGGATCAGCGTTCCATCGAGATTCACGAACGCGGGGCCGGAGGACGCGTCCGAGAGCATCCACGTCGAGTCGAGCCAGCTCCCGGGCTGGAGGTCAGGGAATCTGGTGGCGGTGACCTGCGGCGAACCGCTGGACATATCGAGGACGACCAGCTCGCGCGGCTCCGGCACCGAGACGGCGAGGAACCGGCCGTCGGTCGACCAGGTGCCCCCTGAGATGCTCTGCCCGGGGAAGAGCACGATCGGTGCGACGCCGGGCTTCGTCGTGTCGATGACGCTCGTGGTCCAGGTCTGCGTCGTATCGTCATGGACGACCGAGAGCAACCAGCGACCGTCGGGTGACCAGAATGACGACGGGACGTCCCATTGCGCCTGGGTACCAGAATCGAGATCGTGGAGGACCATCTGCCTGGCGGTGACGGCCCACAGCTGAAGCGCGTTGCCGTGGGGCTGCCACAACGAGTGCTCGTCGAACACCAGGTCCGCGGGCGCACCGAGGTCGACGGCCGTGGGGAAGTCCTCGCTGGTGGCCTCCGCGCGAATCGCGCGCAGCTGGACGGGCGCGTCCACCGTGTCCGACCACTGCGTGAACACGAGCCAGCTCCCGTCGGGCGACCACGGCGCATCGGGGATGCTCGCGTGCGACGACAGGACCGCGGTCGTCGGCGAGTTGCCCTCGAGATCGATCATGTACACCGCGTGGGCCATCCCGTCGTCGGTGAACGGCTCCTGCAGCACGACCCGCCGGCCGTCGGGAGACACAGCGAACTTCGGCGACCGGAGAGTGTCTTGCCACACGGTCGCGAGGGTCGCGGTGCAGGCGGCACCGGCGTCGGAGATCCCGAAGCGCAGCAGATCGATGCGGAACCGGCCGTTCTCGCTGCGCCGGCTCAGCGTCAGCAGGTCGCGGCCGCCGGCCGCCTCGCACCAGCCCGGCGCCGGCTCGTCAGCGCAAGCCCCGAGCGTGGTCGCGACGAGCAGCGCGAGGACCGACGTGAACGAAGCATGTGGATGGGCGGCGCGTCCGGCGGGCGAGGACATGTGCCGGTAGCGTAGGGCTCGGGGCGCGCGTGACGATCCCTTCGGCCACCAAACAGTGGCAGGCGCGGGCAACGCTCAGCCGGGTGTCGAGCGGTTCGAGCAGATCGATGATCTGCACGCGCTGGTCGACGGGCTGGTCGACGGGCGGATCGTGACGTCCTCGGCGTATAGGATCGCGCCATGTCGCTCGCCCCGCGCAAGGTCGCGCTCGCCCGCACCGGCACTCCGCTCCAGCACCTCCCACGCACCAGCGCCGCGCTCGGCGTCGAGATCCTGGTCAAGCGCGACGACCTGACCGGCGCCGAGCTGTCGGGCAACAAGGTCCGCAAGCTCGAGTACCTGCTCGCCGATGCGCAGGATCAGGGCGCCGACGTCGTGATCACCTGCGGCGGCGAGCAATCGAACCACTGCCGCGCGACCGCGCTGGCCGCGGCGCGGATCGGGCTCGCCAGCCACCTGGTCCTGCGCACCGACGATCCCGCCGCGCCTCCGCTCGCGACCGCCAACATCCTCCTCGATCGCCTCGCCGGCGCGTCGATCGAGTGGATCACGCGCCCGGCCTGGCGCGATCGCACCGCGATCATGGCGGCCGCCGCCGAGCGCCTGCGCGCCGCCGGTCACCGCCCGTACGTCATCCCCGAGGGCGGCTCGAACGCGCTCGGCTCGTGGGGCTACGTCGGCTGCGCCGCCGAGCTCGCCGACGATCTCGCCGAGATGTCGACGCGCGCGACCACGGTCATGTACGCGTGCGGCTCGGGCGGCACCGGCGCGGGCCTCATCCTCGGCGCCAAGCTGCACCGCCTCGGCACCCGCGTCGCCGGCGTCAACGTCTGCGACGATCGCGACTACTTCGTGCGCGCGATCGGCGCGATCTGCGACGACTTCCTCGCGCGCTGGTCGATCGGCGTGACCGTCACCGCCGACGACATCGAGCTCGTCGATGGCCACGTGGGCCGCGGCTACGCGAAGAGCCGGCCCGAGGAGCTGGCCACGATCCGCGACCTCTGCCGCCGCGATGGCCTCGTGCTCGATCCGGTCTACACCGGCAAGGCGTTCCACGGCATCGTCACCGAGCTCGCTGCCGATCCGCGCCGGTTCGGCGAGCGGATCGTGTTCGTGCACACCGGCGGCATCTTCGGCCTGTTCCCGGCGGAGGTCGGCGCCGAGCTGGCGCCGATGCTCTGACCTACTACTTCTCCGCGAGCAGCTTGTCGATCAGCGCCTTCAGCTCGTCGTCGTTCATCGGGCCGCGGTGGCTGGCCTCGAGCTTGCCCGAGCGGCCGTAGACGAACGTCGTCGGGATGGCGTCGGGGTACTGGAACGCCATCTGGATGTCGCGATCGGCGCGCACCACCGGATAGAGCAGCTCGTGATCGCTCGTGAAGTTGAGCAGCGTCGCCTCGTCGGGGTTGTCGGTCATCACGCCGAGCATGACGACGTCCTTCTTGCCCTGGTACGAGCTGTACACGCGCGAGAACGCCGGGATCTCGGCCATGCACGGCTTGCACCACGTGGCCCAGAAGTTCACGACCACGACCTTGCCCGCGAGCGCCTCGGGCGCGTACGCGTGGCCGGCGGTGTCGACGAAGGTCACCTTCGGCTTGCAGTCGGGCGCGGCCTTGGTGCACGAGGCGGCCGCCGCCTCGGGCGTGCTGCACGACGAAGCCGAGAGTCCGAGCACACACAGCCCGGCAACCGCCGCGGCACGAGCCATCCAGGTACGCGTCATCGAATCCTCAGGAGCGATGGCTCGAGCTCGGCCGGCGGTTCAAAGCCGAGCAGCTCGAGGCAGGTGGCGGTGACGTTCGCGATGCCGGCGCCCTCGATCCGGGATGGATCGAGATCGTAGCGATCGGAGCGAGCGGGGTCGTGGATCACGAACGGCACCGGATTGAGACTATGACTCGTCCTTATCACAGGTCGACCATCGTCTCGGCTCCGCTGGACGTTGCCGTGCTTGTCGCGCATGTACATCTCGTCCGCGTTGCCATGGTCTGCCGTAACCACCAGGATTCCCTGGGCTTCTTCGACCGCCCGGAGGAGGCGAGCCAGCTGTAGGTCCACCGCCTCCACCGCGACCACGGTCGCATCGAACGACCCGGTGTGGCCGACCATGTCGCCGTTGGCGTAGTTCAGCCGCACGAACCCGCGGCGCCCGCCGCGCAGCTCGCCGATGACCCGGTCGGTGATCTCCGCGGCCTTCATCCACGGCCGCTGCTCGAACGGCACCAGGTCGCTCGGGATCTCGACGTAGGACTCGGTCGCGTCATCGAACTGGCCGCTGCGGTTGCCGTTCCAGAAGTAAGTGACGTGGCCGTACTTCTGGGTCTCGGAGATCGCGAGCTGCGGCACCTTCGCGCGCGCGAGGTACTCGCCCATCGTCTGGTCGATCGTCGGCGGCGTGACCAGGAAGTGGCGCGGGATGTGGAGATCGCCGTCGTACTCCATCATGCCGGCGTAGAGCACGTCCGGAACCCGGACACGATCGAACGCCGCGAACTGCGGGTCGTCGAACGCGCGCGAGATCTCGATCGCGCGATCGCCGCGGTAGTTGGTCATGACCACCGCGTCGCCGTCGACGATCGGCGCGATCGCGCGACCGCCCTCGTGGATCACGAACGGCGGCAGGTCCTGATCGAGGATGCCCGGCTTCTCGGCGCGGAACGCCTCGATCGCGGCCATGGCGCTCGGGAACCCGCGGCCAAGGCCGAGCACGTGGGTCTTCCAGCCGCGCTCCACGATCGACCAGTCGGCCTCGTAGCGATCCATCGTCACGAACATGCGGCCGCCGCCCGAGGCGATGCGCGCGTCGATGCCCGAAGCGCGCAGCTCGCCGAGCACGCGCTCGATCCGCTCGACGTAGATCGGCGCCGAGGTCGGCGCGACGTCGCGGCCGTCGAGGAGCGCGTGGACGTAGAGCTTCTTCGCCCCGGACTTCGCCGCGGCCCGCAGCATCGCCTCGAGGTGATCGATGTGGCCGTGGACGCCGCCGTCGGACAGGAGCGTGATGAAGTGGATCGCGCCGCGCTGGCCGCGCGCGACGATCGCCTGCCAGGTCGGGCTGGCGAACAAGGCGCCCGAGGCGATCGCGCGTCCGACCAGCAGTGCGCCCTGGGCGTGGATCACGCCGCAGCCGAGCGCGTTGTGCCCGACCTCGCTGTTGCCCATGTCGTCGTCGCTGGGCAAGCCGACCGCGGTGCCGTGGGCGCGCAGCGCGGCACGCACGCCCGGCGTCCACAGCCGGTCGAGCGTGGGCGTGGCGGCGATCTTCACCGCGTCGGCGGCGTCGCCCTTGCCGATTCCAACACCGTCGAGGATCGCGAGCACGACCGGCCCGCGGGGGGCGGTCATGCGCGAGTGAGCGCGGAGTGGTTGCATCGCGGCCACCTTAGCAAAACGGCGACCCGGAATCCGGGTCGCCGTGAGTGACGCAGTGCCGCGGTGCGCGCGGCGCGTCAGGGAGTCACTCGGCCTTCGCCTGCTCGGCGTCGGCGTCGTGGATCTTGTAGTACCGGGCCGCGGCGCCGCGCTCGTCGAACTCGAACAGGCTGTCCGGCACGGCCGCGGCGGTATCCGGGGCATCGAAGGTGAAGTGGTTCACGTTCGCGGAGCTGTCGACGACGATCGACTCCTTCACGCGGTACGTGGCGGGATCGACGACCAGGTACAGCGCCGTGAACTGCGCCGACGGCTGCTTCGGTGTGAGCGCGAGGACCACGTCGGTGCGGGTGCCGTACGTACCGCTCGTGTCGATCGCCGGCGTGAACGCGGTCTTGAGATCGCCCTTGCCGTAGAGGAACGAGATCGCCGCCGGCATCAGGTCGCGCTTCACGTCCTTCTTGAACACCTGCTTGTTGTCATGCTCGACGACGTAGAGGTAGGTGCCGTTCGAGATGACGCTGCGCTTGACCGCGACGTGGCCGCGCCGCGGCTTGCCGTCGTAGTCCCAGCGCATCTTCCCCGGTCGCGCGATCCAGACGTGCCCCGCCGAGCGGCGGGTGTCGGCGAACGTCGCGGTGGTGACCGCCTGCTGGAACGCGGCGGTCAGGTGCGTGACCTTGGCGTAGAACGCCTGGACCTTGTCGACGGCCACCGCCGCTTCGGGAGCGGTCGCCACCACCGGCGCGACCTGCCGCGCCGGGCGCGCGCTCGCGGGCGCGCCCAGCCCGACCACCAGCGCCGCGGCGACGATGCCTCGCACGCGCGTCACTCGGCCTTCGCGCCCGGCTGCGCCTGCTCGGCGTCGGCGTCGCGGATGCGGTAGTTCTTCACGCTCTTCTCGTTGAACTGGAACCAGGCGTCGGGCGCGGCCTTCTCGAAGTTGGGCTCGTAGAAGCGGAAGTGGTTCACGTTCGACGACGAGTCGATGATGATCGACTCCTTCACGCGGGACGCGCCCGGATCGACGACGAGGTACAGGAACTTGTACTGCGCCGACTTCTTCTTGGGCGTGAGCTTCAGGACGATGTCGGTCTTCGCGCCGTAGGTGCCGCTCGAGTCGATCGCGGCGTCGAACTCGGTCTTGAGATCGCCCTTGCCGTAGAGGAACGAGATCGCGACCGGCATCAGGTCGTTCTGCAGGTTCTTCTTGAAGACCTGCTTGTTGTCATGCTCGACGACGTAGAGGTACGTGCCGTTCGAGATGAAGCTCTTCTTGATCGCGACCTTCCCGTGCTGCTTCTTGCCGTAGTAGTCCCAGCGCATCTTGCCGGGCTTGGCGATCCACACCATGCCGTCGGAGGTCTTGGTGTCGTTGAACGCGGCGTTGGTGACCTCCTGCCGGAACTTCGCGGTCACCTGCTTCACGTTGGCGTAGAAGCTCTGGACCTTGTCGACGATCTCCGCGGCGGTCGGCGCGGTCGCGACCCGCACCGGGGTGAGCACGACCGGGGTCGACAGGATGAGGCCACCGGTGACCGACTGCGGCTCGGGCATGGGCGCCGGCGCGGCCGGCGTCATCGGCACCACGATCGGCGTGCGGGTCGTCAGGACCGCGGCCTTGTTCGCGGGCATGTGGCCCGCCTGGTACGAGAGGACCAGGGTCGTGAAGTACGTGACGAGGTTCATCAACATGGGTCGGTCTCCGAGAGCCGCGCGGGTTCGCGCTTGGGATATCGACGCACGACACGGCGCGGCGATTCATCCATAGAACCCACGCAATGTTGCGCGGTTGGCGCCTGGTGGCAAGCACAGGCACGAGCTACCCTCGAGGACATGAATCGCGCGGCCCTGATCGCCGTCTTAGCCGCCGCCGCCTGTGGCGCTCCTCAGGGCAAGCTCACCTCCGAGCGCGAGGCCGCCGGCACCCGCCTCGACACCACCCAGCGCGGCGGCGAGATCGCGCTGGGCCGCGCGGCGGTCGAGCGCACGGTCCGCGACGAGCGCATCAAGGTGCAGGCGGCGCGCCTGGAGCTCGACCGCGCGATCGACGAGGGCGATGGCCACGACGACGCGCTGCCGGTGAAGCTCGCGGTGCTGCGCGCCGACATCACGGCGCGCGCCAGCTTCGTCGCGCAGCTCGAGCTGTGCCTGACCGATGCCAGCGAGTGCCCGCCCTCGCTCGACGAGCCGACCATCCCCAAGGAATACGACGCGACGACCGGCGACTTCACCACCGCGATCCGCCCGGTCGCGAGCGCGTGGCCGGCGACCGCGGGGCAGATCGAGGCGGCCGCGTGCGGCTGCCGCACCGGCGCGTGCGTGCAGTGGGTCACCGCGGATCTCGATCGCTGGGAGGCGGCCCTGCCCGGCGATGCCCAGGCCGACGACGCCGCGGTCGAGCACGTGACCGGCGCGCGCGCGTGTCTGTGGAGCCGCCTGGGCAAGCGCGCGCACCGCGTGAACCCCGACGACAGCGCCGCGACCGCCGAGTAGCGCGCCCGGCCTCGTGCGATGATCGAGGCGATGATGAGGACCGCGCCCTTCGTGCTCGCTCTCGCCGCGTGCTCGCACGCCGCGCCCGCCACGCCCGCCACCACGCCCGCACCGCCCACCGCGGCGATCCCGACCGGCCCGGTGCCCGACCTCGATCCCGACGGCGATGGCACGTTCGGCCCGGGCGGCGATGGCTACGACACGAAGTACGACTTCAGCGCCGAGACCGTCGGGCCGCTCACGTTCCACCTCGATCCCGCGGGGGTCGTGAAGGCGCTCGGTGAGCCGGCCTCCAAGTCGGCGCCCGAGGAAGAGGCGGCCACCGGCGACTGGGTCTCGAGCTGGTTGTACCCGGCGCAGGGCCTCTCGCTCTGGCTCAAGGCCAGCAGCGAGCAGGGCCCGTACCACGTCGGCGGCATCATCATGACCGCGCCGTGCGCGCTCAAGACCTCGCGCGGCGTGGGCATCGGCACCTCCCTCGACGACGTCAAGCGCGCCTACAACACCGACATCACCGAGGGCACGGCCGACCACGTGCTGATCGGCTCGGTCTACGGCGGCATGCAACTCGAGCTGACCGGCGGCGCGGTGTCGGACATCTTCATCGGCGTCGGCGCGGAGTAGCTCGCGGCGTAGCGCACAGACCGACGCGCCCGGTCGCGCGTCTAGAAGCCCACGCACGATGACCCGCGCCGCATCCGGCGCCGGCGTCGCCGACCACCCGGCCGTGCCCAAGGCTTCGCCATGCTCCGTCGCTTCGCCGCCGCGTTCCTCTCGCTCTCGCTCCTCGCCTCCGCCGCCGATGCGCGCAGCTTCGCGCGCCCGCCCGCGCCCACCGAGGTCGCCCCCGACGACATGCCCGACATGCGCATGCCGATGGCGCCCGTGAGCCGCGCCGAGGTCCTGAAGGCCCTGGCCGCGCGCCGCGCGAAGAACCTCGCCGCGTTCCGCGCCTATCGCAAGGGCGGCGTCTACCCGCACAACACGATCCGCTCCGGCCCGCTCAACGTGTGGATCGATGACGACGGTCACCTGTGCGCTGCCGCGACGATGATCGCCGCCGATGGTCGCCGCGATCTCGTCGACCAGGTCGCGGCGACGAACACCAACCTGCGCCTGCTCGACGTGACCGACGGCCCGGTGATGGACTGGCTCCTGACCTCGGGCTTCACGCTCGAGGAGATCGATCGCATCCAGGCGCCGATGGTGCTGCCGTCGCCGGTCGAGCGCACGCCCGAGTGGCGCATGGCCGAGGACGCGCGCCTGCGCCGCGGCTACGTCGCGACCGACGCGTGGCTCGTCAAGCACCGCAAGGCCGGGCTGGCGATGGCCGCCGATCGGCTGATGGAGCACCCGGGCTTGGCCCGCGCGCTCGTCGACGCCACCTGATCGCGCGCCTGATCACGCGATCGACGATTGCCACCTGCGAGCCCCGCCCTGGAGCGGGGCTCGTTGAATTTTCGGCGCGCGTGATCGCGCGCGCAGCGACGGCCGCGATCGCGCCGCGACGACAGACCGCACGGCCGCGTCGCTCGTTTCCAATCTCCATGATGCGACGCCTCGCTGCCGCGTTCCTCGCGATGTCCATGTTCGCCACCGCCGCCGGTGCCGCGCCCATCGCCACCCACGATCGCCCCGCCCCGCCCGATATGAAGATGCTCGCGCCGCTGCCCGCGCCGAGCCGCGCGCTGGTGATCAAGGCGCTGGCCGCGCGCCGCGCGAAGAACCTCGCTGCGTTCCGCGCCTATCGCAAGGCCGGCGTCTACCCGCACAACTTCGTGCGCTCGGGCCCGCTCAACGTCTGGCGCGACGAGGAGGGCCACCTGTGCGCCGCCGCGACCATGCTGCACGCCGATGGGCAGGACGCGATCGTCGAGCAGGTCGCGACCAGCAACAACAACCTGCGGCTGCTCGACGTGACCTCGGGCCCCGCGATGGACTGGCTCCTGACCTCGGGCTTCACGCTCGAGGAGATCGACCGGATCCAGATGCCGGGCTGGCGCCCGTCGATGCGCGAGCAGGAGCCCGCCGGCTGGCGCATCGCCGAGGACAAGCGCCTGCGCCGCGGCTACATCGCGACCGAGGCGTGGCTGGCGAAGCACCGCACGGCCGGCCTCGCGATGGCCGCCGATCGCTTGCTGGAGAACCGCGGCCTCGCCCGCGCGCTGGTCGATCAGTACCTCACCGCCTCGTGATCCCGACTCCCCGTCGGTAACCCGCACCGCCAAGGATTCCGTCCCATGCGTCGTCTCGCTGCTGCCCTCCTCGCCTGCTCGCTCCTCGCTCCTGCCGCCAGCGCCGCGCCGCGCTTCGCCGAGGCGCCCGCGGGCGCGCCGATGCCCGTCGCACCGCGCGCGGAGACCTTCATGGAGGCGCCCGATGCGCCGGTGCACGCACCGTCGCGCGCGCTCGTGATGAAGGCGCTCGCCAGGCGCCGCGCCGCCAACGTCGCCCGCTTCCGCGCGTACCGCAAGGCCGGCTCCTATCCCCACAACTACGAGACCGGCACCACGCGCAACGTCTGGCGCGACGTCGACGGCCACCTGTGCGCCGCCGCCACGATGATCGATCGCTCCGGCCAGCACGAGCTGGTCGGCGACATCGCGGAGAACCAGACCTACGTCCGGCTGGGCGAGGTCACCAGCGGGCCGCTCCTCGACTGGATCCTGACCTCGGGCCTGACCCAGGTCGAGGTCGCCACGATCCAGGAGCCGATGATGGGCCCGCGCGAGCCCCGCCAGCGCGACCGGTCGTGGCAGGTCGCCGAGGATGCGCGGCTGCGCAAGCGCTACGTCCGCATCGAGGCCGCGCTGGCCGAGAACCGCGCCAGCGCGCTGGCCCAGGCCGCCGATCGCCTGATCGAGAGCAACCCGCAGCTGGCGTGGACGCTGGTCGGCGACGAGCTCGGCATCGGCCGCGCGCCGCGGAGCTGACGCTCACGCCGCGAGCTGCGCGAGGACCGCGCGCGCCACCGACGCCAGGCTGTGCGAGGCCATGCGCCCGCCGCTCGCGTCGCGCTCGTGCGGCGGCACGCGATCATCGTCGGCGTACGCGCGGATCGGCGCCGCCAGCGCCGTGAGCTGGCTGTTGCCGACGAGCCGCATCGTGGTCGTCACGATCCACAGGCTCGGATGCGCGAGCAGCCGGGCCAGCGCCGCGGTCGCCCGCGCGCGATCGCGATGCAGGAGCGCGTGCGTCCACAGGAAGGCCTGGTGCTCGGTCGCGCGATCGCCGGCCAGCGCCTCGAGGTGCGCGTCCATCACCGCGTCGTCGAACTCGTAGCCGTCGTAGGTGCGCGGCGGCACCGCGCGCGTCGGGCGGTGGATCAGCGCCCGCGCGCCGCTCTGCACGAACACCTCGGCGGTGTCGTCGATCCGCCGGTAGCGCAGGCCGCCATCGGCGAACCACCGCACCAAGGTCGTCGCGGTCCGCTCCTCGATCAGCGCGCCCGCCGCGCTCCAGTGCCGCGTGAGCGCCGGCGCGCCGTGGTGCCGGTACGAGCGCAGCTGGCCGTCGCGATCCCACTGCCGCTCCTCGCCGGTCGGATAGCCACGGGCGAGGAAGAACTCCTCGAGCAGCTGGCCATCGCGCGCGGTCGTGGTGCAGCGGCCGTGGCCGAAGCCATCGACGTAGGCGTACTCGTCGATCGCGTCGGCGCGCTCCTCGTAGCCGATGCCGGTGAACCGCTGATCCTGGTAGTAGACCTCGAGGAACGCGTTGTGCGCGCACGACAGCTCGTCGCGCTCGTCGAGGTCGGTCATCGGGACCCGCAGGCTCATCGGCTGCGGCTGACCTTGTTCGCGCTGGTCTTCTTGACCGTGCGGCGGCGCTTCTTCGGGCCGCTCTCGCCGTACATCTCGCCGATCGGGTTGACCGCGCAGCTCCACATCGTGACCAGCACCGCCAGATCGACGACCGCGCGCCGGGTCGCCGCCGCCGGGATGACCAGGCCGTAGGTCTCGGACACGAACCGCAGGTAGCGCAGGATGCGGAGGATCTCCTCGCGCGCGACCTCGCCGTGCCAGTGCACGACGCGCGACACCAGGATCTCCTGGTGCCGCCGCAGGAACTCGCCCATCGACAGCGGCTCCTGGATCCGCTCCGACGCCGGCTTGCAGATGTCGAGCAGATCCTCGAGGTACTGGTTCCAGTGGTGGGCCAGCGCGTGGTTGGTCGGGCGGCGCAGGAACTTGACGCGCTCGACGGAGAAGTCGGCCTTGACCGCGGTCTTGAAGCGCGGCTCGACCGCGAACAGGTCGTAGAGCACCGGCGGATCGCTGTGGTGGTACTCGATGTCGTGGAAGCACCAGCGCTTGCGCAGCTCGGGCCAGGTCAGCACCGCGAGCACCGGATCGAGCTCGCTGTCGATCACCACGAACCGGCGATCCTCGTAGCGCACGACCGTGATCCAGTGCTCCCACTTGTCGACGCACAGGAGGACCGGCGACGTCGCGCGCAGGCACCTGATCAGCTCCTTGCGCGCGTCCTCGGCCGAGGCCCGGCGCTCGAGTCGCAGATCGCAGTCGTGCTCGCGCGCCGCGCGCGCCAGCTGGATCTCGTTGGTCCCCGACCACCAGTGAGTTTTGGCGGTCGCCGCGATCTCCGCGGCGTCGACCGGGCGCCCGAGCGCGACCAGCGCGTGCTTGAGCGCGTACGGCCCACACGTGAACTCGTTGGGCTGCGGGTAGAACCCCGTCGACGTTCCTGGCTGGGTGCCTGCCATCGGCGGCCCGGACTTTAGCAGCCGTCGACGAGCGCGCCCGAGGAGCGGCCGCCAGCTTCGGGCAGGCGTCGGGATTTGCTGGCTTTATTCGGTGCGATCGCGGGCCGGGATCGGCTCGACTCCCGGGACGAAGCAGGCTCGGTTCATGCCCAGGTTGTCGGCGAGGAGCTCGCAGGCGACGCACAGATCGAGGCGATCGCCGGCCGCGAAGAACGGGGTCGGAACGTCCTGGGTGGTCGCGATCCCGCCGACGTCGATCGACGCGATCGCGGCGCGCAGCGCGTCGCCCTCGAGCGCGCCCGGCGCGAGCCCCTGCTTCTGCTCGAGCTGGTGGAAGTAGCTCGACAGCGCCGCCGGCAGCGCGCACACGCCCGCGGGGATGTGGGGCGCGAGCCACTGCGCGTGCGCGCGCCGCGTGATCCAGTCGGCGACATAGATCGCGAAGCTGGGATAGATCGGGATCACGCCGACGTCGCTACTGCGCGCGTCGAGCCAGATCTGGCCGCGCGCCGGGCCGGTCACGACCAGGAGCGCGGTGTAGCCGCAGCCGAGGTGGCCCACGCCGACGACGCCCTGCCACGGCGACGGGGAAGAGCCTCCGAGGCGTTCGCCTCCAGGCTCTTCTTCGATCGATGGTGACCGTCGAGGACGACGGTCACCATCTCCTCCGGACCAGGGCGAACTCGAACTTGGTGACAAGTTCTCGGGGGGTGGCGGCGCGGCGCCGTGCACGTACGGGAACACGCCCGGCAGGAGCGCGCGCTGGATCGGATGATCGAGCGGCAACAGGCCGTAGTACGGGCCGGCGCCGCCGTCGCCGAGCGCGAGCAGGTGCTGGCGATAGTCGTCCGGAAGCCGGACATTCGCCTCGGCCTCGATCGCCGCGATCCGCGCCTCGGTGATCGGCCGCCCGGCGCGGTAGCGATGGTGGCGCGCGCCGAACCGCTGGGCCTCGGGATCGCGCGCCGCGAGCTCGGCGATCGCCGCGCGCAGGGTCGCGTACAGGTCGTCCTCCGATGGGCGCGACGTGGGCGTGTCCATGACGCCAGCCTACCCAAAGCCAGCGCCTGTCGTCGGGTCGCGGCGCCAGAACCGTGACAGCGCGGGGTCGGCCGGGGTACACCACCTCCCGTGCGGTACGTCGACGAGCTGACGGAGGCTCTCCGCTCCCAGCTCGCCCTGGCCGCTGGTATCAAGGACCAGCTCGGCTTCGGGCTGCGCCAGCGGCTGCGCGAGGGCTACGACGCCCGCGACTTTCGTGCGGATCTGAAGGCCGGCATCCTCGTCGGCACGATCGCCGTGCCGCTCGCGATGGCGATGGCGATCGCCACCGGCGTGCCGCCGCAGTACGGCCTGTACACCGCGATCCTGGCCGGCGCGATCTGCGCGCTGCTCGGCGGCACGCGGGTCCAGGTGACCGGCCCGACCGCCGCGATGGTCGTGCTGGTCGCGCCGATCCTCAAGCAGTTCGGGTTCGCCGGCCTGCTGGTCGCGACGATGATGGCCGGCGGCATCCTGATCCTGATGGGCATCGCGCGGCTCGGTCGGCTGCTGCAGATGATCCCGCACCCGGTCACGACCGGGTTCACCGCCGGCATCGCGGTCGTGCTCGCGCTCGGCCAGGTGCACGCGTTCGTCGGCATCCCGGCGGCGGCGCTGCGCGACAGCGCGGGCGCCGCGCCCGACGGCGCGGTCGAGATGCTCCAGGGCCTGTGGCGCGCGCGCACGCTCGTCAGCTACGCGGATCTCGGCGTCGGCGTGCTCACGCTGGTGCTCCTGCTCGGGCTGCCGCGCCTCGTCAAGCGCGGCCCGGTGCCGCTGTACGCGCTGGTGATCGGCGCGATCGCCGCCGCGATCGTGACGTCGGTGATCGCCGATGCGCACGTCGCGACCGTGGGCTCGACCTTCTCCTCGACGCTCGGCGACGAGACCGTGCGCGGCATCCCGCCGCTGCCGCCGTGGCCGGGCGTGCCCTGGCACTGGACCCTCACCGACGGCGCGACGACCTTCCACCTCGACTACGACACGCTGCGGCTGCTGTTGCCTTCGGCGTTCGCGATCGCGATGCTCGGCGCGATCGAGTCCCTCGTCACCGCCACGATCGCCGACGGCATGTGCGGCTCGAAGCACGATCCCAACGCCGAGCTCATCGGGCTCGGCGTCGCCAACGCGGTCGTGCCGTTCTTCGGTGGCATCCCGGCGACCGGCGGCATCGTGCGCACCGCGACCAACATCCGCGCCGGCGCGCGCTCGCCGCTGGCCGCGGTGATCCAGGCGGTGTTCATCCTCGCGTGCACGATCGCGCTCGCGCCGCTGGCGGCGTACCTGCCGATGGCCGCGCTCGCCGCGCTGCTGCTGGTGGTCGCCAAGAACGTCGCCGAGGCCCGCCACTTCGTGCGCTTGGTGCGGGTCGCGCCGCGCAGCGACGTGCTGGTGCTGCTCACGTGCTTCTTCCTGACCGTGGCGTTCGATCTGGTCATCGCGGTCGAGGTCGGCGTGGTGCTGGCGGCGATGCTGTTCATGCGCCGCATGGCGGTGCTCACCAAGATCACCCTCGACACCCAGGCCACCGCCGCCGAGACCCCGGCGGGCGTGCGCGTCTATCACATCGCCGGGCCGATGTTCTTCGGCGCCGCCAAGACCGCGATGCAGTCGCTCGATGTCGCCGACGCGGCCGCGCGGGTCGTGATCCTCGAGATGCAGCACGTGCCGGTCATGGACGCGACCGGGCTCGTCGCGATGGAGACGCTGCTCGACCGGCTGCATCGCTCGGGCCGCGAGGTCATCATCGCCGGCCTGCCCAGCGAGCCGGTCGAGATGCTCCACCGCGCCGGCATCAAGCGCCAGCCCGGTCGCCTGGCGTTCGCGCCCGAGCTCGAGACCGCGGTGTCGATGGCGATCCTGTCGCTCGGCCGGCTCGACGCGAAGCGCTGAGATTCGTCGCGGGGCGCGAACAGTTTCGGCGACCAGGGCGGTCATGGAGACAGGAGGTCACCATGAAGCTCTACGATTTTCCGTTCTCGCCCAACTGTCGCAAGGTCCGCGCCGTCGCCTACGAGCTCGGCATCGCGCTCGAGTACGTCCACGTCGATCTGATCACCGGCGGCCAGCGCGCGCCGGAATTTCTCGCCGTGAACCCCAACGGCCGCGTGCCGGTGCTCGAGGACGGCGAGCTACTCCTCTGGGAGTCGACCGCGATCGTCCGCTACCTGGCGACCGGCACCGCGCTCTTGCCGACCGCGCGCCGGGCCGCCGCCGAGGTCGATCGCTGGATGGCATGGCAGGTCGCGCACCTCGCGCCCGCGATGTCGAAGGTCGCGTACGAGCGGATCGTCAAGCGCGTCACCGGCCGCGGCGCCCCCGACACGGCTGCGATCGCCGCGGGCACCGCGGAGTTCGCGCAGTGGTCCGCGATCCTCGACGGCGCGCTGGCCGGCCGCGAGTACGTCGCCGGGCCGCTCACCCTCGCCGACTTCGCGCTGGCCGCGCACTACAGCCTCGCCGCCGCCTGCGAGCTCGACCTGGCGCCGCATCCCCGGGTCGCCGCGTGGCTCGCGCGGGTCTGCGCTCGCGATAGCATGGCGCGGGCGCTCGCCGACGCGCGGATGCCGACGCCATGAGCACGGACACCTTCGCGACCACGATCGAGCCGCACCGCGGCGCGCTGCGCGTGCACTGCTATCGCATGCTCGGCTCGTCGCACGACAGCGACGACATGGTGCAGGAGACGCTGCTCCGCGCGTGGCGCGCGCGCGAGACGCTGCACGACCCGACCCGGGTGCGACCGTGGCTGTACCGCATCGCGACCAACGTCTGCCTCGACGAGCTGGCCCGGCGGCCGCGCCGCGCGCTGGCCTCGGACCTCGGGCCGCCGACCGACGACGCGCAGCCGCCCTACGACGCGCCGCTGGCCGAGGCGCTGTGGCTCGAGCCGATGCCCGACCGCTGGCTGGCCGACGTCGCGCCCGATCCGCAGGCCCGTTACGCGCTGCGCGAGAGCGTGGCGCTGGCGTTCGTCGCGGCGCTGCAGGTGCTGTCGCCGGCGCAGCGCGCGACCCTGCTGCTGCGCGACGTCATCGGGCTGTCCGCCGACGAGGCCGCGGCGGCGCTCGATCAGTCGGTGGCGTCGATCAACAGCGCGCTGCACCGCGCGCGGGTGGCGATCGACGAGAAGGTCGGGCCGCGCGATCCCGCGTCGTTCGCCTCGACGGAGACCGAGACCGACGCGGTGCTGGCCCGCTACGTGCGCGCGCTCGCCGAGAGCGACGTCGACGCGATGCTCGCGCTCATCCACGACGACATGCACACGACCATGCCGCCGGTGCCGACGTGGATCGCGGGCAAGGCCGCCAACGCGCAGTTCTACCGGGCGATGTTCGCGCGCTTCCCGGTCGGCGATGTCGTGGCGGTGCCGCTCGGCGCCAACGGCCAGCCCGGCTTCGCCTTCTACCGCGGCGGCCAGCTGCGGGCGATCGAGGTGGTGGAGGTGCGCGATGATCGGATCTGGCGCATGCACCACTTCATGACGCCGGCGCTGTTCCCGATGTTCGCGCCGGCGTGATCGCGGTCAGCGCGGCGGCGGTCCGGCCTCGGTGACCGTCGCGCCGGCGTCGTCGGCGACCACCAGGATCGCGAACCGCTCGACGCGATCGAGATCGTCGGTCGACAGGGTCGCGTAGTCGAAGCGGCCGGCGAGATCGGTGTAGCCGTCCTTGAAGAACGCGACCGCGCCGCCGCCCTGGCGGCCGTAGACCTTCACGTACGCGGCCGGCACCGGCGCGCGGGTGCTTGCGCGCACGACGCGCACCTGGCCGTAGGCCTCCACGACCTGCACCGCGAGATCGTGCGCGAACCGCGGCGCGCTCTTGCGCAGCGGCCCGGCCACGACCTCGGCGACCAGGTTGGTGGCGCGCAGCGCGTCGGGGATCGCGACCCGGGTCTGGCCATCGCCGGTGAGCGCGAGCTCGAGGGTCGCCGCCGGCTCGATGAACCCGAACCGGCCGACGTCGGCGCCGACGAACGGCTGGCGAGAGAACAGCAGCTCGAGGTCCATCGGGTAGAACCGTACCAGGCAGCGCGCGAGCGCGCCGTGCTCGACGACCAGCGCGGCGCCGTCGATCGTCAGGCCCAGGGTCGGCTCCTGCGCCGCGCGCGCGGTCATGACCTGCGCGCGGCTGTCGGGATCGGCGGCGACCGGCGCGAGCGCCGGCGCGGTCGCCTGATCGCAGAGCGCGATCAGCGCGGCGAACCGCTGGCGCCAGCGATCGACGGGATGCTCGATCCACGGCGTGGCCGCCGCGCGCGCACCGGCGACATCGCCGCGACAGACCGCGGCGTAGGCCGCGACGTAGTCGTAGGGCATCGGCGTCGCCACGCTCCCGCGCGCGACCCGATCGAACATCGCGAGCGCGGCGTCGACGCGATCCATCGTGAACAGGTAGTGCGCGGCGGCCAGGCGATCGTCGTCGGTGGCGCGCGGCTTGTGCGCGACGGCCTCGGCGAACGCGCGGTACTGCGCGTCGAGCGAGCCGTTCAGGATCGCGGTGCGGCTGCCCAGGCGGTGCGCGCGCGCGTTGACCAGCGGCGCGTACTCGAGGTGCTGCAGCCAGCTGCGCGCGACCGCGTCGAGCCCGACCGCGGCCGGCGGCGCCTCGAGCCCGCCGGCGGTCGAGACGAAGTCCTCGGCGTGGCGCAGCCACTCGGCCATGCGCACCCGATCGCGATGGAAGAGCGCGTAGGCCCACAGCACGTCGCTGTAGACGTGGCGGCGCGCGAGGACCTCGGTGGCGCGCGTGAACGCGGCGCGCTCGCGCATGCGCCACGCGATCTTGTCGAGCTCGAGGCGCCCGAGGTTGGCGCGGCCGAGGACCGCGAGGACCTCGTCGAGCGTGCCGTGCTGCGAGACGTGGGCCCACGAGGTCGCGTCGAAGGTCGTCGGCGCCTCGACCACCGTGAGCGCGCCGGGCGCGGCGCACGCGACCAGCTTCGCGCCGCGCGTGACGTGGACCGGGAAGTGCGACCACGTGCCCGCGCTCGGGAAGTAGAACAGCACCTCGCTCGACCACGTGCCGTAGGCGTCGAGCGCGACGTGCAGCGTGCGGGTCGGCAGCGCGCCGCCGACCGCGATCGCGCCGCGCGGGATCTGGACCAGCACCGCGAGCCGCTCGCGCGCGCCGGTCGGGTTCGAGATCACCACCCGGCAGCCGTAGACCACGCCGACCAGCAGCTCGCCGGTCACCGGCTTGTCGCGCTGCTCGCCGTCCTCGTAGGTCCAGCGATCGTCGGCGCGGAAGTAGCTCTGGCCGACGAGCACCGTGGCCTGCGCCGGCTCGGGCGCGGCGACCGGGACGATCTGCCGCCACGCGATCAAGGCCGGGCTGGCCGCGGTCAGGCGCAGCCCGCCGTCGGCGGCCACGACCTGGTGCGCGCCGGCGACGAACGGGAGATCGATCACCGCGAGCGCGACCAGCGCCTCGGCGCCGTTGCCCGCGCAGTCGCCGAGGTGGCGCGACAGGAACCCGCCGTCGCGATGGGCGGCGAGATCGCGCCAGAACCGATCGACCGTGACCAGCGACGCGTTCATCTCGTCGACCTTGCGGTGCCACCAGTCGTTCTCGGCCCACTCCTGGGTCTTGTCGGCGGCGCGGAACAGCGGCGCGATCTCGGCGCGCGACTGCATATCGGCGGCGAAGAAGTCGGCGGACTCCGCCATCGGCATGCCACCGGCGGCGCCGGGCGGACCGCCGAAGCCCGCCGCCATCATCGTCTTGGCCGGCGGGCGCGGCGCCGACTTCTTCTTGGCCGACTCCTCGCGCATCCGGCGCGGCGGCGCCTCGTCGTCGAGCATCTCGGGCTGATCGCGCGCGAGATCGGCCTTCTCCATCGCCGATGCGGTCGCGGCGCGGGTCGCGTCGGCGATGCCGAGGTTGTCGTCGGCGTCGAGCGCGCCGCCGGCGATGAGCGTGTCGATGCGGTGCGCGTCGCCCTCGGGATCCGGCGGGATCAGCTCGACCTCGTCGGCGGTCAGCCGCGCGATCGCGTCCTGCTCCGCCGGCATGCGCTGGGCGAGCAGCGCGCGCTCGATCGCGTTGAGCCGACCGAACGCCCACGGCTCGAGGTAGCTCGCGAGCTCGAGGTCGAGCAACCAGCGATCGACGAAGGTCTTGACCCGCTTGTGCGCGAGGTACGGGCGCACGACCGCGGCGAAGAACGCCGGATCCTTGAAACGCAGGAACAGGTGCAGCTCGTGGCACGCGTACTTCGAGTACTGCGCGCGCTTCGCGTCATCGTCGAGCGAGGGCCAGCGCGCGACGAACCCGAACTCGCGCAGCGTGTCGTCGCCGCCGAGCGCGAGCAGGTAGGCGTGGGCCTTCGCGACCGTGTCGAGCACCTGCAGCTTCGCGGTCGCGAGATCGGCGACGGTGAAGACCTCGCCGGTCGCGACCGGCGTGACCTGCTGATCGAGCGTGAAGTGACCGTCGGCGGGCAGCGCCAGGCGCAGGCGCAGATCGCGCGGCGCGAGCGGCTGCTCGTCGAGCCCGAGGTCGGCGATCGTGGTGAAGCCCGGGCCGACGCAGATCGCGCGGACGCTGGTCGCGCCGCCGAGCTCGGCGCGCGGGATCCGGATCTTCCCCTGCGGGTCGGGGCGCAGGTTGGCGAGCACGATCGCCGCGTGCGGCAGGAAGTCGTGGCCCGCGAAGGCGTCGAGGTTGGCGCTCGCGGCCTGGCCCTGGGGCTTGGCCATCGCGCGCGACATCGCCGGCGCCGGCGCGGGTGGCGCGAACGCCCCGCCCGCCATCGCGGTCGCCGCCGAGGTCGAGGTCGTGCGCAGCGCCCACGGGTTGAGCAGGAGGCTCGGCCGCTCGAGCCCCGAACCCGGGCGCCGCGGCGCGGTCCGCCGCTCGATGACGTAGCGGTACTCGTCGCCGAGATCGCGGCCCGACAGGTAATGCGAGTCGGGCGGCTGCCGCATCGTGCGCGCCAGCCCGGGCGCCGCGACCGCGACGCCACCGGTCGCCACCGCCGACGCGAACCGTGTCGCGATCAGGTGCACGCGGGTCGCGGGCGTCGCGTCGGCGAGATCGATCGCGATCGCGGTGTCCTCGGTGCCGAGCCGCGCGAGCCGGGCCGGCGCCGGGCCGAGCTCGAGCGCGGTGATGCCATCGTCGAGCCAGCCGCCGACCGCGCTGGCCTCGCGCGGCGCGATCACGATCGTCACCGCGCCGTCGAGCCCGCTCGCGGTCAGCTCGTAGCTGCCCGCGCCCAGGCCGCGCAGCGCGACCGCGCTCAGCTCGCGGGTCGCCGCCGCCGACAGATCGCGATACGGCGCGCCGCCGCGCAGCTCGACCAGCGTGATCGCCCGCGCGTGCAGCGGCACCGGCACCACCGCGACGATCTCGTCGGGCGCGCGCGGCGCGACGCCGTGGACCGCGCCCGGCACCGTCGGCACCTGTGGCCGCAGCGACCACACGCCCGCGCGCCCCGACGGCAACTTCACGCGCAGCTCGACCATGCCGGGCAAGGCGCCCAGCTCGACGCGGCCGCGCTCGTCGGTCTCGAGGGTCGCGGTCACGGTCATCGCGGTCGCGCCGTGGTCGGCCTCGATCGCGAGCGCGCGGCGCGCGCGGGGCTCGCCCGAGCGGCCGAGCAAGGACACGACGTGGCCGGCCGCGGTCGGCGCCAGGTACAGCATCTCGGTCTCGTCGGTGCTGCGCATCTCGGCGATCGCGACCTGCGCGCTGTCAGCGAGCTCGAGGTCGCGCTGCTCCGAGGCGATCCGCACCTTGCCGCGCACGGTGACGGTCACCGCGGTCGCGTGCTCGGGCACCGGCCACTCGACCGCGAGGTCGGCGTCGTCGACGAGGGTCAGCGGCTGCTCGCGGGTCGAGGTCGCGCCGGTGACATCGACGATCGCGATCTCGAGGCGCGGCTCGCTGACGAGCGCGAGGGGCGCCGGGCGCCCGGCCACGGTCAGCACCGGGCGGATCACCGCGCGCGCGGTCTGGCCCGCGACCAGCGCCTCGCGCTCGAGGTGGATGCGCGCGCCAAAGCCGTAGCTCTCCGCGGGGTGATCGAAGGTCGCGCGCACCGCGAGATCGCCGTGGCAGACCAGCGCGGTCACGCGGCCCGGGCGCGTCGAGAACGGCACGACGATGCCGCCGTCGGGCCGCGCCGCGTACTCGCGCCCGCCGAGCCACAGCGTTGCGTCGAGCACCGGCCGGCCGCGCTCGTCGGCGACGCTGACGACCGGGCCGGCCACGCCGACCCGCACGACGGTGCGCAGGTCGCCCTTGCGGATCACCGCGCGGCTCGACTTGCCGTTGCCGATCAGCTCGACGACGTAGACGCCCGGGCGCGCGCACTGCGGCAGCTCGAGCTCGCGCCGCACCCGTCGCAGCGGCGGCTCGGCGTACGTGAAGGTCAGCTCGTCGCGCGCGGTCAGGCCGTCGAGATCGATCGTCGCGTCGACGTCGGTGCCGCGCGCCGCGAACCACGCCGGCACGTTGATCCGGAAGATCTTCACCGTGAGCACCGGCACGTGCTTCACGTCGACGGCGATGCGCACGGTGGCGTCGCTCGCGATCCGCGCGGGGTTCGAGACCGCGAGGTCGAGATCGACCCGATCGCGCAGGTGCCCGAGCCGCGTCGGCCCGAGGATCGCGGTCCAGCGCTCGACGTCCGGATCGCCGGACACCAGGCGGATCACCGCGAGCTCGACGTCGAGCCAGCTCGGCTCGAGCCACTCGCCGAAGGCCTTGCCGTCCTCGACCGGCAGGAACTGATAGAGGTAGTCGCGGACCAGCGGCTCGTCGTCGGAGACCGGCGCGAGGTCGGTCGCGCCAAACGAGGCGCCGGGCTGCGCGATCGTCGCGCTATCGAAGCGCTTGAGCCAGTCCTGTCGCGTGTAGCCCCGCGCCCGCGGCAGCGCGAGGTAGGTCATGAACCGCGCGCGATCGTAGTGGCCCTGGTGGCGATCGTGATCGAGGCGGTGATAGAGCACGTGCGCCTTGAGCGCGGTCCACGCCGGATCGAGCCCGCTGACGAACGCCCACAGCCGATCGAAGTACGCCGCCGCAGCCTCGGCGGAGGCGCGCCAGTCGGGGGCGGCCGGGCGCAGGCGCGTGATCACCGCATCGATCCAGCGTCCGTCGCGGCGCAGCTCGGGCATCGCGGCGCACAGCTCGTCGAGCTGGGTGAGCGTGAGCTGCGCGTGCACCGGCTGGCTGCCGAAACCGCGCGCGCCCTTGTCGCGCAGCTCGGCCACGAGGAACGCCACGAGCTTCGGGTGCGTGCAGCGCCCGAGCCGCGCGACCAGCGCGCGCCGCCGCGCGGCATCGAACGACGCCGGGTCGCGATCGAGCAGATCGAGCAGACCATCGGCGCGGACCTGCGACAGATCGTTGGAGTAGTCGACCGCGCGGGCGAGCAGCGCGGCGCGATCGCACGCGGCGGGATCGAGGCGATTCGGGTAGCGGATCGCCGCCGCCGCGGCCTCGGCCTGGTGCGAATGATCGGCGCCGGCCTGATCGCGGACCTGATCGGCCCAGCGATCGACGTCGCTGCCGCCGAGGCGCAGGAGCACCTGGCGACGCGCGAGCCGATCGAGGCGGCCGCCCCAGCCGTGGCGCCCGGGCCACGCGTCGATCACGCGCTGCGCGTCGTCGAGGCGACCGGCGTGCTGCGCGGCGATGCACGTGAAGTAGTCGTGATCGTCGGTGCCGGGAATGAGCGTGGCGATCGCGGCAGCGCGATCGTCGGCGAATGCGAGGGCCTCGAGCTGCTCGATCTCCATCGCGCCGAGCGTAGATCCGGTGGCCGGTCCGCTGGGCGGGAGCGGCGGAATGTTTTGGCCCGACTCTGGTCGCGGTGTATGGTCGCGGGATGTCGATGGCTCGCCTGGTCGCGCTCGCCGCGCTCGCGCTCGTCGCTGCGCCGCACGACAGCCACGCCGATCGCGCGCATCGCCGCCATCACGCCGCCGCGAAGCACAAGGTGCATCACAAGCGCCCGACGGCGTCGTCGGCCTACCGCAACGACAACATGCCGCTCGGCTGGAGCTGGCCGCCGACGAAGGCGATGGTCGCGAGCGGCAAGGCCTGCACCGACGAGCTCGACGCCCTCGGGGTCACCTGGAAGCCGGGCACCGCGACCCGCAAGATCAACAAGGCGATCACGGTGCCGGCGATGGAGCTGGGCGGCATCAAGCTGGTGTCGCGCTGGCGCACCGGCCCGTTCGTGATGGACTGCGCGCTCGCGCTCGAGCTGTCGCGCCACGGCCAGGAGCTCTACGCGCTCGGCGTGCGCGAGCTGCAGTTCTCGCGCATCCACGGCTACACCAAGGTGCGGGTCGGCGGGCACACCAAGAACATGCTGTCCCGCCACGCGCTCGGGCTCGCGATGGACATCTACGCCGTCGTCGACGACACCGGCCGGGTCGCGGTGGTCGAGACCGACTACAAGAAGGACGATCCGCTCCTGCTCGCGGTCGAGCAGGCGATCAACGGCGGCGGCGGGTTCCGCACCGTGCTCACGCCCAGGAACGATCCCGTCTCGCACCACGACCACTTCCACGTCGAGGCGCGCGTGGATTATCGCGCGTCGCGGCCCAGCTCGTAGCGCTACCCGCCCCAGAGCTGCGCGATCGCCACCGGCGCGTCGCCCCAGTCGACGCCCGCCGCGAGCAAGAGCGCGCCGTTCGCCGCGCGCTCGGCCGCGAGCCACGCCGGCGCGGCGTCGAGGCGCACCACGCCGAGGTGATCGAGCAGCCGGTACAGCGCGACCACGCGGCCGCGCGGGCCATTGTCGGTCGCGAGCTCGGCCTCGAGGATCGCGACCGGCCAGCCATCGCGGGTCGTGTGCTCGGTGACGCGCGAGCTGGTGAGCGCTGCACCCGGCAGGTCGGCGATCAGCCAGCGTCGACCGACGACGAACACGTCCGCGGGCAGCGCGATCGACGGCTCGACGCGCAGCACCGCGCCATCGCGCTCGGCGCGTTCGCCACCCTCGTCGTGCGTGACGCGCCAGCCCGCGGGATAGTCGAGCACCAGCCTCATCGCGGACCTCGCATGGGCGGCGAGTATATCGGCGCGGCGATCGGGATACGATCGCCGGATGCTCCCCGGGCTCGCGTCGTGGCGCCGCCAGCTGCTGCCGGATGGGGTCGCGTTCGCGCACCCCGCGGGCCCCGATCACGGCGCGCTCCACATCCGCGATCGCCAGCCGCTGCGCGACCTGCGCCGGCTCGCGGCAGACACGCTCGCGCGCATGCCGGCGACGCTCACCGACGGCGCGCTGTCGCCGCTCCGCCCGATCGTCACGCTCGAAGGCGAGTACGGCGCGGCGATCACGCTGACCGCGCGCTTCGCCGACGGCGGTCGCTACGTGCGCGCGCTCGGCGCGGTGCACGGCGACGACTTCCAGCGCCAGATCGACGCGGTGCTCGTGCGGCCCGGCGATGACGATGCCGACGCCCTCGTCGAGCGCGTCGACGCGCTGGTGCGCCACGCCTGCATCGGCCTCGGCGTGCGCCGGCGGCGATTCCTGTACACGCCACCGCCGGGCTGGCACGGCCGCGCGTTCGGGCTGCTCACCCGGTGGTTCGCGCCCGGGTTCCCGCGCGAGGCGGCGACGATCATCATCCCGCCCGCCATGCCGGTGACCGAGCAGCCGGGCATCGCGACGCTCGAGCGCCTCGTGCACGAGGCCGGACCGGTGGCGTTCGAGCCCGAGGAGCCCCCCGAGATCGAGGCGCTCACCCTGGACGGGATGAGCGGCACGCTGTCGCGGGCGTCCGGACACTACCCGGGCCAGCCACGCGCGACGCTGCAGCTCGCCGAGCTCGCCGACCGCCGCCACGCGTATCGCATGACGCTCGAGGCCACGGCGGATCTCGCGGGGATGGCCGAGCAGGCGTTCCGCGCGGTGCTGCGATCGATGACGCGGATCCCGGAGCCGACCGCGCCGGTGATCGACTCGAGCGTGATGAGCCACTGGGTGGACTGATCGCGCGGTCACATCCCCGCGGGCCTTCGTCTGCTTCTCGCGAGCGCCTTCGCGCGCCGCGAGGAGAGTCACGATGGGCAACCTGAGCATCATGGGCGGCGACCCGGACATCGGCGGCATGTTCACCAGCGGGCGCGGCGGGCTCGGCGGCGGCCTCGCCGGCGGCGAGTTCGGCGGCGGCTTCACCTCGGGCCCGACCCCGAGCACCTCGACCGGCGGCTTCGGCGACCTGTTCGGCGGCGCGACCGACATGTTCGGCGGCCTCAATGGTCTCGGTGGCCTGATCGGCCGCATGGTCGGCGGCGGCGCCGGTGGCGGCTCGGGCGGCGGCCTCGGCGGCCTGCTCAGCCCCGGCGGCGCCGGCGGTGGCCTGGGCGATCTCGGCGGCGACAACTTGCGCGAGTCACCGGGGATCGCGTTCGGCGACCTGCTGTTCTGAACCTTCGTGCGTGGAGCCTGTGAGGCTTCGCCTCCAGGCTCCTTATCGATCGGCTCGTCTCAGTGCTTGCCCGGGCCCTCGTCGCCACCACCATGACCGTCATGGCCGGACTGCGCGTCCGGCGCACCGGCGTCGAGCGCCGTCGCTGACGCGTCAACCGTCGTCGACGCATCGGCGACCGGGGCGATCGGCCCGACGCCCGAGCCGCTCGCATCGAACGAGCAGCCCGAACAGAGACCGGCGATCACGAGCAACGCGCGCAGCGAGGACACCATGGGGCCTGCCTGCTGCAGGCCCCGCGCCACCGCGAATGTTGGTCAGCCCACCGGGATTGCGCCGATCCGGGTGGGATCGCGGGGACGTATCGGGCTCCGGGCCCCAGTGCGCGTCCCGCCTACGTCGGCGCCGGACGCCTCGCGGCGATCACCTGACGGTGTAGACGTCCATCGTGCCGTCGGGCTCGTAGGCGAGCTTGCGCGCGCCGCCGGGCACGAACATGCGCGTGCCGATCACCGCGCCCTGCGTGCCGGCGCGCGGGGTCGGCATCGGATCGAGGGTCTCCCACGTATCGGTCGCGGTGGTGTACGCCTCGGCGGTGTGCAGCGCCGCCGCGCCAGCCTCGCCACCGACGCAGAGCAGGCGATCACCGATCATGCCGTAGGCGCAGCCGCCCCGCGGCGTGGGCATCGGCGCCGCGACCTGCCACGCGGTCGCGTTGGGCAAGAGCAGCCACGTATCGCTCGCGGGCTGGGTCGCGTCGAGCGTGGCGAGCCCGCCGGTCAGGACCAGCGTGCCGTCGGCGAGGTGACCGAGCGCGGGGTGCGAGCGCGCGGCCGGCAGATCCGGCAGCTGTGACCAGCTGTCGGTCGACAGATCGTAGACCAGCACGGTCGCGACCGACGCGGTCGCGGTCGCGCCGCCCGCGACGATCAGGTGCGGCGGGATCGCGGTCACGCCGGCGGCGCCGCGCTCGAGCCCCGCGGGCATCGCGGTCAGCTCGCGCCAGCTGGTCAGGTTCGCGTCGAGGACGAACGCGCGACCGCTGGGCGTGAACGTCGTGGTCTCGAGGCCGCCGAGCAGGTACAGCCCGCCGGCGACGCCGAGCAGATCGACGTGGGTCCACGCCACCGGCGCGTCGGGCAGGCTCGACCACGTGCCGCTGTTCACGTCGAGCACATCGGCGCGGGTCACGATCGAGAGGCCCGCGTCGAAGCCTCCGACGAGCGCGAGCCGATCGCCGAGCGCCGCGACGCCGGGCTCGAGGCGCGGACCGGGCAGCGCCGGGCCCGGTTGCCACGGCGACGTGACGGCATCCGGGGAGTGATCGCTGGTGCCGCACGCGCCGAGCGCCAGCGCCGCGATGGCGAGCGCGATCCTCGATCGCGCGCCGCGCTCGCTCACATCGATGTGCACGCGTCGACTCTACGCCGCGCGCCACCGCGCGCGCTACGGCGCATCGACGCCGGCGTCGACCGCGCCGCCGTCGAGCGAACCATCCGGCGCCCCGCCGTCGGGCAGGCCGGCGTCGTCGGCGCCCTGCTTGGCCCGCTCGCACGCGATCCACTCGCCGAGCTGGTAGCGCTCCTCGGTCGACGGCTTGGGATCGTTCTCGGGCATGATCTCGTTGACCGCGTTCGGGCCGGCCGCGGACCACGAGTCGATGTGGTTGGCGACCTGCATCACGCCGAGGAAGGTGTCGAAGTCGTGATAGAGCGGCGCGCCGTGGCGGTCCTTGCCCTTGAGCGTGCTGCTGTGGCAGTCGGTGCAGTAGTTCGCCATGAACGGCGCGCCGAAGTTGTCGTAGGTCAGCGTCGAGCCGGGCGGGCAGGTCGCGCCGGTCGGCACCGGGCGCGCCGTGGGGCACCCCGTCGCGGTGACGAGGAGGATCGCGGCCAGGAACATCGATCGCGACATGAGAGACTCCAGTCGATCCGCGCAGCGCCTCCGGAACGATGGCGGCAGCAGCGCGGCTTGGGTAGTGATGCGCAGCACTAGAAGTGCACCGACGTCTCGACGACGCCGCGGGTGATGAAGGGATCGCCGA
>JAIOQA010000486.1 GCA_021413675.1 Deltaproteobacteria bacterium | reverse complement strand
TGGCGCTCAACATCACCGACTTCGGCAAGATCGGCCCCGATGTCGCGCAGCAGCTCGCCGACCCCGAGGTCCGGCGCGACGAGCTGCGCGAGCTGATGAAGTCGATCGCGTACCCCGAGGGCTGGTTCTACGTCGAGCGCGCCGCGGTGATCATGTTCGGGCTGTCGGCGCAGCTCGCGCCCAAGCTCAACACGGTCCACGTCGGGTTCCCGTACATCATGCAGTTCATCGCGCGGCAGCAGGCCAAGCGCGCCGCCGCGGCCGCCGCCGCGCCGCCGCGGCCCACCGACGAGCCGGTCGCGACCACCGGCTCGTAGCCCGGCGCGCCGCGCATCCCGCGAGCCCTCGCGGCTCAGGGCGCTTCGCGCCCGAGGATCCGGATCATGCGCAGCGCCTCCTGCCCGCTGGCGTAGCGCGTCGCTGCGACCGGCGCGAAGTCGAACGCGTGCGCCCGATACAGCCGCTGGCCATCGAGGTTGTCGCGCGCGACCGTGAGGCGCAGCTCGCGGATCGCGTGCGCGGGCCCGACCCGCTCGGCGACCGCGATGACGTGGCGCAGGAGCGCGCCGCCGATGCCCTGGCGCTGCTCGAGCGGCTCGACCGCGAGCGCGAGCAGATCGCAGACCGCCTGCTCGGCGTCGTCGGCGTAGAAGCCGAGCATCGCGAAGCCGCGGCGCCGCCCGCCGTCGGCGTCGAGCCAGGTCAGCACGCCGGGCTGCTCGAGCCACGATGGCAGGATGACGCGGTAGTCGCCGAGCGCGTTGTAGACGCGCCCGCCGAGGTCGACCAGCCACGCGTGATCGTCGGCGACCGCGCGACGGATGGTCGCGCCAGCGCGACTACCGGAGGCCCGATCAGATCGACGTGCGGCCACCATCCCGTGGCCGCTCGATCAAGGGTTCTGCCGCGACGCCAGGTCGCGATCGGAGGCCGCGAGCGGCTTGCGAGCCGGCAGCGGCGCCGCGCGGTCGGCGCGCATCGCGCTGGCCAGCACCGGCGTGGTGACGTCGGTCGAGGGCACCGCGCGGCCGACCACCGCGGATGACAGCTCGCGCAGCGTGTAGCGGCCCGGCGACGTGCGCGCGAAGCGCGAGCCCTCGCCCTTCTTCTTCAGGTCCATCGACAGATCGCGCGCGACCACGGTGTCGGGCGTCTTCGACTTGCTCGGAAGGCGACTGCCCGCGCGCTCGACGATTTCCCTGACCGACATCGGGATGCCGGTCTCGCGCAGGATCTCCTCCACCACTGCAAGCGTGCTCATCGTCGTCCCCCCGAAGCGCTTCGTGCGCGAAGCGTGTTGCGGGGAGTCATCCTAGCTCCGCGGCCCTCGCGAACCAGTCTTGACATGACCTTTTTTCGAGGACGTACGAAAGCGATTCTCCGACGGCGATCAGGGTTGAAATTTTCTTGGTTTGGGCACGCGGAGAATGTCCGCGACCCGGGTTCCGTCCTACCCGCGCCGGGCCTTCTGCTAGGCTGCCCGCGATCCACGGAGGACACGCACTATGATGACTGGCTTCGGAATCTCGCAGATCTTCTCGCTGCTGCTGGCGCTGACCGGCTTCGGCGTCGACGCCAACCCCAAGGCCCCCGCGCCGGACGTCGTCCTGGCCCACGCCGTCGACGACGCCGACCTGGTGATGGCGGTCGACGTGGCCGCGGTCGCGCCCCGCAACATGAAGGCGCTGATGGATCTGCCGCAGCACCCCATGATCAAGGGGAACCCCGACCTCGCGAAGATGGTGAAGCAGGTCGTCACCGAGGCCACCGGCGCGCGCCAGATGGTCAAGGGCATGGTCGGCATCGACGTCGTCACCGACATCTCGTCGTTCGTGGTCTACATCCGCGCCAACCCCGGCCACGACCCCGACGGCTTCGTCGAGGTCCGCGGCACGCTGCCCGCCGACCTGATCGCGAAGATCAGCAAGCTCACCGGCGCGCCGGTCGAGATGATCGACGGTCGCGGCGGCATCGCGATGGACACCAAGGCGTACCTCGGCATCGCCGCCGACGGCGCGCTCCTGGTCGGCACGCCCGGTCTGGTCAAGCCCCGCCTTGCGAACACCTGGAAGGCGCCGGCGCGCCCGGCCGGCTCGTCGCTGGCCCGCATCGCGACGCTCCTCGCCGAGAAGCCGTTCGTGACCGTCGCGCTGCACCCGTCCGCGGGCATGATCGCCGACGCGACCGCCAAGGGCGGCGACAACTTCGGCGTCGATCTCCTGAAGGACGCCGACTTCCTCGGCGCGGCGCTGCGCTCGGACGGCATCACCTGGTCGCACGTCATGAAGTCGAAGGCCGGCTTCGAGCGCGTCGGCATGATGATGGAGGGCGTGATCGAGCTGATGCGCGCCGCCCAGATCGCGCCGCGCGGCCTGGCCAAGATCGTCGTCGCGTCGCTCGACAGCTACGCCGGCAAGAACCGCGACCTCGACGACCTGATCAAGCACAAGGCCGACATCCTCAAGGTCGTCGACGCGTTCTCGGGCGACGGCCAGTTCAAGGTCGCGTTCGATCGCGACGCCAAGGCCCGCTCGGTGGTCGTCCACGCGACCGGCAAGTCGCTGTCCGAGGTGCTGCCCGGCGTGATCGTGCCGCTCGGCATGGTCGGCGCGCTGGTGTTCAGCGGCAGCCGCATGAAGGCCCCGGCCCAGGCCTACCCGTCGCAGGCGCAGACCGGCGTGGCGGTGCCGCCCAAGCCGGTCAAGCCGGTCAAGCCGGTCAAGCAGCCGATGGCGCCCGCGCCGCACCCGGCGCACTGACGCCCGGATCGCGGGGCGCGATCACGCCCCCGCGACCGCGCCGCGCTGGCCGCGCTTCCACTCCGCCGGCGCGACGCCGACCCAGCGCTTGTACGCGCGGCTGAGCGCGCGCTCCGAGCCGTAGCCGACGTCCGCGGCGATCTCGGCGAGGCCGAGCGCGGTGGTCGTCATCAGCGACGCCGCGAGCTGCATGCGCCAGCGCGTGAGGTACTGCATCGGCGGGATCCCCACGAAGTGGGCGAAGCGCTCGGCGAGCACCGAGCGCGCCACCCCGACCTCGCGCGCGAGCTCGTCGAGGCTCCAGGCGTGGGCCGGCCGCTGGTGGAGCTTGCCGAGGGCGCGCCCGACGGCGTCGTCGCGCAGCCCGGCCAGCCAGCCGACCTGCTCCGGCGGCAGCTGCGCGAGGTGACGGCGCACGACCTCGACGAACAGCAGCTCGCTGAGGCGCGCGAGGATGGCCTCGCCGCCGGGCTGCCGGGTCGCGGACTCCGACAGCGCGAGCTTCATCAGGTGCTCGACCGCGCCGTTTGGCTCGGTCGCCGCGCGCGGCACGTGGATCATGCGCGGCAGCGCTGCCAGCAGCGGGTTGAAGGGCCGCGCATCGCAGCCGAGGAAGCCGCAGATCACGCTCGCGCGGTCGGCCCCGCCGCCGTCCTTGTGGATCGCGATCGGCAGCCCCGCCGCGCGCGCGCCGCGAAACGACGCGGGGTCGGCGACGCCGCGCATGCCCGGGGCGCTCGACAGCGTGTGCCGGTCGCCGTGCGGGAACACGATGACGTCGCCGCGCGTGACCTTGACCGGCGGCTCGTCGACGATCCCCGCCCAGCACGAGCCCGACGAGATCACGTGATACTCGATGACGTGCTCGACGCCGGGCATGATGTGCGGCCCGATCTCGCACGCGGGCGGCGCCTCGGCGACCCACGGCGCGGACGCGTCGACCGCGAAGAAGACCGCGCCGGTGAGCCGCACGACGCGGAGCACCTCCGACAGCGTGTCCACGCCCGCGGCGGACGTTCGGTCCTGCGATCCGGACGCCGGGTGCTGGCGCGCGACAGATGCCGACGCGCGGTGGTCTCCGCCGGACGACCGGTCCTGGTTCGCGGGCACGCGGCTTCCTACAACGAACTCACCGCGACGCGCACCGCGTCGCCACCACCCGAGGAACCCACCATGACCCAGATCGTTACCTGTCCCCCGGACGAACACAAGCCTGCCCCGATCGTCGACCTCGCCGCCGTCAAGGCGCGCCAGCAGGCGACCTGGGCCTCGGGTGACTTCGCCGTCATCGGCACCACGATCCAGATCGTCGGCGAGTCGCTGTGCGAGGCCGTCGACGTCGAGGCCGGCTCGCGCGTCCTCGACGTGGCGTGCGGCAACGGCAACGCCGCGCTCGCCGCCGCCCGGCGCTGGTGCCGGGTGACCGGCCTCGACTACGTGCCGGAGCTCCTGGCGCGCGCGCGCGGCCGCGCCGCCGCCGAGGGCCTCGAGGTCGCGTTCGTCGACGGCGACGCCGAGGACCTGCCGTTCAACGACGGCCACTTCGACGCGGCGCTCTCGACGTTCGGCGTGATGTTCGCGCCGGATCAGGAGCGCGCCGCGGCCGAGCTGCTCCGGGTCGTGCGCCCGGGCGGCAAGGTCGGCCTCGCCAGCTGGACGCCGGACGGCTTCATCGGCCACCTGCTCAGGACCGTGGGCAAGCACGTCCCGCCGCCCGCCGGGGTCGCGTCGCCGATCGGCTGGGGCACCGAGGCGCGGCTCGCGGACCTCTTTCGTGGCGTGCGCTCGATGCAGATCACGCGCGCGACCTACACGTTCCGCTACGAATCGGCCGCGCACTTCATCGATGTCTTCCGGCGGTTCTACGGCCCCACCTTCCAGGCGTTCGGCAAGCTCGACGCGAAGGGCCAGGCCGCGCTCACCAACGACATCGTCCTGCTCGCGGAGCGGTTCAACCGGAGCAAGCGATCGTTCATCGTGCCCGCCGAGTACCTCGAGGTCGTGGTCGAGCGCTGAGCCTCACCGGCGCGGAGGTTGCCCATGTCGATCGACGATCGCACCAGGCTTCACTACGAGACGCTGCTCGCCCCGGTGTACCGCTGGATGCTCGGCGACTTCGAGGCGGCGCTCGACCAGGCGCGCCGCGAGCTCGGCGAGCTCGGCGTCACCGCGGCGCGCGGGCCCGCGCGC
>JAIOQA010000041.1 GCA_021413675.1 Deltaproteobacteria bacterium | reverse complement strand
GGCGGATGGCTCGCGCGCGGCGGCGGCGCCGGCGCGGGCGCGAGGGCGCGGAGCTGGTGCTCGTGCTCGGGGAGATCCTGGAGCACCAGCAGCGGCACCTCGGCGTGGGTCAAGAGCTCCTCGGTCACGGTGCCGAAGGGCCGCGACGGATCGCAGGCCGCGCCGTGCGCGGTGACCACGATCAGGTCCGCGTGATCGTGGCGCGCCACCGCGAGGATCGCCTGGCCCTGGCTCGCGTGGCGCACGATCCGCGTCTGGATCACCGCGCCGTCGCGCACCAGCCCGGCGCGCAGCCGCTCGAGGTACGCGGTCGCGCTCAGCTCGAGATGCGCCGCGAGCCGGCGCGCGAGGTCGAGGTCGACCGCGTCGCGCAGCACCGCCGTCGGGATCGGCTCCTGGATCACGTGGAGCAGCACCAGCTCGGCGCCGCAGGTCTCGGCGAGCCGGGCGGCGGTCGGCAGCACGCTCTCGGTCCGCTGCGAGCCGTCGAGCGGCACCAGGATCCGGCGCGGCGGGAGCACCGCGGTGGCGCAGGCGCGCGCCACGAACACCGATCCGCCGGCGACGGTCACGACCTGGTGCGCGGTGCTGCCCAGGTGCCAGGCGGTGACGCCGCCCTGGCCGTGGCTCCCGATCACGGTGAGATCGGCGTGCAGCTCGCGCGCGAGCGCGATGATGCGCTCGGCGGGGTGGCCCTGCTCGAGGCGGATCTCGACCGGGGCGTCGAGCGCCAGCTCGGCCTCGTGCTGCAGTCGCTCGAGATCGGCGCGCGCCTCCTGCCGGGAGATCTCCCAGCCGAGCGCGTCGGTGTGGAGGCCGGCGTGGTCTCGACGCGGCGCCATCACGTGGACCAGCACGAGCGAGCTGTGCAGCGCGCGCGCGAGGGAGACCGCGAACGGCACGCAGCGGTCGCCGAGCGGGGACCGATCGACGCAGACCAGGATGCGGTGGGCGTGGGGGGAAGGAGCGAGGAGCGAACTGGTGGTGGCGGCCGTACCCATGCTCCGCGTGCTACGCAAGATGCCGGCCAGCGATGAGGGCGTCGCGAGCGGGGTTCACGAGGCCAGCTGCGGCCGCGCGCGGGCGGTCCGCTCGGCCTTGCCGAGATCGATCCACTCGACGCCGGTCAGCGACAGCGCGACCACGTGGTCGGTGGCGCGCTCGCAGATGTCGCGCGCGAAGCTCACCGGCGGACGCGCGCGATAGATGTAGTCGATCGCGTCGTCCTCGTCCTCGGTGCCGATGAGCGGCACGAGCGCCTCGACGGTGTCGAGCAGGCCGGCGTTCGCCGCGCGACCGAGCTCCCAGAACGCGGCGACCGAGCCACAGGCGACCCGCGTGTTCCACAGCGCGCCGGCGCGCTGCAGCGCGATCGCGTCGTCGGGGCTCGGCTGCGCGACGAACGCCGCGACCTCGTGCACGGCGTGGGCATCGGCGAGGGCGTCGCCGGGCAGGATGTAGCCCAGCTCCGGATCCGGTGCGGTCGCTTCCACGCCGAGGAGCACGACGACGTCGCGGTGCCGCGCGGCGATCGCGCAGGCGGCCTTCACCGACGCGAGGTAGCGCGCCGTCGGCGCGACGTGGTGATCGATCGGGACGATCGTGACGATCGCGTTCGGGTGCCAGCGCACGATCATCGCGAGCGCTACATAGAGCGCGACCGCGGTGTCGCGCGCGCCGGGCTGACAGAACACGTGATCCGAGCGGCCGTCGAGCTGCGGCATCGCCCAGGCGCTGTGCGCGGTGCCGATCACCGTCATCGTCCTCGACGCTGGCGTGAGCTGGTTCATGCGATCGAGCGTGTCCGCGAGCACCGACTGCGCCCCGAGCGGCCAGGACGGCTCCGGGTTCGCGGCGCCGGCGCGATCGGCGATGGCGCCGCGCAGGCGCACGCCGTCGCCACCGGCGAGCGCGAGCGTCCAGTCGAGATCGTCGCGGTCATCCTCGACGGGGAGCTGGACCGACGTACGCATCGTGGGGGCGGGGTTGGGGGCCATGATGCCCGCCTCAGTGCAAGGGGTGGTCCGCGCCGGTTCGCGCGCATCGCGCGAATTCTCCAGGCTGACCGCACGGGAGTGCAGCCGATCACGCCGCGCGCGGACCCGTCGCGCCTCGGCGGAGAAGCCCGCCTTTCGGGGTCACAGCGTCGGGCGACGACCGCGAGGTACGCCGCGGCACCGATCGATCAGACCATGTGCGGCGCGGAACGTGCGCATCCGCTCACCCACGCCCACGTTCAGTTGCCTTCGTCGCGTTCATCCGTGGTGGTGATGCCCTCCTCGACCCGTTCGCGCTGTGCGCGGTGAGACAGGCGAATGATCGCGAAGCCACCGACCATGACGCCCAGGACGCAGGCCAGCTCGATGCCGCTGACCACGTAACCCCAGAACATCACCATCGCGACGCCGACGATGCCCATCGCGAGGTAGCCGATGACATCGTGTGGAACACCGTCGATCACGGGAGGCGAGACGTGTGGACGCATGATCGATGACCCTGCGACGGACGTGCCACACGGTCATCTCGCGTGTTCGTCATGGCGCGGTGTGCGCCCGCGCTCGCTGCGCGGCCAAACGCTCGCTTTTCGGTCGTCGCCGTCGCAGCAGCGCGTGCGCGGCGGCCACCCTGGCGACGCGCGATCTCCGCCCGCGGCGCGGCACGATTGCTGCTGAGCGATCGCCTGTGATCACCACCATCCTCCGTGCGAACCCGCCGGGCCCGAGCTCGGTCGACGCGGCACCTTCCCTCGCGGCATCGCGCTGCGTCGTCATCGCGGTCGCGTCCGACGAGCTCGACGACGTGCTGATCCGCGCGGGCGCCCGCGCCCGTCGATGGGGGTTGCCGTTGCGGCTGTGCGTCGCGGTCGACACGCGACAGGATCGGGTCGCGATCGTGCGCGACCTCGCGCATCGGGTCCGGCGCCTGTGGCCGCTCGATGGCGCGGCCGTGATCGATCTGCGGGTCGGGGATCCCGCGGAGCAGATCCTCGCGTGCGCCGAGCAGCACCACGCCGCGCTGCTCGTGCTGGGGCCCGCCGCGCACCGCCAGGGCCTGTTCGGTCGCATCTTCGCGCCGAGCGTCCCGACCTCGGTGCTGCGCGCCGCGACCTGCCCGATCGTGCTCTCGCGCGGCGCGGTCGATAGCCCCGACATCCTGGTCGCGACCGGCCTCGACGATCCGACGTGGCCCGAGCTGTGCGCGGCCGCCACCGAGGCCGTGCGCACCGGCGGGCGGGTCACGGCGTTGCACTGCATCGAGCCGGTGTCGGCGCTGCCGCCGTCGGACGTGCTGTCGCTGCAGCCCCGGCGGATCGACGAAACCGAGGCGGTGGCGATGGCGCATCTCGAGCGCGGCGCCGCGCTCGCGGGCCTGGTCAATGCCGAACTCCGGGTCGAGGTCGCGACCCCGAGCGCTGCGATCCTGGCGCACGCCCGGACGCTCGGCGTCGGGCTGCTGATCGTGGGCACCCACGGGCGGCGCGGCGCGCAGCGCCTGCTGCTGGGCAGCACCGCGGAGCACGTCGCGCGCGACGCGCCCTGCGACGTGATGGTGGTGCGCCTGCCGAAGCCGACGTTGATCGCGTGATCGCGTGATCGCGGGTCAGCGCCGCGCGCGCGCGGCGAGGTCGAGGTTGTAGAAGCCCGCGAGCAGCGCGTAGAGCGCCGGCTCCTCGCGCGCGAGTTCGTGGGGCTGCTCGAAGAACACCTCGGTCGCGACCGCGAAGAACTCGGCCTCGCTGGTCGCGCCGTAGGCCCGCAACAGGCTCGGCTCGTCGTGATCGACCCGCGCGCGCAGCGCGAGGTACGCCTGCGAGCACACCTCAGCCCACGCGGCGCGCTGCGCGGCGCCGTCGAGCAGCGGCGTGCCATCGGCGCGGTGATCGAGCATGTCGATCGCGTGGGCCAGCTCGTGCAGCACGACGTTGCGGCCGTCGTGCGCGTCGAGGCCGCCGGCCTGGACCGCATCCCACGCCAGCACGATCGGGCCGCCGCGATGGGCCGCGCCGATCACCACCTGGTCGCCGATCGGCGCGGTGACGATCTGGTTGTGCAGCGGCCGCGCCGGCGGCATCACGACCGCGCTCGGATAGACCAGGATCGAGGCCACGCCGCGGAACAGATCGTGGGAGCGACCGAGGATGAGCAGGCAGGCCTGGCCCGCGATCGTCACCTTGATCTCGTCGGTGAGCGCGAGCCCGCCGCAGCCCTCCCAGTGCTTCTCGGCGATGAACACCTGGGTCAGCTCGCGCAGCCGCTGCCGCTCGTCGTCGTCGAGCAGGTGATAGGCCGCGAGGTTGGCCTGCAGGTACGCCTCCCAGCGCAGCGGGAACGGATGCTCCAGGATGCGGCGGCGGCGGCGCTCGGTCAGCCAGCGGAACACTCCGGGCAGGCTACGGCGCATTCGCGGCGGCGCAACGGCGTCGCCGGGATTTGCGCCGCCCGGCCGCGCCGCGCGCGCTACGATGACGCCATGGCGCGCGTCCTCGTCGTCCCCGCGCTCGCGCTCGCGGGCTGCAGCCTGTACTTCGGCCCGGATGGTCCCGATTCCACGACACCGCCGCCGGTGGCCACCGTCGCGCTCGGGTGCCTGCGCGCCGTGGTCCCGACGACCGGCGCCAGCCTGTTCGTCACCTCGGGCTGTCAGCCCGACGGCGGCGCGATCATCCAGATGGTCGCGCTCACCGACGCCTGGCTGATCGCCAGCGACGCGCGCGCCGACTTCCCGGATCAGTCGAATCGCCTGGTCGCGGTGCACGACACGATCACCCCCGACGTCCTCATGCTCTCGGCGCACCGGCCCGAGATCTGGGCGTTCACCGTCGACACGGCGGTCCACGTCAGTCAGCGCATGACGCTCGAGCGGCCGTTCCGCGACGTGTGGATGGGCGACCTCAACCGGCAGGGCGTGCGCGACGTGCTGCTCGCGGGCGACGATGGCCCCGGCGCGATCCGGGTCGCGGAGGTCGAAGACGGCACCGGCGGGCTGCGCGCCGAGCTGCCGGCCAGCGCCGAGCGCGAGCTGCTGACGGGGTGGCCGTTCCAGTTCGTCGCCCCGATCGATCTCGATGGCGACGGCAAGCTCGATCTGTTCTACGAGGCCGGCGGGCCCGGCCTGCCGTACGAGCTCGGCACCGCCCGCCGCCGCGCGGGTCAGCCCGTGACCTTCGCGCCCGACCGGCAGTGGGGCGAGGCGGCCCGCCCGGGGAGCGCGGGGCCGCGCGCCGCGCTGCGCGTCGCCGACCTCGACGGCGACGGTCGACCCGACATCGTCGGCATGACCGAGCGCGCGTTCGTCTACAGCAGCCACTACCTCGAGCTGAGCTTCCTCGACGGCGTCGCCGCGCGCGCCGTGGCGGTGGGCGATGTCGATGGCGACGGCGCGCGGGAGCTGGTGGTCGCGGGCGATGCGCAGATCAGCCGGGTGCGCCTGGGCCTGGCGGCGGGCCACCTCGCGCTCGAGGCCGAACCCCTCGTCGATGATCGCGTGGATGCCCTCGAGGCGGCCGACCTCGATGGCGACGGCCGCGCCGAGCTGATCGGCATCCGCGATCTCGCGCAGCCCGACTCGACCCTCGTGGTCCACCGCGCCACCGCGTACTGATCGCGTCACATCGCGCGGGCGGCGCGTCTATGGGGACAGATGTCGCAGGTCGATGCCCGGCCATGCGCGTCGTCCATCGATCCGCGTCACGAGGTGCCCCATGAAGAAGTCCGCGCCCATCAAGAAGCTCTCGCTCACCAAGGAAGCCGTCGCCGTGCTCACCCCCGAGCAGCTGCGCCAGACCGCGGGCGCGCGTCCGCCGTTCTTCCCGCCGTCGTGGTTCGAGTGCGGATTCACGATCTGGTGCGACTGACCCGCGGGCCGCAGACGCACGGGTGATGTGCCCCGGGGCGCACGCGCGGCGCGTTTTCGCGTAGCGTGAGAGATCGATGACGATCTCGACCCACGCTCGCCTCGGCCTCTCGATCCTAACCGCCCTCGGCCTCGCGGCGTGTGGCGGGAGCAAGCCCGTCGCCACCGGACCGACGCCGCCCGCCGAGGGCGGCGACATGCCGGCCGTGGGTACCTCCGGCATGCCCGGGCTCGACTGGGGCGCGACCGCCGACGCGGTCATCGCGAAGTACCCGCGTGGCACCGCCGACGCGGCCGGCGTCGTCTACCTCGGCACCATCGAGGGCCACCAGGCGATCGCGCACTTCACGATCGGCGATCAGGGGCTCAGCAAGATCGAGATCGAGTGGACCGACGGCTTCATCTCGATGGACGACTGCGGCAAGGGCTGGAACGAGCTGCGCCCGACGCTCGACGCGCGCCTCGGCGCGAGCCAGGCCGACAACCTGATGGCGACGTGGACGACCGCGACCGCCGACGTCACGCTCACCTGCAGCCCCAACGACAGCGGCGCCGGCGTGCTGTCGCAGAGCTACGCGCCGCACGCGGCGGAGTAGGGCGCACGCTCCCCGGCGCCGCGGTCAGTCGGCGAACGTCCAGCTCGCGAAGCCGGACGCGGCCGCGCCGCCCGCCGTGGTGAACGGGCCGCCGACGTACAGCGTGTGCCCGACGACGACCATCGCTTCGGCCAGATCGCCGAGGCCACCGCCGAGCTCGTGCCACGCGGTCCCGTCGAACCACGCGAGGTTCCGCGCGGTCACGGTGCCGACCTGCTCGAAGCCACCCGCGACGAACACGCCGCCGCCGTACGCGCGCAGCGCCGAGGCGAAGCCGAAGTCCGACGTGATGCCGCCGCCGACGTCGTGCCACGCGCCGTCCCAGCGCACGAGGCCGGGCGCCGCCACGCCGCCGGCGCCGTCGAACTGTCCGCCGACCACGAGCCCGAGCGTCGGAGAGTCGGCGAGCGCGAGCACGTACGGGAAGCTGCCGTCGATGCCGGCGCCGAGCGCGCTCCAGCCGGTCGCGCTCTGCTGCGCGAGCGCTGGGATCGACGCGCCATCGACCATCGTGAACAGGCCGCCCGCGACGACGTCGCCGCCGTGGACCGCGAGCGCATTGACGCGATCATCGAAGTTGCCCTGCGCGCTCCAGGTGGTGCCGTCGAGCCGCGCGAGGTTGTGCAGGGGCGTCGCGCCGCTGTCGCTCAGGTCGCCGCCGAGCCAGAGCGCGCCGTCGACCTCGAGCAGCGCGAAGCCCTGGCCGTGGACCGCGCCGCCCGGCAGCGTCCACCCGGCGCCGCTCGACTGCACGAACGCGACCGCCTCGTTCGCGAGCACGAGCTGTCCTGCGACGGCCACCGAGCCGTCCGCGCGCACGCGCACGTCGCGCACGATGCCGCGGAGGCCGTTGCCCAGATCGGCCCAGCCCGCGCCCTCGAACCGCGCGATCCCCGCGCTCGGCGTCTGGCCGGCGAACGCGAAGCCGCCGCCGGCGATCACGTGACCGTCGGGCGTCGCCGCGAGGCCATCGACAAAGCCGCCCACGCCGAGCACCGCGTGGCTGCCGACGAGCGCGGTCGGTGCCGCGCTGTCGGTGGCGTTCGCGATGTTGACCGCGGGCGTGCCGCCGGCGCGCGTGAACAGCCCGCCGATCCAGATCGAGCCGTCGGGATCCACGGCGAAGTCATTGCCGCCCTCGATCTCCGGAAGAAACACGCCCACGTCGTTCGCGACGCCGCCCGCGAGCTCGCTCCATCCGCTGATCGGCGACCACCGCGCGATCGAGGCCGCGGGGCGCTGCGTCGCGCCCGCGGTCCCGAAGCACCCGCCGACCAGCACGTCGTCGCCATCGAACGCGATCGCGCGCACCTCGTTGATGAAGCCGTTATCGATGCCGCCGTCGAGCGGCACCCAGGTCGAGCCCTCGAGCCGCGCGATCCCGGCGGCGTACGCACCCGTCTTCGGATCCGTGATGAACGTCAGCGTCCCGCCGGCGTACCAGGTGCCGCCCGTCGTGCGCGCGAGCACCGAGACGCCGCCGGGCAGGCCCTTGCCCCACGCCACCCACGCGGCGCCAAAGCGGCACGCCACGTTCTCCGCCGGCACGCCGCCGATCGTGTCGAACGCGCCGGCGACGCAGAAGCTATCGCCGTTGGCGGCGACCGCGGTGATCTCGCCGTTCACCGTGCCATCGCCGACCGCATGCCAGCCGGTCGCGTCGTGGACCGCGACGTTCTGCGCGGCCACGCCATCGATCGTCGTGAAGCGCCCGACCGCGACGATCGTGGCGTCGACGACCGCGAGGTCGAGCACCGCGCCGTCGGTGGCCGCCTCGGTCCACGCCGCGCCGTCCCAGGTCGCGACCGCGCCGGTCCCGTCGCTGGTGTGCTGCACGCCCGCCCACAGGTGGCCCGCGCCGTCGAAGCGCAGCGCGTGGACCCAGCCGTCGAGCCCCGCGCCGACCGGCGCCCACTCGGTGCGATTCCAGACCGCGATGTTCTGCGCCGCGACCCCCGCGGCCACCGAGAAGATGCCGCCGACGTACACGTCGCCGTTCCCCGCGAGCGCGATCGCCTCGACGCGCGAGCCGTCGCCGTTCACGCCCGGCAACCCGAAATCCCCGCGCCACGTCCCGGTCGCCGGGTCGCCCGGCGCCGCGTCGGCCGAGGCATCGCTCGAGGGGAGCCCCGCGTCGGGCGTGGTGCCCGGTGCGGCGGCATTGTCACCGCAGGCTACGAGTGGTGCGAGCAGGAGGAAGGCGAGGACGCGGTACTGCATGCCGCGCAGCATGGCGCAGCTCGTGCGCCTGGCGATGTGGGTTTGATGGCGCCGTGCGGTGCCGGGAGCATACGGAAGCGCATGGGAATCGAACCCACCGTGCCGTCGCTCGCGCGGGGCACCACCGGCTTTGAAGGCCGAGCCCGGCACCAGTCCGAGACGCGCTTCCGCGGTCGACTATACGCGATCCGCGATCGCGGGTGAGCGCGCGGCCTACGACGCGGAGACGGCGATCGGCGCGGCGGGCGCGAGCGGCTCGCGCGGGGGCAGGGGCGCGAGCGGCGACCAGCGGACGTCGGGCAGCGGGTCGACCCAGAGCGCGCGCAGGAGGAGGGGCAGGGCGACGCCGCCGGTGACGAGGGCCATGTGTCCGACGGTCGAGCGGGCGTAGACGATGCGCGCCTGCTGGGCATCGGCGGGTAGCGCGCTGGCGGCGCCGGCGGCGAAGTCGTCGACGGTGACGGTCTCGGGGAGCCAGCGGTGGAGCCAGTCGGTGGCCTGGCGGGTGTCGTCGCCGACATCGATCAGGCGGTGCCGGCGGGAGGCGCGGACCCAGCGCCAGAACAGGCGGACGTCGCCGTAGGCGGCGTCGACCAGGACGATGGTGTCGAGGCCGCGGTTGGGCAGCCACCACTCGAGGGTGCGAAAGCCGCCGGAGTGGGCGACGGCGACCACCGGCCCGTCGGGCAGGACGACGCCGGTGCGGCGGCGCACGGTCATGAGCAGATCGCCGAGCGAGAGCCAGCGCACGGGCTCGAACTCGGTGGTCGGGGCCTCGCACGCGATGAACAGCGCGTTGATGCCGGCGCGCGCGAACTGCTGGGGCAGGCGGTGCTCGGTCCACGTGGTGTCGACGTCGTGGAAGTAGCCGTGGACGTAGACCACGATCGCCGCGGTCGCCTCGTCGTAGCCGGCGGGCCGCCAGATGTGGACCGGGCCATGCGGCGTGGTGATCCGCCAGTGCTCGCCGGCCTCGGCGGCGGCGTCGAGGCGCGCGAGCTCGCGGGGGGCGGAGAGGGACTCGGGAGCTGGTGTCTCGGACGAGATCCGGGCCGCGGCAGGTGCGGCGACGAGCGCGAGCGCGGCGACGATGAGCCAGCGCGCCGGTGCGAGATCGCGAGCCATGGTTACCCACCAATGCAAGCGTGTTGCCTGCGTCCGGGCACACGCGATCGCCCGGTCGAGATCGAAGACCCGGCGCATGTCGCGGGGTTGGCGCGGGGAACGTTGGTTCGCGCGCGGCGCATCCGCGCCTCACTGGGGCCGCTGGCCACGATCGTGACGACCGCGGTCCCCGCGGCGCTCGCGACGGTTTGTCTCGCGGGCCGGGCTCGCGCCGCGGTGGCAACGGTGCCATCGTCCCGCTGACGCCGCTTCGCCCCGGCGCACGGAGGGTCCGATGGAGATCGCGCTCACCCCGCTCGAGTTCATGCGCCGCAGCCGGCGGCTGTTTCCGGATCGCCTTGCCGTCGTCGATGGCGAGCATCGCTACACCTACGCGCAGTTCTTCGACCGCTGCGATCGCTGGTCCGCGGCGTTGACGCGGCTCGGCACGAAGGCCGGCGATCGGGTCGCGTACATCGCGCCCAACACCCACGCGATGCTGGAGTCGTTCTACGCGGTGCCGCAGCTCGGCGCGGTGCTGGTGCCGATCAACTACCGGCTCACCGGCGACGACTTCGCCTACATCATCCAGCACTCGGGCGCGACGATCGTCTGCGCGACCGCGGACTACGTCGCGACGGTCGAGGGCATCCGCGCGCAGGTCCCGAACGTCACCGCGTTCGTCGCCCTCGACGGCCCGGCGCCGGCGGGCTGGCGGGCCTACGAGGACGAGCTCGCGAGCGCGGGCCCGCCGGGCACCGCCATCACCATCGCGAAGCCGACGATCGCCGAGTCGGATCTGCTGTCGATCAACTACACGAGCGGCACGACCGCGCGTCCCAAGGGCGTGATGATCACGCACCGCAACGCCTACCTGAACTCGGTCGGCACGCTGGTGCACATCCACATGACGCCGGCGGACCGGTACCTGTGGACGCTGCCGATGTTCCACGCCAACGGCTGGACGTTCGTGTGGACGGTCACCGCGGCCGGCGGCACGCACGTGTGCCTGCCCAAGGTCGATCCGGCGCACGTGTTCCCGATCATCGCCCGCGAGCACGTCTCGATCCTGTGCGCTGCGCCGACGGTGCTGATCGGCCTGGCGCACGCGCCCGATGCGTTGCGCGCCAAGGCGCCGCGCGGCGTGCGGGTCCTGACCGCGGGCGCGCCGCCCGCCGCGGCCACGATCCATCGCGTCGAGGGCGACCTGGGCTGGGAGGTCACGCAGATGTACGGCCTGACCGAGACCGCGCCGTTCATCACGATCTGTGAGCCGCGGCCCGAGCACGCGGCGCTCGACGCCGACGCGCGCGCCACGATCAAGGCGCGCCAGGGCGTGGAGCTGGTGACCTCGGGCGAGGTCCGCGTCGTCGACGACGATGGCCACGAGGTGCCGCACGACGGCCAGACCGCGGGCGAGATCGTGGCCCGCGGCAACGTGGTCATGGCCGGCTACTACGCCGACCCCGCCGCGACCGAGCTCGCGTTCCGCGGCGGCTGGTTCCACTCGGGCGACGCCGCGGTCGTGCACCCCGATGGCTACGTCGAGATCCGCGACCGCCTGAAGGACGTGATCATCAGCGGCGGCGAGAACATCTCGTCGATCGAGATCGAGAGCGTGCTGCTCACGCACCCGGCGGTCCAGGAGGTCGCGGTGGTCGGCATGCCGCACGAGAAGTGGGGCGAGGCGCCGCACGCGTTCGTCGTGCTGCGCGCCGGCGCCTCGATCGCCGACGACGAGCTGCGGCTGTTCACCCGCGCGCGGCTCGCGCACTTCAAGTGCCCGCAGGGCTTCCACGTCATCCCCGAGCTGCCCAAGACCGCCACCGGCAAGGTCCAGAAGTTCGTGCTGCGCGGCCGGCGCGCCAACCTCGCCACGCAGTGATCCGCTAGGGTCCGGGGCGTGCGCGTCCTCGCCTACGTCTATCCGGGCTGGCACCCGACCCCGGAGCGCGACGCGTCGTTCTACCCCGGCTTCACCGAGTGGGACCTGGTCTACGACAGCTCGCCGCGGTTCGATGGACACGTCCAGCCGCGGCTGCCGCTGTGGGGCCGCTACGACGATCGCGATCCGGTCGCGGTCGGCCGGCGCGTGGCCCTGTGCCGTGATCACGGCATCGACGGGCTGGTCTATGGGTTCTTCTGGTGCCGCGGCAAGCGGGTGTTCCAGGACGCGCTCGATCACGGCTACCTCGGCTCTCCGGAAGGGCAGCAGTTCCCGTTCGCGCTGATGTGGGCCAACCGGATGCCGCGCCGCGTGCTGCCGGTGCGGCGCACCGACGTGCCGGTCATCGAGGACGATCGGCTCGTGCCCTCGGACGTCGACGACTTCGTGGCGCTCGTCCGCTACCTCGCCGAGCGCTACTTCGCGCGCGCGAACTACCTGCGCGTCGACGGGCGCGCGTACTTCGCGATCTTCGACTCGACGTTCTTCATGAAGGAGCTCGGCGCCGAGGGCACGCGCGCGGCGATCGCCGGCGCGCGCGCGATGCTGCGATCGATGGGCCTGCCGGATCTTTACCTCGCGGCGATCGAGCCCAACGCCGCGCTGATCGGCAGCGTGGCCGACCTCGGCTTCGACGCGGTCACCAACTACGTGCTGTTGCCCGACTGGAAGGGCGAGTTCCTGCAGGACTACGCGGCGCGCATGGACCTCCGCGCGGCGGAGTGGCCGGCGATCGCGGCGCGCGCCGACCTGCCGTATCACCCGGCGGTGGCGCCGGGCTGGGACGCGTCGCCGCGCGGCGCCGACTTCGGACCGGCGCGACCCGACAAGTATCCGTGGTGGCCGGTGGTCACCGGCGAGCATCCGGATCTGTTCCGCGCGGCGGTCGCGCGCGCGGTCGCGTACGCGCGCGCCAGCGGCCGATCCGCGGACGAGCAGCTCGTGTTCGTCGCGTCGCTCAACGAGTGGAGCGAGGGCCACTACCTCGAGCCCGACACCCGCTTCGGCCTGGGCTGGATCGAAGCGGTGCGCGACGGCCGGCGGTAGACGCGCGGGCGCGAACCGCCAGTATACGTCGACGCGGCGGCCGCGCGGTTTCGCGCATGTTTCGTCGCGGTTTCATCACTCCCGCGACGATCGCGCTCGCACAAACCTGGCGCGGCGCCTTCTCACGGCGCGGCGTCGACGGTTGACTAGCGATCGCTCGCGTCCAACCCCATCCAGGAAGACCGCCGTGGATCGTCCCGTTCGTGCCAGTGCTCCCTCGCTCCGCTCCTTCCTCGAGCTGCCCTACGACGAGCTCGAGGAGCTCAACCTCGAGGCCAAGCGCCAGCGCCTGAACCGCGTCAAGATCGACAAGATCCGCGAGCAGCGCACGAAGTACCTGACCGACGAGAAGCGGATCAAGGCCGTGACCGTGTGCTTCACCGACCTCGAGGGTCGGCTGCACATGCTCGACTACGACAAGAAGTTCCTGCTCGGCTCGGCCGACAACCTCACGTTCGACGGCAGCTCGATTCGCGGGTTCTCGGCGCAGCAGGAGTCGGACCTCCGCCTCGGCATCGACTGGTCGGCGTTCTACTGGCTGCCGTCGGACGTGTTCGGGCCCGGCAAGGTGATCGTGTTCGGCGAGGTCCTCGAGAAGGACGGCTCGCCGTACGTCGCCGACCTGCGCGGCCGGCTCAAGTCGTTCACCGACGGGCTGTTCAACAAGGACGGCACCGTCTGCAACGTGGCGCACGAGATCGAGGGCTTCCTGTTCAAGGGCAAGGACGCCGAGCGCCACTACCACGAGACCGGCCTCTTCGAGTTCCCGTCGACCGGCGGCTACTACCACACGCTGCCGGGCGACGCGCTCCGCCAGTTCATCGACCGCTCGGCCGAGGCGCAGCGCGCGATGGGCTTCGAGAACGAGAAGGACCACCCCGAGGTGGCGCCGTCGCAGTTCGAGATGAACTTCAAGTACGCCGACGCGATGGTCGCCGCCGACGAGGTCCAGCTCTACAAGCTGCTGGCCCGCCAGGTCGCGAGCCAGATGGACATGACCGCGTCGTTCCTGCCCAAGCCGATGGCGGGCGTGAACGGCAACGGTATGCACACCAACCTGTCGATCGCGAAGAAGGGCGTGAACATCTTCCACGACAAGAAGGGCAAGGACGGGCTGGCCAAGGTCGGCTGGGACTTCATCGGCCGGGTGCTGGCGTCGGCGCCCGACATCTGCCTCGCGCTCAACGCGTCGGTGAACTCGTACCGCCGGCTCGATCCGCACTTCGAGGCGCCCAACCAGATCAAGGCCTCGGCGATCGATCGCGGCTCGATGGTCCGCATCCCGCTCGGCAACGAGCGCTCGGCGCGCATCGAGGTCCGCTCGGTCGCGCCCGACGCGAACCCGTACATGAGCGTCTACACGATCCTGCGCACCGGCCTCGAGGGACCGAAGGGCAAGGACGAGGACGCGGACAAGACCCGCTTCCTGCCCGACAACATCTACGACGCGATCCAACTGTTCCGCGACAGCGACTTCAGCAAGAAGCTCTACGGCGAGTCGGTCCACGCCAAGTTCGCCGAGCTCAAGCACGCGTCGGCCGATCGCTGCCCGCGCGCGCTCGGCGCCCGCGTGAAGACCAACGAGGTCCAGTTCCACCACGAGATCACGAACCAGTGGCTGTGGAACCAGTTCTGATTCGCTTTCTGATTCGCGGCTGAGCCCTTCGGGCTGCCGCGAATCAGTCGATCGTAAGGGAACGTGCCGTTACGTGCCGTTCCCCTCGACGGGGGCAAGCCCCGTCGAGCCTCCCCCCGCTTTCGGCCAAGCGCTGGGCGCCTGCAATCCCGGCCGGGCGCGCCCGTGTCGCGCCGTTCACTCGGCCTGCGGCCTCGATCGGAGGCACGGTCTGATGATCACGTGCGCGACGAGCCGATCGGTCAGGGCTCGTCCCACTGCGCCGGTTCGGGGGCGTCGTCCTGCGACCACACGACCTTGGCCGGCGTGCCGGCGATGCGCCGCACGCGGCCGTCGTTGTCGATCGTGACGAGCGTGCGGTTGTCGAGCCAGGCCACGTCCTCGACGAAGTTCGCGACGTCCTCGGGATAGACGAGCTTCGGAGTGCCATCCGCGGCGTCGAGCAACCACAGGCGCCCGGCGTGGTCGTTGACCGCGACGAACGTGCCGTCGGGGCTCTGCTTGGGCATCGACTTCCACTGCTCGCTCGCGCCCGTCGCCGACGCCGCGAACGCCACCCCGGGCGCGCCCGGCACCGCGACCTCCCAGCGCTTGCCGAGCGTGGCGGCGTCGAAGCGGGCGAGCTGCGCGCTGCCATCGGCGAGGATCGCGGCGCGATCGGCGGAGAGATCGAGGTCGGCGCCCTGGAACGGCGCGGTCGCGCCGATCGCGCCGTCCTTGAGCGCGACCCGCACCAGGCCCTTCTCGCTGTTGTTGGCCTCGTTGAGCAAGAGCTCGTCGTTCGAGAGCGCGATGGCGGTGGTGAAGAAGCAATCGCCGCCCGGGCACACCGGCAGCTCGCGATCGGCGGTGCCATCGGCGTGCAGCAGGTACACGTGCTTGGTGTCGACCGCGACGATCTCCTTGCCATCGAGGGTCCAGGCGAACGCGGAGATGTAGACGTCGGGGTGCGCGTCGTCGCCGCGCCCGCCGAGCTTCTGGCCCGCGCCGATCGTCGCGCCGGTCTTGGTGTCGAGGATCAGCAGATCGCCGTCGTCGTTGTTCGCGACCACGCGCGCGCCATCGGGGCTGATCGCCACCGCGCGCCCGAGGTTGTCGTGCTGCCACAGCGGCGCGCCATCGACGGTGCGCGCCGACAGCTTGCTGTGCCACGACACCAGCAGGCCGGCCGGGATCGTGTAGATCCGGAAGTCGCCGCGCACCGACGAGTGCCGGAACTTGCGCGGCGCGATGACCGTCGGTCCGGTCGCGGCGGGTGGCAGCGCGACGGCCGCGCCATCGGCGCCGAGCCCCGGCGGCAGGTTCGGCGGCGGCGCGTCGGGCGCGGGGGCCGCGGCGGTTCCGGAGCCGGAGCCCGCGGGCGGCGCGGCGCTCCCCGATCCCGCGGGCGGCGCGGCCATCTTCGAGCAGGCCGCGAGCGAGAGCAGGGCGAGGAGGTGGGCGGGTCGCATGCGCGACGGGATCAGGTCCAGCGGGGCAGGGCGGCTAGCACCAGCGGCACCGCGCCGGGCCACAGGATGACGCCGGCACCCGTGTGCGCCCACGCGGCGAGCGCCGCGGCGCGCGCGGTGCGCGGCGGGATGACGAGGATCGCGCGCGCGAGGTCGGCCTCGATCAGCGCGGCCGCGAGATCCGCGCCGGGCGTGGCGACCGCGACGCGGCCGAGGCGCGCGGCGAGGGAGTCGATCATCGCGGCGACCGTGGTGGTTGGCGCGTCGCCGAGCGCGGCGAGGTGCGCGCCGCGCAGCCGCTCGGGCGCCGGATCGTCACCGACGATCCCGACGTGCTCGGGGGCGGCGCCGTCGAGGAAGCGCGCGACCGCGCGAGCCAGCGCCACGCGCCCGTCGGCGACCGCGATCCAGCGCCGGGCAGCGAGCTCGCCGGTGGCCAGCACCTCGCGCCAGGCGTCCTCGCCGCCGACGGCGCGATGCGCTCCTACGAGGACAGCATCCAGCGCCTCGGCCTCGACCGCATCGACATCCTGACCG
>JAIOQA010000560.1 GCA_021413675.1 Deltaproteobacteria bacterium | reverse complement strand
GCAGCAGCGCGTCGCGATCGCCCGCGCGATCGTGTCCGCGCCGTCGATGCTGCTCGCCGACGAGCCGACCGGCAACCTCGACACCGCGCGCAAGGGCGAGATCATGGCGCTGCTCGTCGCCCTGTGCCGCGACCGCGGCATCACGATCGTGATGGTCACGCACGAGCCGGAGATGGCCGCGTACGCCGACCGGGTCGTGCACTTCAAGGACGGCGTGGTCGAGCGGATCGCGGCCCCGGGGCTCGCGCCATGAGGATCTGGGACACGCTGGCGCTCGCGCAGCGCGAGATCCGCCGCAACACGATGCGCTCGATCCTGACCGCGCTCGGGATCGTCATCGGCGTCGCGGCGGTGATCGCGCTGGTCACGATCGGCACGATGGCCTCGGCGCGGATCACCGCCGAGGTCGCGGGCCTCGGCAACAACCTGCTCATGGTCTACCCGGGCGCCGAGCGCAAGGGCACGACCTCGGTCAGCGCCGCGCTGCTCACGCCCGACGATGCCCGCGCGATCGCGCGCGAGGTGCCGGCGGCGCGCACGGTCGCGCCGGTGCTGTCGCGCGCCGCGCTCGTGGTCACGGGCGACCGGAACTGGAACACCACCGTCACCGGCACGACCAACGACTACCTCGTCGTGCGGAGCTACACGCTCGCGACCGGCCGCGCGTTCAGCGACGCCGAGCTGGTCGCGGGCACGCCGGTGTGCCTGCTCGGCGCGAGCGTCCGCCGCGAGCTGTTCCGCACCCAGGATCCGGTGGGCGCCTCGGTGCGCGTCGGCCACGTCGCGTGCACCGTGATCGGCGCGATCGCGTCGAAAGGGGCGGCCTCGTTCGGCCCCGATCAGGACGACTTCGTGCTGATGCCGCTGGCGGCGGTCCAGCGCCGCATCGCCGGCACGACCGATCTCGACGCGATCTACATCAGCGCCGCCAGCGCGCACGCGACCCAGCGGGCGAAGGCGCAGATCACCGAGCTGATGCGCGAGCGGCGCCGGATCGAGCCCGATCAGGCCAGCGACTTCACCGTCCAGGACATGGCGGAGATCACCCGCGCGCTCGGCCAGATCACCGGCATCCTGACCGCGCTGCTCGGCGCGATCGCCGCGGTCTCGCTGCTCGTCGGCGGCATCGGGATCATGAACATCTTGCTGGTCTCGGTCACCGAGCGGACCCGCGAGATCGGCATCCGGCTGGCGATCGGCGCACTGGCCCGCGAGGTGCTGATGCAGTTCCTCATCGAGGCGGCGGTGCTGTCGACCGTCGGCGGCGCGATGGGCCTGGGGCTCGGGGTCGGCGTGTCCTACCTGGTCGCGCGGGCCTTCGCGCTGCCGTTCGTGATCCTGCCGACGACCATCGCGCTCGCGCTCGGCTTCTCGACCGCGATCGGCCTGGTGTTCGGCTACGTCCCGGCGCGCAAGGCCTCGCGCAAGAACCCCATCGAGGCGCTGCGGCATGAGTAGCCCGCGCCTGCCCGGAGTCGCATGAAGCAGTCCAGCATCCTCGCCTCGGTGTTCGTGCTGGTGTTCGCCGCGCCGCGCGCGCGCGCCCAGCCGGCCCCCGACGATGGCGTCACCGCGCCGCTCCCCATGGGCGATGCCGTCGCCGCGACCGGCCGCGTGGTCGACGCCCGCGGCAAGCCGGTGCGTGGCGCGACGGTCGCCCTCGAGGGCGCGACCGCGACCGCGATCACCGATCGCGCCGGGCGCTTCACCATCACCGCGCCGCTCGGCGCGATGCTGGTCATCGACGCGCCCGGCTACGAGACCGGCCTCGCCGGCGTCACCGGCCCGGCCCTCGACGACCTCGTGCTCCTCACGGTCGGCGAGACCACCGAGGTCGTGCAGGTCGACGGCCAGGCGCCGGTGGTCGCCGCCGGCGCCGCCAGCCTCGATCGCACCGAGCTCGCGCGCATCCCCGGCACCGGCGGCGATCTGGTCCGCTCGCTCACGATCATGCCGGGCGTGGTCAACACCCAGGCCCCGACGGGCTTCGGCGGCATCGTCATCCGCGGCTCGTCGCCCGAGGACTCGAAGATCTTGATCGATGGCTTCGAGGTACCGCTGCTCTACCACTCGCTCGGCTTTCGCGCGGTGCTGCCGACCGAGGCGATCGACACCCTCGACTACGTCCCCGGCGGCTTCGACGTCGCCTACGGCCACGCCGCCTCGGGCATCGTGTCGCTGACGACGCGCGCCGGCGCCGGGCATCGCAGCGCGCAGGCCGAGGTCTCGGTGATCGATGGCGGCGTGCTGGCCCAGGGCGCGCTCGGCGCGAAGACCCGCTACATGGTCGCGTTTCGCCGCTCGACGATCGATCTGGTGCTGCCCTACGTGCTACCCGCGTCCCTCGATCTGTCGCTCACGACCGTCCCGCGCTACTACGACGAGCAGGTCCGGATCGATCACGCGCTGACGCCGCACTGGGATCTGTCGCTGTCGTCGATCGGCTCCGATGATCTGCTCGAGCTGTACAGCGACAAGGCCGAGAACCCCGACAAGCGGTTCTACAGCCGCACGCGCTTCCTGCGCGCGACCGCGGCCGCGCGCTGGCACGATGGGCCGTGGCTGGCGACGCTGGCGACCTCGGGGTTGCTGCAGGAGATCGACGTCGAGATCGGCGCCGATCAGTACCTGAAGGTCACGCCCGACACCTGGACCACGCGCGCCGAGCTGTCCCGCACGACCCGGGCGACCGCGGGCCTGAACGATCTCACCCTGCGCCTCGGCGGCGAGGCCGCGGTCGGGCGCGCCGGCCTCGAGCTCGCGCTGCCCCAGCAGCCGCGCGAGGGCGATCCGGGAGGCACGATGGGCGGACCCGATGGCTTCGCCGACGACACCGACACCCGGTTCACCGGCAAGGTCTGGTCGCCCGACTTCGCGCAGTGGGGCACGGTCACCGCCGGGCTGTCGAAGGATCTCCACGTGAGCGGCGGCGTCCGCGTCGACGAGCTCCAGCGCAACCGAGCGGTCGCGGTCCAGCCGCGCGGCGAGCTGCGGATCAACGCCACGCCGCACACGGTCGTCCGGTTCTCCGCGGGCGCCTACGCCCGGCCCCCCGAGAACCAGGAGGAGTATCTGCACGACGACCTCGGCTTCGAGCGCGCGACCCAGCTCATCGCGGGCGTCGAGTACCAGCCCAGCGCGCCGCTGCGGCTGCAGGGCTCGATCTACTACACCGATCGCGCGCGGCTGATCACGCGCGACGCGATGGGCACGCTCGGCAACTGGGGCACGGGCGCGAGCTACGGCGCCGAGCTGCTCGGCACGTATCGCGCGGCGCCCTGGTTCGTCTGGCTGTCGGGTTCGTTCTCGCGCTCGACCCGCGTCGACTACCCGGGCGCGGCCGAGCGGCTGTTCGACTACGACCAGCCGGTGAGCATCAACGCGGCGGCGAGCTGGAAGCACGGCAAGTGGACGCTCGGCGGGCGGTTCCAGCTGTACTCCGGCAAGCCCTCGACGCCGGTGATCGGCGCGACCTTCGACAGCGACGCCAACACCTACGACCCGATCTACGGCGCCACCAACTCCGATCGTGCGCCGATGCACCACCAGCTCGATCTGCGGATCGATCGCACCTGGCAGTGGGGCGCGGTCACGCTGACCGGCTTCCTCGATGTCCAGAACGTCTACCTGAACCAGAGCGTCGCCGGATACGCGTACAGCTACGACTACTCCGAGAAGCTCGAGTTCACGTCCTTGCCGATCATCCCGTCGATCGGCCTGCGGGGGCAGCTATGAAGTTCGCGATCGTCAGCCTCCTCGTCCTCGGTGCGTGTGTCGGCGACAGCGATCCGCGCTGGCAACTCGATCACGACCACGTCGTGGCGGTGCGCGCGAGCCCGCCCCACCTCGCGAGCGGCGCGCGCGCCACGCTCGATGCGCTGGTCGCGCACGCCGGCGCGCCGACCTCGGTCGACGCGCCGGTCGAGGTGCGCACCGACGACGGGATGCTCGGGTCGACGATCCAGGCCGACGGCACCGTGCTCGCCCCCGACCTCGCCACGCTCGCGCAGGTCCGCGCGGCGCGAGGCCTCGCGGCCGACGCGCCGGTGCCGCTGCGGTTGATCACCACCTTCGGCGCCGACGCCAAGGTCGCGACCAAGACGATCTACCTCGGTGACACCGGCGGCAACCCCGCGATGCCGACGCCGACGCTCGAGGGCGCCGCGCTCGGCGAGGAGCCGATCACCGTGCCGGCCGCGACCGACGTCGCGCTGGCGATCGCGGTCGATCCGACCTGGGAGGTCGCGTGGCTGTCGTCCTGCGGCACCCTCCACGACGACGATCTGCCCGACGCGGTCCTGCGGGTCGAGCCCGACGATCCCCAGGCCGGCGAGCTCGCGGTCGTGGTCCGCGATGGCCACGGCGGCGTGGCCTGGCAGGTCTGGCCGATCGCCACCGCGCCGTAGTCAGCGCGCTGCGCGCCGCGCGACCGCCGTCGCGGCGCCGTCGACGTCCGGCGCGTCGTCCGCATCGCCACCGGTGGTGGCGCGCCGGCGGTCCTGCCGGCGGTGGCCGAGCGACAGGATCGCCGGCACGACGATCAGCGCGGTCGAGAGGCACATGACCTCGCCGATGAGCGAGGCGACGCCGAAGCCGCGGATGGCCAGGTTGTCGGAGACCAGCAGCGAGCCGTAGCCGATGATCGTGGTCAGCGAGCACACGAACACCGCCGAGCCCGATGACATGAGCGTGGCGCGCGCGCTGCGGTCCTCACCGTGGTCGTGGCGGTGCGCCATGTTGATCGCGTAGTCGACGCCGAGGCCGAGGGTGATCGGCAGCGCGACGAAGTCGAGGAAGTTGACCTTGATGCCGGCGAGATCGCAGACCGCGACCAGGCCGAGCGAGCCGAGCGCCGTCGCGGTCAGCACCGCGAACGCGCGCAGGTTGCGACCGACGATGAGCAGCACCATCAGGATCAGGCCGATCGAGGCGATCAGCGTGACGATGCCGCCGTCGGCGCGGATCGCCCCGACGATGTCGGCGAAGATCATGTCGGGCCCCGAGGTCGTGATGGTCTCGCCGTCGGAGAGCTGGATCGTGCGCACCGCGGTCGCGAAGCGGATCAGATCGTGGCCGTTCCACTCGTTGAGGTGGCGATCGGGGCGCACGCCGATCAGGTTGCCGACGCGGCCATCCCGCTCGCGCAGCTTGACGGCGATCTCCTCGGGCAGGGTCGCGAGCGTCGTCGCGGTCAGGCCGTCGGGCGGGCGCAGCTCGTCGATGCGCGCGCGCTCGTCGGCGGTCAACTCCTCGAGCGCCGGATCGTCGAGCAGCGCGCGGATGTCGGCGAGGATCGCCAGCTTCTGGTCCTGATCCGGCGGCACGACATCGAGGTACGAGCGGATCGTGCCGATCGTGCGGTGCTCCTCGGCCACGCCCTCGTCGACCTTGCGCAGCGCCGCCACGATCAGCGGCACCTGCTCGATCGAGTCGGCGGCGACGTAGGTCTGGCCGGCGATGCCGCGGCCGAAAGTCTTGTCGGACAGCTGCAGCCAGCCGTCGGCGACGCGCGCCTCGGCGCCATCGCTGCGCAGCTTCTTGATGTCGTACTCGAACGGGTCCGACGAGATGTAGCCGTAAGCCACGACGCCCGCGCCGATCGCCAGCGCCGCAGTCGCGAGCGCGACCACCGCCGGGCGACGGAAGCCGAGCAGCGTGGCGAGCGCGGTCCCGAGCCGCGACGGCCGATCGGAGCGCGGCGCGCGGTGCAGCGCGAGCACCATCGGCGGCAGCACGACCAGCGTCGCGACCCAGCACAGGAGCATGCCGATCGCGCCGATGATCGCGAAGTCGGCGAAGCCGCGGAAGCTGGTCGCCGCGAGCGAGCCATAGGCGATCGAGGCGCCGAGCGACGCGACCAGCGTCGGCCGCAGCGTGCCGTCGATCGCCGCCGCCATCGCGGTGCGGTCGTCGTGGCGCCGCCGCTCCTCGAGGTAGCGGCCGATGAGCAGGATGCCGTAGTTGACGCCGTTGCCGGCGATGATCGCGCCGAGGAACGCGGTCGCGGCGTTGAGGTGGCCGACCGCGATCGCCGCCGCGCCGAACGCGACGGTGGTGCCGGCGATGAGCGTGACGCCCAGCAGCACCAGCAGCATGATGCTGCGGAAGTACAGGACCAGGACCAGGCCGACCAGGAACGCGGTGACCAGGCTCGACCACAGCATGCCGTGGATAAGCGCGTCGTGCTCGGCGACCGCCGAGACCACGCCGCCGCACATCCCGACCTCGACGCCCGGGTGCGCGGCCGTGACCGCGTCGCCGAGCTCGCGCAACGACGCCACCAGCTTGCGGCCCTCGTCGGCGTCGGTCTTGGAGAACGCGGTGCGCACGATCAGCAGGCTGATCGTCCCGTCGGCCGACACGAAGCTCGACTTGTCGAGCGCGGCCAGCGCGTCCTTGCGGCGCTTGTCGAGGTCGTCGAGGTCGGCCTTGGCCTTGTCGGCGGCCGCCTTGGAGTCGTCCTCGTCGACGTCGATGTAGAGCGGGTTGGCCTCGAGCTTCGCGGCCTTGATCCGCTCGGTCAGCGCGGTGCGCGCGCGTTCGAGATCGGCGAGCGGGACGAACAGGTGGCGGTGGGCGCGCAGGTACGCCCGGCTCACGGCGTCGTCGGTCTCGACCCGGTTCACCAGGGTCGGCGGCAGCGCGCGCAGCCGCGCGGCGAGATCGGCGGTCGCGGCCGCGCGGGTCGCGGCGTCCGGCGCCTTGACCAGCATCAGCGCCGTGTCCTGGGCCGAGACCCGCTCCTCGAGCCGCTTGAGATCGCGGACCGACGGCGCGTCCGGCGGCAGCAGGTTGGCGAGGTCGGCCTTGAGCGGCAGGTGGAACGCGATCAGGTAGACCGCGGTCGCGAAGATCGCCGTGGTCGCCGCGAAGATCAGCAGGCGACGACGCACGACCCAGTCGACGTAGCGCTGGGCGAGGACTCGGGCGCGGGCGGGGCTCATCGGAGGCTACCGACGCTCGACGAGCGCCGGGTCCGGCACTCTAGCAGGCCCGGCGCGCGCGGCTGCGCGATCACCGGGTGATCGGTGGGGGTTCGACCCGCGAGGTCGCCCAGCGGTTGGCTGCTACGACTGGTTGCGGTCGCGCGGCTTGCGGTGGCGACGCTCGGGGCGCTGACCCTTCGGGTGCTTGCCCCCGGCGCGCGGCGGATCTTCGTCATTCACCCAGTGCGATTGCACGTCGGGGGCCAGGGCCAGGCCGACGAGCTTCGCCATGTCACCATCGGTGCGCTCGAGCTCCCCCACCCGCAGCGCGAGCACGGGATTCACGGGCCTACCGTTGATCCGGACCTCGAAGTGGAGGTGTGGACCCGTGGCGCGCCCGGTGGCGCCGACCCGTCCGATCTCTGTCGTCGGGTCCACGGTTTCACCCTGCTTGACCAGGATCTTCGACAGGTGGCCGTAGCGGGTGATGATCCCGTTGCCGTGATCCAGATAGATCACGTTGCCATAGCCGTTCTGGCGGTGAGCCAGGATCACCGTGCCGACGCCGGCCGCGAACACCGACGTGCCGTGCGGCGCCTTGATGTCGGCGCCGGCGTGGAACTGCGCGCGATGACGGATGGGATCGTCGCGCCAGCCGTAGCCCGAGGTCGTGCGGTTGACGACCGGGCACGTGGTCAGCGCGGTCAGATCCGGCGGGGTCGGCAGCGACGGGACGAGCGAGCGCGACAGCCAGTTGCGGCCGCCCGCGATGATGTTGTCGAACGCGCCGGTGACCGTGTCGCCGAGCGCGTCGTCGACCTGGGTCCAGGTCGCCACGATCCCGTCGGGCGTGATCCAGCGCGCGAACTCGGCGACGTGGTTGCGGGCGGTCTCGAACGACACCAGCAACGAGCGGGGCTCGGCCAGGACCGGGGCGTCCGCGGAGTCGACCAGCGCGACCCGGCTCGGAGCGGCGTGCGACGCCCGCGGGCCGGTGGCCGACAGCCCGGCGGTCGACAGGATGGCGACCAACGCCGCGGTGATGCTGGTGTTTCGGCTCATGGGTGCACTCGCGGTGTCGAGTCTTCGACATCTGCGCGACATCGATCAATGTAGGCCCGGCAAAATCGTCCTCACGCGGCCTGATAGGGGTGATGCGCGCGCTCTTCGGGGCGCGATTCGGGTTGCGGGTCGACCGGTCCCCGAGCAGAATCCCGCGATCTCATGCCCCGGACATTCCGCATCCTGTCGATCGCGCTCGCGCTGCTCGGCGCCTCGGCGTTCGCGATGGCGGTCGAGGGCGGCCACTGGTGGACCCTCGATGAGGTCTCGGTCGGCCCGGTGTCGACGATGCAGTGCTTCGGCGGGACCTGCGCCCAGACCGGCTTCGACTGGATCGGCCCACCCGGCTCGTGGGTCCGCTGGGGCGCGGCGGCCTACGCCGCCGGCCTGGTCGCGGCGCTCGTGCTGGTCACGCTGGCCGCGTCGCTCGCGTCGAAGCGCAACGGTCGGCTGGCGGCGCGCGTGTCGGTGATCGCCGCCGGGACCGCGGTCGCCGCGGGCGGGCTCTTCATCTATACGTTCCCGTCCCTGCCCGGGATGGTCATGGATCGCGGCATCTGGCTGTACGGCGGCGGCGTGGCGCTGGCGGCGGCGGCGGCGCTGGTCGCGCTGCGCGGCGCGCGACGGTTCACGGCCTGACGTGACCGAGGAGCTGCTCGCGACCCTTGGCATCTACGGCGGCACGTTCGTCGTGTGCCTCGTGGGCGGGCTGCTGCCGCTGATCAACACCGAGGTCTACCTGGTCGGCCTGACGGTGCTCGCGGTCCAGGATCCGGCGCCGCTGGCGCTGGTCGTGCTGATGGCGTCGCTCGGCCAGCTCGCGGCCAAGATCATCCTCTACTACGTCGGCTACGGCATGTTCGAGCTGCCGCGAGGCCGGTTCAAGGCCAAGATCGAGGCCGCGCGCGCCTACGCCGAGAAGTGGCGCGAACGCCCGACGTGGGTGGTGGCGATCTCGTCGACGGTCGGGCTGCCGCCGCTGTACCTCGTCAGCCTGGTCGCGGGCGGCATCCGCATGCACCTCGCCCGGTTCGTGATCGTCTGCCTGCTCGGGCGCATCGTGCACTTCGCGGTCGTCGTCGCGATCGCCCGGCTGTGGTAAAGCGGCGGGCCGATGCCTGAGACCTCGACGCGCTGGGACGCCGTGATCGTCGGCAGCGGTTTCGGCGGCGCGATGGCGGCGCACGAGCTGCTGGCGGCCGGCGCGCGGGTCCTCGTGATCGAGCGCGGCGACTGGGTGCCGCGCGGCCCGGCGGCGTGGCGGCCCGAGGCCTCGCTCGAGATGACCCCGTACTACGCCAAGGACATCCCGTACCGCTGCGTCGGGCCGAGCCACGGGCCGATCATCGGCGGCTACGCCTGCGTCGGCGGGCCGTCGGTGTTCTACGGCTGCGTGTCGTTCCGCTTCCGCGAGCGCGACTTCGTCGGCGATCCCGATGTCGTGCGCGACTCGGGCGCGACCTGGCCGTACAGCTACGACGAGCTCGAGCCGTTCTACCTGCGCGCCGAGCAGCTGCTCGGGATCTCGGGCGACGACGCCGGCGATCCGACGGCGCCGCGCCGCTCGGGGCCGTTCCCGCAGCCGCCCGCGCCGCTGGCCAAGGTCACCGATCGCGTGGTCGAGGCGGCGGTCGCGCTCGGCTTGTCGCCCTTTCACCTGCCGCTCGCGATCAACCACAGCGCCGCCGATCGGGCGCCGTGCATCGCGTGCCGCACCTGCGACACGTACGCGTGCGCGATCGAGGCCAAGAACGACGTCGCGACCACGATGATCAAGCCGCTGGTGGCGCGCGGCCTGGTGCTGCGCACCGGCACCGTGGCGGTCCGGCTCGAGGCGGAGGGTGATCGGGTCACGCGGCTGCACGTGATCGATCGCGACACCGGGGTCGCGAGCGTGATCGAGGCGGAGACGTTCGTGCTCGCCGCCGGCGCGCTGGGCACACCGCACCTCATCCTCGCGTCGGGCCTCGAGGCGTACTCGCCGGCGCGCGCCGCGGTCGGGCGCTACCTGATGCGCCACGACAACGCGATGGTGTTCGGCGTGTTCCCGACCCGGCCCGACACCGAGCACCGCTTCCACAAGCAGGTCGCGATCAACGACTGGTACTTCGGCGATCCCTCGCCGGACGCGGACGACCGCGATCTGATCGGCGGCTTCACCAAGCTCGGCGGCGTGCAGCAGATGATGACGCCGCCGAAGGAGCTGGTGAAAGCCCACCTGCCGCTCGGCACGCGCACGGCGATCGGGGCGTTCACCGAGCTGCTCACTGGCATGCTGTGCATCGCCGAGGATCAGCCGCGGAACGTGAATGGTGTCGAGATCGATCGGGACGTCCGCGATCGCTACGGCCTGCCGCAGCTGGTGATCCACAGCGACTACTCGGTGCGCGATCACCTCGCGGTCGATGCCCTTGTCCGCCGCGCCAAGCGGGTGCTCACCCACGCCGGCGCGCTCGCGTTCCACACCCACCGCGTGAAGACCTTCTCGCACGCGGTCGGCACCGTGCGCCTCGGGCGCGATCCGGAGACCGCGCCGCTCGACGAGGTCGGCCGGTTCCGCGGGCTGCCCAACCTCTGGGTCGTCGATGGCGCGGCCCTGCCGATGTCGGCGGGCGTGAACCCCTCGCTGACGATCGCGGCGAACGCGCTGCGCTCGGCGGCGGCGATGGTCGCGGGAGGTCGCGCGTGATCCGGCTGGCGATGCTCGGCTGCGGCAAGGTCGCGGCGGCGCACGCGAAGCGCCTGCGGCGGCACAAGCACGATGTCGTCGTCGGGTTCGCGAGCCGCGATCGCGCGCGCGCGGAGGCGTTCGCAAGGGAGCACGGCGGGCCGTCGTTCGGGACGTACGACGAGGCGATCGACTCGTCGGCGGTCGACGCGGTCGCGATCGTCACGCCGCCGGCCTCGCACAAGGATCTCGCCATGAAGGCGCTGGCCGCTGGCAAGCACGTCGTGCTCGAGAAGCCGCCGCTGCCGCGCGCCGCCGACTTCGCGGAGATCGCGGCCGCCGCGAAGGGCGCCGGCAAGCGGGTCTTCGTCGCCGAGAACTACTTCTACAAGCCGTCCTTGCGCAAGCTCCAGGCGCTGCTCGCCGATGGCGTGGTCGGCGACGTGCTGTTCGTGCAGGTCAACGCGATCAAGCGCCAGCTCACCAGCGGCTGGCGTGACGACGCCACGCAGGCGCTGGGCGGCGCGCTCTACGAGGGCGGCATCCACTGGATCGATTTCATGGCCAACCTCGGCATGGAGGTCCGCGCGGCGCGCGGCCTCGCGCCGGGCATGCCGGGCGGCTTCGATCCGCTGCGCGAGCGCTCGATGCTCGTGACCTTCGACTACGCCGGCGGCGCGGTCGGCACCCTCGCCTACTCCTGGGAGGTGCCGTCGACGGCCAAGGGCCTGCGCCTGTCGAAGATCTACGGCAAGAAGGGCACGATCACGTTCGAGTCCAACGGCCTGTGGATCCTCGTGCACGGCACCCGGACCCGCTTCCACGTGCCCGGCCTGCGCGACCTCGCCGGCTACCGCGCGATGTGGACTGACTTCGTGCGCGCGTGGCGCGAGGGCGGCGACGCCGCCTTCACGCTCGATCATGCGCGCCGCGACCTCGAGCTCGTCGAGGCCGCCTACGCGACGGCGGCACTCTCGGCCGCGAAGGAGACCCCGTGAACTACGCAATCGCCACCCTGATCGGCGCGCTCGCCGGTCTCCACACCTCGACCTGGGGCATGTACAAGGACGCGCCGCACGAGGGGTTCTCGTGGCCCAAGTACTTCCGCTCGACGATCGTCGGCGCGATCCTCGGTGGCGGCACCCACTACTTCACGCAGTGGGACCTCGCCGGCGAGCCCGGCGCGCGGTTCGTGTACTTCGGGCTCCTCTACTGCCTCGAGCGCGCCGCGACCGAGTTCTGGAAGTACTTCATCCGCGAGGAGGATCAGTCGAAGTACTTCATCCCGATGCAGTTCGGCATCATGGGCAAGCCGATGAAGGACGCGAAGAAGCGCATCACGATCGGCCTGATCGTGGCCGCGTGCTGCTTCGGCGTGTTCTTCGGCATCCGCGCCCTCGAGCGCGCGTTCGGCGAGTCGTGGCCGACCTGGCTCACGGTCGTCACCGTCGGCGGCTTCTTCGGCTGGATCTCGGCGTTCGGCGGCGCGTGGAAGGACGCGCCGATCGAGGGCTTCGAGACCTTCAAGTTCTTCCGCAGCCCGGGCGTGGCCGCGAGCTGGGCCGCGGTCGTCGTGCACTTCACGCCGTCGTGGACCGTGCTCGCGATCGCCGCCGAGGGCTTCACGGTCATGTCGATCGAGACCTACAAGACCTTCGGCTTCCCCAACAAGCCGCGCGGCAAGTTCGCCGGCAAGCCGATCACGCACCCCGAGTACCTCACGTTCCGGAAGAACTTCCTGCCGCTCTACTTCGGCATCTGGGCGATCGTGCTCGGCCACCTCGTGTGGGCGATCGCGCGGCCGCACATGCACTTCATCTTCTGACGTAGGGTTGCGGGATGGGCGTGGGGCTCGGCGTCATCATCGCGGTGCTGGTCGTGCTCGCGGTGCTCGCGGTCGTCAGGCCGAAGGAGGCGCCGCCGGGCGTGGCCGGCGCGCCCGCCGGAACCCGGACCGCGCGCGTGGATGCCTTGCTCGCGGGGCTCGCAGATCCCGATCCCCTCGCGTGGAGCGCAGGCGCGCGGGATCTGGCCCGGGCCGCGAAGTCCGGCCAGCTGACGCCGGGTGAAGTCGTCGCGCTGCTGCACGCCGCCGTGACGCTGGCGCCGCTGGATGCGGCACACGATCCGCAGGAGGCGATCCTGACCTGCCTCTTCGCGATCCAGCACGACGATGAATTCCTCGCGGTCCTGGAGAAGAGTATCCCGCACCTCCGCGAGCCATCGCTGCGCCCCGCCTACGCGATGCTGGTCCAGCGGATCTCCGGCGTGGACGCGTTCTTGCGGCTGGCGAATCGCGATCCGGAGCACGCCTCGTACGGACTGCGACAGCTAAGTCGTGGGACCGTGGCGACTTCAAGCGCGCAGCGCGATAGCGTCCTGGCGATGGCACGCAACCCTCGCCTCGTCGATGATGTCGCGTGGGTGGCGCTGGACTGGGTGAGGCGCGGCATCGTCCGGGCTCCCGCGCTCGCGCTCCGCGGTGAGGACTTCGTCCGCGGCTACCGGACGGCCCGGGCGAGGCTCGCGGCGGCGCGCGCCGCACACGACCACGACGTCGACAGCCTCACGACCACCGTGGGCATCTATCTCGATCTCGTCGGCCGGCTCGCACCCGCCGTGGTCGCGAACGACCTGGATGCCGCCGCCCGCGATCGCGATCCCGCCGTCGCGGTGTTCGCCGTGATCTCGATCGTTCGAGGCGGGCGAACGCCGGACGCCGCGGCGCTGGATGCGGTCGTACGCCACGATCGCGCGCGATGGGTGTTGCTGCAGCTGCTGAGCGCCGGCGACCAGCAGTCGCTGATCCCGGCGCGGTGGCGCACGCAAGAGGTGCTCGCGCGGACCGAGCTCGCGCACTGGCTCTCGTTCCCGTCGGAGCTGGGCACGTGGCCCGACGAGATGGAGCTGATGAACGTGGTCTCGGTCGACGCCGAGGGCGGCGCCGTCCTCGACATGTACGTCTTCAAGTTCCGAATGAAGGCGCCGCACCGCACCGCCAGCCGCGGCTGGATGGCAGGCGTCTCCGGGCCGTACGTGCGCGGTGAGCCCCCGCGCCTCGGCGGCGCCAACACGTTCAGCAGCATGGAGCCCGCCGATAGCCGCACCGCCGAGGAGCATGCCGGGCGCGTCGCGGAGATCCTCGCCCAGTGGCGCGCTGCACACGGTCGCGGCTGAGCCGCGCGAAGCGAGGCGGCGCAGGAGGTGCATCGCGCCTGATCCGCATGAGATCGGGCCGCGCGTCGTCGCGCGGGCGGACCGTGTCGCGCTCGAGAGCACCCACCTCGCTCAGAACTCGTACCGTCTCGTCGACGCGGGATGTCCGAAGCGCCGAAAGAAAAGCGAAAGCCAAGTAGGATCTGATCGCCGCGCGCAGTTCGCCGCCACGCTGGCACCCGCGATCAGCGCCGGGCCGCTACGTCTGTTCGATGGCCGAGAGCGATCGAGGGCGAGAGCCTATCGATGAGATGAACGCTCCGGCGCGATCGGGCCGGGCCGCGCGTGCGGTGAGATGGCCCCGCATCTCCGCCAGCCATGCGTGAGGTGCCAGGTCGTGGGCATCACGACCGGCACGAACTCCAGATGCGCTCGGCGCGGATCACCCGCCCAGCCATCGAACGCGCGCGCCGACGCGAACGGATCGAACGCGAGGGTGCGAGCGGTGAGGTCCTCGCGGTGGCGTCGCCAGTTGTTCAGCACGTAGGCCAGCGCGTTGCGGGTCTCGCGGAGCGTGGCCAGCGGCCGCGGGTGGTAGCGATCCGCGAAGACGGGGCCGCGGTGGCGGGCCTGGAGGTTGAACTTCTTTGCGCACGCGATCTGGAAGCCCTGCATGCCACGCGCGAGCGCCATGTGATTGTCCGCCTCGACGATCAGGTGGACGTGGTTGCCCTGCACCGAGACGTGACAGATGCGGAAGTCGCTCCGCCGGCACGTGATCGCGAGCCCGTGCCGGACCGCGAGCCAGCCCGCGCGCCGCCGCAGCTTGAGCCCGGGCCGCGCGCGGATCGTGACGTGCAGCGGGTGGCGCGGATCGATCGCAGGTCTGGCCTTGTGCTTCTCGCTCGACCGCGGCCCGCGCGGCGGCCGCCCTGCGCCCGGTCGCTTCCCGCCGCGGGTGCGCCACGGCAGCTCGGGCTGGATCGGATCCGTCATCTGATTTCGCCGTTGTACGACACTGTGTTTGCCAGGGCAACCATATTTCGCGTTCTACCGGGTGAGTACGTCCCAGGTTCGGGGGGGATGGAACGCGCTCGGGTCCCTACGGGGCGCGAATCTCGCGCATGTACGAGCGCTCCGCCGCGCCTCCGCTCGATCGCAAGCGCCCGCTCGAGAGCAGCGCCCGCATCGTCAAGCAACCGGACAGTCCGCGCTCACTCCAGCGCTGGCCCGAGCGCTTGAAGCGCGCGGTCACGACGGCCTTGCATGCGCCCTCGGTCACGCCAATGCCGATCGGGAACCCGCGGGCAACTCGGCCGCGACGCGATCCGCGACGCGCTCGCGCCGACGCGGGTCCCGTTCCTGTTCTCGGGCCACTGCCACTGGCCCGAGCCGCGCGCGACGATCGGGGCGACGCAGGTGGTCAACGTCGATGGTCGCGCGCTGCTGCTGACCCGGTCGTCAGCGCCTCGGGAGCTTGCGCTTCCAAGGTCGTGTTCGATCAGCGCAGCTCGCGCTCGATCCAGATCGGCAGCGTGGGGTGGCGCGCGCTGGCTGCGAGCGGCGGGCCGACGCGCGCGATCTCGAGGCCGAGCACGGCGGTCGCGACCTGGCGCAGCGCGGCCGCGACCTCGGCGCCGCCGGGGCCGAGGATGACCGGCGACCGCTGATCGACCGAGGCGCGCACGGCCTGCGACATGGGCACGGCGCCGAGCACGGGGGCGTGGACGAGGAGGTAGTCGGAGACCATGCGCGAGACGCGGCTCACGACCTCGACCTCGCGCGGCGACGCGACCATGTTGCCGATGAGGCCGACGCCGAAGTGCACGAGGGTGTCGACGATCAGGTCGGCGAGCGCGGCGTCGGTCTCGCGGACCTCGGCGATCACGTGCTGGATCGGCCGGGCCTCGCCGCCGCCGGAGAACAGCGCGTCGAGCCGCGCGCGCGCGGCCTCGTCCTCGGGCAGGCGGCGCAGCACGCGCTGGACGCAGCCCTTCAGGAACGCGTAGGCGTTCTGGAGCGAGGTCAGCTGCGGCGTCACGACCAGCAGCTTGAGATCGGCGATCGCGACGAAGTCGAGCGTGTTGAACGACGTCCCGGCGCCGACGTCGACGATGACGATGTCGCCGCCGAGCTGCGCGATGCTGCGCAGGAGCCGCAGCTTCTGGCCGTGATTGATGTTGGCGACGCCGGGCCGCGACGAGCCCGGCACCAGCCGCACCGTGGGCACGACGGTCTCGATCGCCGCGGCCTCGAGCGACTCGAGCTCGTGATCGAGGAAGCCGGCGAGGCCGGGCCCGGTCTTGGTCACGCCGAGCAGCGTGTGCAGGTTGGCGGCGCCGAGATCGGCGTCGACGAGCGTGACCGCGTGGCCCATGCGCCCGAGCGTGAGCGCGAGGTTGGCGGCGACGACGCTCTTGCCGACGCCGCCCTTGCCGCCGCCGATCGCGATCACCCGGCCGGCGCTGCGCGGCACCACCTTGGCGCTCTTGCCCTTGCCGCGCGCGACCGCTTCGGAACCTGTGACGCGTGCGCTCACAGGTTCCCTTCGATCGATCGGCCCCGTCGAGGACGACGGTCCCGATCTTCTCCGGAATCGGAGAGTTTCGAATTCGATGACAACTTCTCAGCCGACGTTGCCACGCTGGGCCTCCTCGGCCAGGGCGGTCAGCGCCGCGAGCGATCCCGCGAGGTGCGGGCGCACCGTCGCGACGGTCGTCGCCACCGCCTCGAACAGCCCGAGCGAGGCCGCCAGGTACTCGGCGACCGCGGCCGGCCGCGCCGCCATCGACGACGCCGACGCGATCTCGCGCTGCGCGAGCATCGACACGAAGCCGAGGGGCGCCAGCGCCTTGGCCAGCGCGCGCTCGCTGCGCTCGAGGCGGGTCATCGCCTGCGGGCTGGTGAGCGCGCTCGCGGCCTGACGGCGGCAGCGCTTGGCGAGGCCGGCCGCGCGATCGAGGCCGTGCAGCAGCTCGCGCGTACGATCGCGCAGCCGCGCGGCGCGCGCCGGCCCGTCGGTGGCGGCGAGCACGTCGCCGAGCACCGCGCGCGCGTCGATCGTGCGATCGCCGAGCTGGGCCAGCGCGTCGGCGAGCGGCAGGTGGGTCATGCCGTCGATGTGCGCGCCCCCCTCGGTACAGTTCCACATGCGCACGTGGGTCGAGCGCTTCGCGACGTCGGTGAACCAGCGGTGGAAGAGGCTGAAGATGTAGCTGGTCTGGACCGTGCCGCCGGCCCAGCCGGGCAGCTCGACGACGCGCTCGCGCGGCGGCCTGGGGCCACCGGCGCGCTTCATCGCGTGGAAGTCCTCGCTCCAGCCGGCGACCGCGACGGTCCCGTCCTCGGTGACCTCGGCGCGCGCGCCGCCGTCGCAGCTGGTCGCGACGTAGTAGCGATCGCCCGTCCACGACAGATCGAGGCCCACGAACATCACCGGATCGCACTTCCAGCGCAGCGCGACCGCGAGCGCGCTGGTCGCGACCGAGCCACCGCCGCCGGCCTCGGCCTCCTCGCCGAGCCCGGCGTAGGCCCACTGATCGAGGGCGCAGTTGGCGGCCAGGGTGAGGTACGCCGGCGCACCCAGCTCGAACAGCTTCGGGTGCACGGTCACGCCCTGCACGCACGCCGCGATCTGCGACAGGTCGATGCCCTCGAAGTGGTAGCGCACGTCCTGCGGATCGACGGTGAAGATCAGATCGGGCACGACGCCCGCCGCGATCAGCGGCTTGAGCGAGTGCGACAGCCCGGCGATCAGCGCCTTGCCCTTGGCGGCGCGGAGCAGCGCGACGTTCTTCGCCAGCGACGGGCCGGGCGCCGCGATGATCATCGGCACGCCGGCGAAGCGATCGCCGACCGCGGCGATCGTCGGCCAGCGCGCGAGCGCCGGCAGGTTCGCCGCGCCCTGCTCGACCCACGTGCGCGAGAACGCGACGATCGTGTTGCGGTGCACGCGCAGGTCGCTGAGGGTCGTGCGCACGACGTCGGCGATCGCGGTGGCGCGGGGCGCGGCGTCGTCGCCGATCGCCCGGACCGCCACGCGCTGCGGCGGCAGCGGATCCATCGTGCGGACCGCGCGCGCGATCTCGTCGTCGGTGCGCGCGACCATCGCCCACGCGGGCGCCAGGCCCGGCGGCGCGTCCTCGGCCTCGACGACCATGATCCGGCGCTGGCCCAGAGCGCTCAGCACCTCGCCCGTGCCGGCTAGCGCGTCGCCGATGAGCACGACCAGATCGGCGTC
>JAIOQA010000559.1 GCA_021413675.1 Deltaproteobacteria bacterium | reverse complement strand
CAGGCCGAACGCGAGGCGGTCTTTCACCTGACCTTCCGCCGCCCGCCGTTCGGCGGCGCCCACGCGATCGCCGCCGGCATCGAGCCCGCGATCGACTTCCTGACCCAGCTCCACTTCGACCCGGACGACGTCGCGTACCTCGCGACCCTGCGCGGCGGCGATGGTCAGCCGCTGTTCCAGCGCGGCTTCCTCGACTACCTCGCGGACCTGCGCTTCGACTGCACGGTCGATGCGGTGCCCGAGGGGAGCGCGGTGTTCGCGCACGAGCCGCTGGTCCGCGTGACCGGGCCGATCCTGGCGGCGCAGCTGGTCGAGACCCCGCTGCTCACGATCATCAACTACCAGACGCTGATCGCGACCAAGGCGGCGCGCGTGGTCCAGGCGGCGCGCGGCCGCGGCGTGCTCGAGTTCGGGCTGCGCCGCGCCCAGGGCCTCGACGGTGGCCTCGCCGGCAGCCGCGCGGCCTACGTCGGCGGCGTCGACGCGACCTCGAACGTGCTCGCCGGCAAGCTCTACGGCATCCCGGTGCGGGGCACCCACGCGCACTCGTGGGTGATGTTCCACGGCGACGAGCTCGAGTCGTTTCGCAGCTACGCCCGCGCGCTGCCCAACAACTGCACCTTCCTGGTCGACACCTTCGACACCCTCGATGGCGTGCGCCACGCCATCACCGTCGGCCGCGAGCTCGCCGACACTGGCCATCGCCTCGCCGGCATCCGCCTCGACTCCGGCGATCTCGCGCACCTGTCGCAGGAGGCGCGCCGCCTGCTCGATGAAGGCGGCTTCCCCGACGCGAAGGTCGTGGCCTCCAACGATCTCGACGAGACGCTCATCACGAGCCTCATCGATCAGGGCGCGTGCATCGACATCTTCGGCGTCGGCACCAAGCTGATCACCGCCTACGATCAGCCCGCGCTCGGCGGCGTCTACAAGCTGGGCGCGGTCCGCCGGGACGATGGCATCTGGGACGAGCGCATCAAGCTGTCGGAGCAGCCGATCAAGATCTCGAACCCCGGCCAGCTCCAGGTCCGGCGCTTCCGCCGCGGCGGCGAGCTGGTCGGCGATGTCATCTACGATCGCGACCACGGCGTGACCGCGCCGGCGGTCATGCACGACATCGATGATCCGAACCGCGCGACCCCGGTCCCGGCGCACGACACCGCCGACGACGTGCTGGTGCGCTTCCTCGATCGCGGTCAGCGCGTCCGCGAACCGGACAGCCTCGCGACGATGCGCGCGCGCGCCGCCGCCGATCTCGCCGGGCTGTCGCCGCGCACGCGCCGGTTCCTCAACCCGCAGCCGTACCCGGTCGGGCTCGATCGCCACGTGCATGACCGCAAGCGCGCGCTGATCGAGGCCGCGCGCGCTGCGATGGGAGGCGAGTCGTGAATCCGCCCCTGGTGTTCTCGATCGCCGCCTACGAGTACCTCGCCGCCGATCTCTGCGCCGAGGCCGGCTGGGAGCAGGGCCGGGTCGAGCGCCGCGCGTTCCCCGACGGCGAGCGCTACCAGCGCATCGCCACCGATCCCGCGGACCGCGACGTGGTCGTGATCGCCGGGACGCCTCACGACACCGACACGCTCGAGCTCTACGATCTCGCGTGCGGCCTGGTCGGCGGCGGCGCGTATCGCCTGCGCGTGGTCATGCCGTTCTTCGGCTACTCGACGATGGAGCGCGCGGTGAAGGTCGGCGAGGTCGTCACCGCCAAGACCCGCGCGCGCCTCTTGTCGTCGATCCCGACCGCGTCGCGCGGCAACCTGGTGTTCCTGCTCGACCTGCACGTCGACGCGATCGCCCACTACTTCGAGGGCGGCATCCGCCCGGTCCACGTCTACGGCAAGACGATCATCACCGATGCCGCGCGCCGGCTCGGCGGCGACGACTTCGTGCTCGCGTGTACGGACGCCGGACGCGCGAAGTGGGTCGAGTCGCTGGCCAACGATCTCGGCGTGGCCGCGGCGTTCGTCTACAAGAAGCGCACGAGCGGCACCGACACCCACGTCACCGGCGTGTCGGCCCAGGTCGCGGGCAAGCGCGTCATCATCTATGACGACATGATCCGCACCGGCGGCTCGCTGCTCCAGGCCGCTGCGGCCTACCGCGACGCCGGCGCGATCTCGATCGACGCGATCGCGACCCACGGCGTCCTGCCCGGCGATTCCGCCGCGAAGCTGCGGGCCTCGGGCCTCCTCGGCCGGCTGGTGGTCACCGACAGCCACCCGCACGCGGTCGCGGTCCGCAGCGATTTCGTGGAGGTGGAGCGCATCGCTCCGCTGCTCCTCGCGCATCTAAGGGATAACCGCTAAGCACTCGTCGCGGAGTCACACCATGAAGCTCATCAAGGTCGCGGCCGCGGTCCTGAACCAGACGCCCTTCGCCTGGGACTCCAACCAGGACCACATCGTGCGGGCGATCCGCGCCGCACGCGCCGAGGGCGCCACCATCCTGTGCCTGCCCGAGATGGCGGTCACCGGCTACGGCTGCGAGGACGCGTTCTTCGGGCCGGGCTTGCAGGACACCGCGTTCGCGGTGCTCGAGGCGATCGCGCCCGAGACCGCGGGCATGGTCGTGTGCGTCGGGCTGCCCGTCTATCACGAGAAGGCGCTCTACAACTGCGGCGCCTTGCTCGTCGACGGCAAGATCGTCGGCTTCGTCGGCAAGCGGTTCCTCGCTGGCGACGGCATCCACTACGAGCCGCGCTGGTTCAAGGAGTGGCCGGCGGGCGAGCGCGACATCCTCGAGCGCGATCGCGCAGACGCCGAGCACGGCTCCGAGAAGTGGCCGATCGGCGATCTGGTGTTCGACGTCGGCGGCGTGCGCATCGGCTTCGAGATCTGCGAGGACGCGTGGGTCGCGAACCGCCCGGGCGCGGACCTCGCGCTGCGCGGCGTGGACGTGATCGTGAACCCGTCGGCGTCGCACTTCGCGTTCGGGAAGTTCGCGGTCCGGCAGCGCTTCGTCGTCGAGGGCTCGCGCGCGTTCGGGGTCGCGTACCTCTACGCCAACCTCCTCGGCAACGAGGCCGGCCGCGTGATCTACGACGGCGGCGCGCTGATCGCCTCGGGCGGCGAGCTCCTGGCGCGCGGGCGCCGGTTCTCGTTCCACGATCTCGAGCTGTCGGTCGCGACCGTCGACGTCGAGTCGAACCGCCGCGAGCAGGCGCGCCGCGGCAGCCACCGGCCGCGCCACGACGCCGAGGCCGGCGTGGTCGAGGTCGACTTCGCGTGGCCGGCGCTCAAGCCGATCGCGCCGACGACCTTGGCGCGCACCTGGGAGGACCAGGACCCCGGCGTCGTCAAGCACGAGGAGTTCGCGCGCGCGGTCGCGCTCGCCCTCTGGGACTACCTGCGCAAGAGCCGATCGAACGGCTACGTGGTGTCGATCAGCGGCGGCGCCGACTCGGCGGCGTGCGCGGTGCTGGTCGCGCTGGCCTACAAGCTCGCGTTCCAGGAGCTGTCCCTCGACGAGCTGCGCCAGCGCCTGGGCCACCAGCCCCACATCACCGACGCGCTCGCCGCGCATCCCCACCTCGACACGCTGATCGCCTCGAACCTGCTGTGCGCGTACCAGTCGACCGAGAACTCGGGCACGGTCACGAAGACCGCGGCCGCGGCGGTCGCGCACGCGGTCGGCGCGACCTACCACGAGCTGGATGTGGACGCGCTGGTGAAGGGCTACGTCCACACGATCGAGGGCGCGATCGGTCGATCGCTGACCTGGACCCGCGATGACGTCGCGCTGCAGAACATCCAGGCGCGCGTGCGCTCGCCATCGATCTGGCTGTTCGCCAACCTGCGCGGCGCGCTCCTGCTCACGACCTCGAACCGCAGCGAGGCCGCGGTCGGCTACGCCACGATGGACGGCGACACCTCGGGCGGGCTCGCGCCGCTCGGCGGCATCGACAAGACCTACCTGCGCCAGTGGCTGCGCTGGATGGAGACCGATGGCCCGCAGGGCATCGGCGGCGTGCCGGCGCTGTCGTACATCAACGCGCAGCAGCCGACCGCCGAGCTGCGCCCGCCGGGCGAGGCCCAGACCGATGAGGGCGACCTCATGCCCTACGACGTCCTCGAGGCGATCGAGGACGCGGCGATCCGCGACAAGCGCATGCCGCTCGAGGTGCTGTTCGAGATCCAGCCGCGCTTCCCGGCGCGCCGGATCGCCGACCTCGGGCTGTGGATCGAGCGGTTCTTCACGCTGTGGTGCCGCAACCAGTGGAAGCGCGAGCGCATGGCGCCGAGCTTCCACCTCGACGACAAGAACCTCGATCCGCGGTCGTGGTGTCGGTTCCCGATCCTGTCCGGCGGCTATCACCGCGAGCTGGCGGCGCTGCGCGCCCACGTCGCGGCGCACGGGGACGCCTGATGTCTCAGCCCGGCAAGTACACGTACGAGTACCCGCGCCCGGCGCTCGCCGTCGACAGCGTGGTCTTCGGCCTCGATGCCACCGACCTCAAGGTGCTGCTGATCCAGCGCGCCCTCGAGCCCAAGCACCTGTGGGCGTTGCCCGGCGGCTTCGTCCACATGGACGAGACCCTCGAGGTCGCGGCGCGGCGCGAGCTCGAGGAGGAGGCCGGCATCACCGATGCCTTCCTCGAGCAGCTCTACACCTTCGGCGACGTCGAGCGCGACCCGCGCG
>JAIOQA010000040.1 GCA_021413675.1 Deltaproteobacteria bacterium | reverse complement strand
CTTCACCGACACCGCGCGCTCGCGGTTCGAGGCCGAGCTCGAGCGCGCCCGCGCGCGCGTCGCCGAGCGCACGCCCGATCCGGTCGTGGCGGCCCCGCCGGCGCCCGCGCCGGTCGTCGAGCAGGCGCCCCGCGATCCGTCGCGTCCGGCGGTCGGCTCGATCATCAGCCTGCCGACCCGCATCAAGATCACCGAGCGCGTGCCGCTCGGTCGCCCGGCGCCCGCCGGCGTGGGCCCGAGCCCGATCCGCGGCCGGTTCGCGCAGCAGCAGCAGCGCCCCGGCGGCGGTGGCCCCGGCGGCAAGGGCCGGCCGGGCGCCGACTTCGGTCGCAAGAAGCTGCCCCTCGGCAAGAAGGGCAAGCAGACCACGATCACCACGCCCGCCGATCACAAGCGCGTGATCCGCATCGAGGACACGATCTCGATCGCCGACCTCGCCCGCAACATGGGCGTGAAGGCGACGGACGTGCTCAAGAAGCTCTGGGGCATGGGCATGACGGGCGTGAACATCAACGCCTCGATCGACCTGGAGACGTCCCAGATCCTCGCCGGCGAGTTCGGCTACGAGGTCCAGAACGTCGCGTTCAAGGAACAGGACATCTTCGCCCAGAAGGACGACGACGCCACCAACCTGGTGTATCGGTCCCCGGTCGTGACCGTCATGGGTCACGTCGACCACGGCAAGACCTCGCTGCTCGATGCGATCCGCAAGACCCGCGTCGCCGCCGGCGAGTCGGGTGGCATCACCCAGCACGTCGCGGCCTACAAGGTCGCGGTGCCGGGCCACGGACAGGTCGTGTTCCTCGACACGCCCGGCCACGAGGCCTTCACCGAGATGCGCGCCCGCGGCGCCCAGGCGACGGACATCGTCGTGCTGGTGGTCTCGGCGACTGACGGCGTCATGCCGCAGACGATCGAGGCGCTCAACCACGCGAAGGACGCGAAGGTCTCGATCATCGTGGCGGTCAACAAGATCGACCTCCCCGATGCTCAGCCCGAGCGCATCCGGCAGCAGCTCGCCGACCACGGCCTCATCCCCGAGGAGTGGGGTGGCGAGACCATGTACGTCAACGTCTCGGCGCTCCGCGGCGAGAACATCGACAAGCTGCTCGAGGGCATCGCGGTCACCGCCGAGGTCAAGGAGCTCAAGGCCAACCCCGACAAGCGCGCCACCGGCGTGGTCGTCGAGGCGCGCCTCGACCGCAACCGCGGCCCGATGGCGACCGTGCTGGTCCAGGAAGGCACGCTGAAGGTCGGCGACATCGTCGTCGCGGGTCGCACGACCGGCAAGGTCCGCGCGCTCCTCGACGATCGCGGCACGACCATCAAGGAGGCCGGGCCGTCGACGCCGGTCGAGATCCTGGGTCTCGATGGCGTCCCCGAGGCCGGCGACGCGGTCAACGTGGCCGAGGACGACAAGAGCGCCAAGGAGGTGGTGGAGCACCGCCGCCAGATCTGGCGCAAGCGTGAGCTCGGGACGACCGCGAAGGTCTCGCTCGAGAACATCATGGAGCGGATCAACGAGGGCAACGTCAAGGAGCTGAAGATCGTCCTCAAGACGGACGTCCAGGGCTCCGCCGAGGCCATCAAGGCCGCGCTGATCAAGCTCTCGGGTGAGAAGGTCAAGGTCAACGTGATCGCGGCGGGCGTCGGTGGCATCACCGAGTCCGACGTCAACCTGGCGAAGGCCGGCAACGCGATCATCGTCGGCTTCCACGTCCGGCCCGCGGGCAAGAGCTCGAAGCTCGCCGAGCAAGAGGGCGTGCAGATCCGGCTCTACGACATCATCTACGACGCGCTCGACGAGGTCCGGACGGCGATGGCTGGCCTGCTCGCGCCGATCAAGCGCGAGATCCCGATGGGCAAGCTCGAGGTCCGCGACACCTTCAACATCCCGAAGATCGGCACGGTCGCGGGCTGCATGGTCCAGGACGGCAAGATCACCCGGAAGGCGCTCCTCCGCGTGTTCCGCGACGCTGTCCAGATCTACGAGGGCAAGGTCGGCAGCCTGCGGCGCTTCAAGGAAGACGTCAGCGAGGTCGGTGTCACGTACGAATGCGGCGTGATGATCGCGGGCTACAACGACCTCAAGGCGGGCGATCAGATCGAAGCCTTCGAGGTTGTCGAGGAAGCCGCGAAGCTGTGATCCCGCGCGCGGCGCGGGCCCGCCCGGATCGATCGCGGTGCGCCACTAGCGCGCCGCGGGAGGTCGCGGTCGGCCGCGTTCGCGAGCGTGATCGCGCCCGCGCCCTGCGGTGTAGGCTGAACGTCTGATGTTCGTCGCGATCGCACGGCTGACGCTGCACATCGAGAGCAGCCAGTCGCTCAAGGACAAGCGCGGCGTGGTCCGTCGGATCAAGGACCGCGTGCGCGATCGCTTTCACATCGTGCTGTCGGAGGTCGGGGACCAGGCGGTCCTCGACAGCTGGCAGCGCTGCGATCTGGCGTTCTCGGTGATCACGCGCGAGCGCGCGGGCGCCGAGGACGCGGTCGCGTCGATCTACGGTTTCATCGAGTCCCTGGGCACGGCCGAGCGGCGCCACGCGCGCCACGAGGTCCAGGCCTACGGCGACGACTGGTACGGCACGCCGGCGGAGCGCGAAGGCGGAGACGCCGCGTGGATCCCGCCCGAGTGGCGCGAGGAGGCAGGACGATGAGCGCGCGCAAGGTCAAGGTCGAGCAGGCGCTGCGCGACGTGCTCGCCGAGATGATCGCGCGGGACGTGAAGGATCCGCGGGTCGCCGCCGCGGGCCTCATCAGCGTCACGCGCGTCGAGTGCAACGTCGACCTGTCGGTCGCGCACGTCTACGTCTCGGTGTTCGCGGGCGGGGCCCAGCGCCCGCGCCGCCCCAAGCCCGGTGCGCCCGCGGAGGCGCCCGACGAGAACGAGATCGCGACCCGCGCGCTCGCCGGCCTGGTCGGCGCGGCGGGCTTCCTGCGCGGCCCCGCGGCGCGCAAGATCAACCTGGCCCGGCCGCCGGAGCTGCGCTTCCACCTCGACCCGTCGGTCGTGGTCGGCATGGACCTGCGCGCGATCATCCTCGAGGACGAGGCCAAGGCCGCCGCGGCCGGGCGCAAGCCGGGCGATCCGCCGCCGGAGGCGCCAAAGGCGACCGCGGCTGACGACGACGCGGCTGACGACGACGCGGCCGACGACGACGCGGCCGACGCCTCCGACGACGACGCCTCGGACGAGACCGACACCCGCGAGCTGCCCGCGCGTCGCGATCCCGACGACGAGCCGACCCGCGATCTCGGCGCGGCCTCCGAGGAGCCGACCGTCGAGCTGCGGCCGTTCGCTCGACCCGGCGATGCCGGACCGGGCGAGGGCGAGTCGTGAGCGCGGTCGACGAGTCGCTCGCGATCGCCGCCCGCCATCTCGCCTCCGCTCGTCGCGTGCTGCTCGCCAGCCACCGCCGCCCCGACGGCGACGGCACCGGCTCGATGGCCGCGCTCGCGCTCCTGCTGCGCCGCGCCGGCGCGCACGCCACCATCTACGCGCCCGATCTGGTGCCGCGCCGCTACAAGTGGGTGCCCGCGGCCAAGACCGCGCTCCAGCGCCTGCCCGGTGACGTCGCGTTCGACGTCACCGTCGTCGTCGATTGCGCCGACCTCGAGCTGCTCGGCGACAGCCTGCCGCCGCCGCCGCGCCTCGGCCTGATGATCAGCCTCGACCACCACGCGAGCGGCAAGCCGTTCGGCGACGTCGCGGTGTGCGATCCCTCGGTCGCCGCGTGCGCGGTGCTGGTCGCGCGCATCGCCAAGCTGAACGCGTGGCCGCTGGATCCACCGATCGCGACCGCGCTCTACGTCTCGCTGATCTCCGACACCGGCGGCTTCCGCCACGCCAACACCAACGTCGAGGCGCTGACCCTGGCCGCCGAGCTGGTCGCCGCGGGCGCCGAGCCGCACGCGATCGCCCAGCGCCTCGAGGAGCGCTCCACGCCGGGCAAGCTCCGGCTCATCGGCCTGGCGCTCGCCACGCTCGAGCTCGCCTGCGACGGCAAGGTCGCGATGCTGACCGTCACCGGCGAGATGGTCGCCGCGTCGGGCGGGACCTGGGACGACAGCGAGGGCCTGGTCTACTGGGCCCGCGGCGTCGAGGGCGTGCAGGTCGGCGTCGTGCTCACGACCGCGCGCGGCGGCGGCGTCCGCGCGTCGATGCGCGCGCGCGGCGAGCGGGTCGACGCGGGCGCGGTCTGCCTGTCGCTCGGCGGCGGCGGGCACCCCGGCGCCGCTGGCGTCCACCTCGACACCGATCTCGCCACCGCCAGGGCGCGCGTGCTCGAGGCCCTGGCCGCGGCGCTGGCCGAGCCCGCGCCGGCCGCGCCCGCGCCGGCCGCGCCGGCCGCCTCGTGAATTCCGTCGCGCGTGACCTCAGCCACCTCCGGCGCCAGGCTTCCATGCGAGCGCTTCGCAGCACCCGCGCCGTCGCGTAAGATGCCCGCCATGTGCGTCCGGTCGGTCGGCTCTCTATCCTGCGTCCTCGTCGCGTCCCTGGCGCTCGCCGCGTGCGGCGACAACCACGGCGACCCCGACGCCGGCACCGGCATCGACGCCGCGGTGATCGACGCGCAGGTGGTCGACGGCGGCGTCGACGCCAACCCGAACATGCCGCCGACCATCGCCGACACCGGCCTGTGCCTCGACGCCGGCTGTCAGCAGATCGCGCCGGACGTGCACGGTTACGCGCCGCGCTGGGCGCTGTGGTCCGACGGCGCGGTCAAGCAGCGCTACATCTACCTGCCGCCGGGCGCGACCATCGACACCAGCGACATGGACCACTGGAAGTTCCCGATGGGGACCAAGCTGTGGAAGGTCTTCACGCGCGACAACATCCGCGTCGAGACCCGCTTCTACCTGAAGACCGGGCCCGCCGACACCGACTGGTACTTCGTGGCCTACGCCTGGAACGAGGCGCAGACCGAGGCGGTCGCGGCGCCGTCGGGGCAGCAGAACGCCAACGGCACCACCCACGACATCCCGCAGCGCTCCGACTGCCGCAAGTGCCACGACCAGGTGCCCGGCCGCGTGCTCGGGTTCTCGGCGCTGCAGCTCGACTACGACGCGCCGTCTACCGAGCTCGACCTCAAGGACCTGGTGAGCATGAACCTGCTCTCGGCGCCGCCGACCGCGGCGACCGGCCCGTACTTCCCGCTGCCCGCGGCGACGCCGACCGAGATCGCGGCGCTCGGCTACCTCCACGCCAACTGCGGCCACTGCCACAACCCCGACTCGACGGTCCACCAGATCGTGCCGCAGGTGCTGCGCCTGTCGACCGCGCCGAGCGCGCTGGCGACCCTCGAGGCCACGCCGACGTACATGACCACGGTCAACGTCGCGCCGACCCAGTCGAGCGTGTCCGCGCCCGCGATCGTCAACGCCGGCGACCCTGATCACTCGGCGATGATCATCCGCTTCGAGAGCACCAACCCGGCGATCCACATGCCGGCGATCGCGACCGAGGTCCTCGACACGACCGCCGACGCGACGCTGCGCGACTGGATCACGCACATCCCGTAGCAGGTCACCCGTGTCCTCCCACGAACGCCAGCGCCGCGGGCGCGACCGCGTCCACGGCGTGCTGGTCCTCGACAAGCCGCTCGGCGCGAGCTCGTCGTCGATCGTCACGCGCGCGCGCAAGCGCCTCGGCCTCGATCGCTGCGGCCACACCGGCACGCTCGATCCGCTCGCGACCGGCGTGCTGCCGCTGTGCCTGGGCGAGGGCACCAAGCTCGCCGGCCACCTGCTCGCCGACGACAAGGCCTACGACGCGACGATCGCGCTCGGCATCGAGACCGACACGCTCGACGCGACCGGCACGATCACCGCGCGCGGCGACGCGTCCGCGATCACCGCCGCCGACATCCAGGCCGCGCTCGCGCGCTTCCGCGGGCCGATCGCGCAGGTGCCGCCGATGCACTCGGCGCTCAAGCACGACGGCCAGCGGCTCTACGATCTCGCGCGGCGCGGCGACGTGGTCGAGCGGCCGGCGCGCGACGTGGTGATCCACTCGATCGAGCTCCTGGGCCTCGACACCGGCGCCGGCGCGCCGCAGGCCCGGGTCGCGATCGCCTGCTCGAAGGGCACCTACGTGCGCAGCCTGGCCGCGGACCTCGGCACGGCCCTGGGCTGCGGCGCGCACCTCGCCGGCCTGCGGCGGACCCGCTCGGGCACCTTCACGCTCGCCGACGCGGTGACGATCGAGGACCTCGAGCGCGATCCCGCGAATGCGCTCCTGCGGCTGGTGCCGCCGGCCCGGGCCCTGGCGATCCCGAGCTACACGGTCGAGGCCGAGCGCATCCGCGACGTGGTCCTCGGGCTGCCGCTCCTCGACATCGCGGAGGCGATGCCCAAGGGCGTGATGTTCCAGATCCTGACGCCGGCCGGCGACCTCCTGGCGCTGGCGGTGGCCCATCCCGACCCCCGGCTCGAGCTGCGGCGGGTGTTCACCTACGGGGTGCCGGTCGCGTCGATGCCATGAGGCGCCCGGTCCTGACGCGGGCGGGGGGCCTTGACGGAGGGCCCGGGTTGCTCCAATCTCCGCCCTTCACAACCAGGCCACGAGACAGGTCGCCATCCGGCGGCTCGCTCGTCGGCGTCACGAGGAAACATGTCCGTTTCGACTGTTCGCAAGCAAGAGACGATCACCAAGCACCGCCAGCACGAGAGCGACACCGGCTCGCCGGAAGTCCAGGTCGCGCTGCTCTCGGAGCGGATCTCGCACCTCACCGAGCACCTCAAGACCAACCACAAGGACCACCACTCGCGTCGTGGCCTCCTCAAGATGGTCGGCGCTCGCCGCAGCCTGCTCGACTACCTGAAGCGCAAGGACCTGGAGCGCTACAAGAAGCTGATCGACTCGCTCGGCCTGCGTCGCTGAGATCGCGCCGAAAGGCGCTGGTGAGGACCGCGCGGTGATCCGCGCGGTTTTCGCGTTTTCGGGGACTTCCCGCCGACCCCGAGCCATGGCATAACGCCCGGCAATCACAGTCGCGCGCGCCCCGCTCACGGTTGGTTTGGTGTTTCCGTCGAACACGTCTCTCGCGAGCCGTGCTGGACCGAAGGACCAGGCTGCTAGGCGAAGGTGACGCGACCCCACTCACGACAGAGGGAAGCGAATGCCTTACGCGAAAGAAACCGTCGTCATCGGCGGCAAAGAGATCACGCTCGAGACCGGCAAGTGGGCCAAGCAGGCCTCCGGCTCCGTCATCGTCACCATGGGCGACACCATGGTGCTGGTCTCGGCCTGCGGCTCGGCCGAGCCCCGGCCGATCGACTTCATGCCGCTGACCTGCGAGTACCAGGAGAAGTTCTACGCCGCGGGCAAGATCCCCGGCAGCTTCTTCCGCCGCGAGGGCCGCACGACCAACGAGGAGGTCCTCGTGTGCCGCCTGATGGATCGCCCGATCCGCCCGCTCTTCCCCAAGGGCTGGTTCATCGACACGCAGATCATCGCGAACGTGATCAGCTTCGACAAGACCAACGCCGGTGACGTGCTGGCGATGACCGGCGCGTCCGCCGCGCTGGTGCTGTCGGACCTGGTGTTCGACGGCCCGATCGTCGGCATCCGCATCGGCCGCATCGACGGCCAGTTCGTCGCGTACCCGACCTTCGCCGAGCGCGAGAAGTCGGACATGGACATCATCGTCGCGGTCACCAAGGACGCGATCACGATGGTCGAGGGCGAGATCCACGAGCTGCAGGAGAACGTCGTCATCGACGCGCTCCTGTTCGCCCAGGAGGCCGCCCAGCCGCTGATCCAGGCCCAGCTCAAGCTGCGCGCCGTCAACGGCAAGGCCAAGCGCGCGTTCACGCCGCCGGTCGCCGACGAGACCCTCGCCGCCGAGGTCAAGAAGCTCGGCTGGGACGGCGTCGGCGAGGCGATGACGATCAAGGACAAGAAGAAGCGGTCGACCGCGGTCTCGGCGCTCCACAAGTCGATCAAGGAGACGCTGTGCAGCGAGGGCAAGCCCTACGCCGGCCGTGAGAAGGACGTCGACGGCGCCTACTCGAAGCTCATGAAGAAGTGGGCGCGCAAGCACACCATCGAGACGCGCAAGCGCATCGACGGCCGCGCCACCGACGAGATCCGCCAGATCACGTGCGAGGTCGGCGTGCTGCCGCGCGCCCACGGCTCGGCGCTGTTCACCCGCGGCGAGACCCAGGCGCTGGTCGTCGTCACGCTCGGCACCAAGTACGACGAGAAGAAGCTCGACACGCTGCTCGGCGACAAGAAGAAGACGTTCTACCTGGACTACAACTTCCCGCCGTTCTCGACCGGCGAGGTCAAGATGCTGCGCGGCCAGTCGCGCCGCGAGGTCGGCCACGGCTTCCTCGCCGAGCGCTCGGTCCAGCGCGTCGTCCCCGAGTACGAGGACTTCCCGTACACGATCCGCGTCGTCTCGGACATCCTCGAGTCGAACGGCAGCTCGTCGATGGCCTCGGTGTGCGGCGGCTCGCTCGCGCTGATGGACGCCGGCGTCCCCTCCAAGGCGCAGGTCGCGGGCATCGCGATGGGCCTGATGAAGGAGGGCGAGGACTACGCCATCCTGTCGGACATCCTCGGCGACGAGGATCACCTCGGCGACATGGACTTCAAGGTCACCGGCACCAAGGTCGGCATCTGCGCGCTGCAGATGGACATCAAGGTCGACGGCCTGACCCGCAAGATCCTCGAGGAGGCGCTCGACCAGGCCAAGCGCGGCCGCCTCCACATCATCGACGCGATGAACGCGGCGATCACCGAGCCGCGCGACGAGCTGTCGACGCACGCGCCGCGGATCGTCACGGTCCAGGTCAAGCCCGACAAGATCCGCGACATCATCGGACCCGGCGGCAAGACCATCCGCGCGCTCGCCGAGCAGACCGGCGCGCAGATCGACGTCTCGGACTCGGGCGTCGTGTCGATCGCGTCGTCGGACGCGCGCACGCTCGAGCAGGCCAAGCAGCTGATCGCGGGCCTCACGATGGAGCCCGAGGTCGGCCAGTACTACAACGGCGTCGTCAAGCGCATCATCGAGATCGGCGCGTTCGTCGAGATCATGCCCGGCACCGACGGCCTGCTCCACATCAGCGAGATCTCGAAGGAGCGCATCCGCGCCGTCGAGGACGTGCTGTCCGAGGGCGACGAGGTGGTCGTGAAGTGCATCAAGGTCGACCGCGACGGCAAGATCCGCCTGTCGCGCCGCGACGTGCTCGACGCGAACCCGCCCGCCGACGAGATCAACAACTTCGTCCTGTAGGCTGCGCGGGCTTCGCCCGTGTGACCGCGCGCCCGACATCTCCGTGCCGGGCGCGTGGCGTTTTCGGCCGGCGATCGCGAGGCGCGCTGTCGGTCGCGTCGCGCAGGCGGTATCATGCGGACGTGACCGCGCCCGTCCTGCGCTTCCGTATGCTCCGCCCCGACGCCGTCGTCCCGCGCTACATGACGCCGGGCGCCGCCGGGCTCGATCTCGTCGCCGCGATCGACCTGCCGGTCACGCTCGCGCCGGGCGCGCGCGCCGCGATCGGCACCGGCCTCGCGGTCGCGATCCCCGACGGCTGGGAGGGCCAGGTGCGGCCGCGCTCGGGCCTGGCCCGCGAGCACGGCATCACCGTCGCCAACGCTCCCGGCACGATCGACAGCGACTACCGCGGCGAGGTCGCGGTGCTGCTCATCAACCTCGGCGATCGCGCGGTCGTCATCGAGCGCGGCCAGCGGATCGCGCAGCTCGTGATCGCGCCGGTCGCGCAGGCGGTGATCGAGGTGGTCAGCGATCTGCCGGCGACCTCGCGCGGCACCGGCGGCTTCGGCTCGACCGGCGCGTGAGCCTCGCGATGCGCGCGCTGATTCCCTCGGGACGCGGAGGCGCGGCGTGATCGCCGAGCCGCTCGCGGGCACGCTGCTCGGCGATCGCTTCGAGCTGCGCTCGATCGCGGCGCAGGCGCCGGGCTACGTCGAGTACCGCGCGCTCGACAGCGAGGCCTCGGTCGAGGTCGGGCTGTGGTGGATCCGGCCGACGCTCATCCCCGACGGCGCGCGCCAGGATCAGCTGATCGGCGCCGCCATCGAGCAGCGCCGCATGCAGGTGCCGGGCGCGCGCAAGGTCCACGGCGCCGGGCGCGCGCGCGAGGGCGTGTGGGTGTCGTGGCAGCTCGCGCAGAGCGGTGGTCCGGCGCCGCGCCACGGCACGCCCGCGCCGCTGCCGACGGTGACCCGCTGGATCGACGCGGCGTGTGCGGCGCTCGCCGGGCTGCACAAGCAGGGGCTGGTCCACGGCCGGCTCGTGCCCGACGACGTCGTCACCGTCGGCGGCGAGCTGCGCCTCGCCGGCGCCGGGCTGTGGCACGGCGTCGAGCGCGCCGCCGCGGCCCAGGCCTGGCGCCGCTGGCAGGGCTACGTCGCGCCCGAGATCGCGGCGGGGCAGGGCGCGACCCCGGCGACCGACGCGTGGAGCGTCGCGGCGATCGCCGCCGCGCTGGTCGGCGGCGCCGACGACGCGACCGAGGCCATGCGCATCGTCGCGCGCCGCCACCCGCCGCTGCACGAGCTGTTCGAGCGCCTGCTCGCGGGCGACGCGGCGGGCCGCCCGACCGATCTCGCGGCGTTCGCCGCCGAGGCCCGGACCCGCGCGACGATGCCGTACCTCGCCGACGATCGCTCCGGGCCGATGCGGATCCTCGCCGCCGCGCAGGCGCCGCCGGCGAAGCGCGCGTTCGGCCAGCGCAAGGGCGCGCTCGGCCCGACCGAGCCGACCGCGGTCGGCCACGCCAGCGCCGCCAACACCACCGTGGACGCCGATCCCATGGGCGCGCGCGCCGGGTCGCCGGTCGCGCCGCCGCCGGCCGCGATGCCGCAGACGTTCGCGCTGCCGACGCCGACGGTCGCGCCGCCGGCGCCGGTGCCCCACGCCCCCGCGGTGGCGATCGCGCCGGCGCGCGCGATGCCGCTCGCGCCGCCGCCGCAGATCGCGCCGTCGCGCATGCCGCCGCCGCCGGCCGGGTTGCCGCCGATGCC
>JAIOQA010000558.1 GCA_021413675.1 Deltaproteobacteria bacterium | reverse complement strand
CGCGCGCGGACTGCCGTGGCGCGAGAGGCGGTGCTCCCCCGGGCGCCCACGTCGTCGTGCGCGCGAGCGCATCCCCATGCCCAGCATCGATCCATCCTCGCCTTCGACCGCGCGCTCGACCGCGCAGGTGGTGCATTGATGCAAGCCGCCGCGATCACCGACGACAACGGCCTCGCCCCGGGCACGCGCCTCGGCCGCTACCGGCTGGTGCGGCGGCTCGCGATCGGCGGCATGGCCGAGCTCTACCTCGCGCGCGCCGAGGGCCTCGCCGGCTTCACCAAGCTGGTCGCGCTCAAGCGGATCCTGCCGTCGCTCGCCAGCAGCGGTGACTTCATCGGGATGTTCCTCGACGAGGCGCGGCTCGCGGCGACGATCCAGCACGCGAACGTCGCGCAGGTCTACGACATCGGGCGCACCGAGCACGGCCTGTACTTCACGATGGAGTACGTGCACGGCGAGGACGTGCGCACCGTGCTCAACGCGGCGATGCGCGACGGCGGCGAGTTCCCGCTCAACCACGCGCTGACGATCGCGATCGGCGCGGCCGCGGGCCTGCACGCCGCCCACGAGCTCGTCGACGAGCGCGGCACGCTGGTCGGGCTCGTCCACCGCGACGTGTCGCCGTCGAACGTGCTGGTGTCGTACGCCGGCGGCGTGAAGCTGATCGACTTCGGCGTGGCCAAGGCCAAGGGCCGCCAGACCGAGACCCGCGCTGGCACGCTCAAGGGCAAGCTGGCCTATATGTCGCCGGAGCAGTGCGCCGGCCGGCCGGTCGATCGCCGCAGCGACGTGTTCGCGCTCGGCGTCGTGCTGTACGAGATGACGACCGGCACGCGGCTGTTCACCGGCGACGCCGACTACGAGCTGATGAAGCGGATCGTCGAGGACGACGCGCCGCCGCCGTCGCGGCGCAAGCCGGGCTACCCGGCGGAGCTCGAGACGATCGTGCTGCGCGCGCTGGCCCGCGATCCGGCGAAGCGCTACCCGAGCGCGCAGGCGCTGCAGCTCGATCTCGAGCGGTTCGCGCGCGGGCAGTCGCTGGCGATCTCGACGACCGAGCTGAGCGTGTTCATGCGCGACCTGTTCCCGGAGCGGGCGGTCGGGCCGGGCGCGACCGGCGTGCCGGCGAAGCTGGCGCGGATGGCGACCGGGACGCCGCTGTGCGAGGCGCCGACGGAGGGCGCGCCGGCGCCGTCGGACGCGACCTCGGCGATGATCGATGGTGGTGGCAGCGAGGCGCGCGGGCGCATCGGGCTCGTGCGCGATGATGACGATGACGAGCCGGCGATCGAGATCGGCGCGGCTTCGCGGGTGACCGGGATGTCGGCGGTCGGGATGGCGCGGGGGACGACGGGGATGTCGGCGGTGCTGCGGCCGAAGCGGGGGAGGATGATCGCGGCGCTGGGGTCGGTGGTGGCGGTGATCGCGATCGGGGTGGCGTTGTCGATCGGGGGAGGCGGGGCGTCGGCGGGGGGAGTGACGGGGACGGGGACCGGGACCGTGACGGGGACCGGGACCGCGACGGGGACCGTGACGGGGACCGTGACGGGGACCGTTTCCGTGCCCGTGCCCGTGCCCGTGCCCGTGCCCGTGCCCGGATCGGGGGCCGCGACCGGATCTGCGGCGGTGTCCGGATCCGCGACTGCGTCTGCGCCGGCGGCGGTCGCCGCGAGTCCGGGTGATGCGACGAACACGGCACCGGCGGCGCCGCGCGTGATCGCGCGGCCGGTGAAGTCCGCGGCGCCGGTTGCCGCGCCCCCGGTGAAGAAGCGGGCGCCGACGCAGGCGCCGCGCAAGGCCTCCAGCTGGAATCCCGATTCGGCGCTGCCGCCGATGTGACGTGACGCTCGCGCGCCGTGCGCGCCTCTACCCCCATGAAGCACACCTTCGCCTCGCGCTCGTCTCTCCTCGTCGCCGCGGTCGCGGTCGCGCTCACCGGGCGCGCCGCGGTCGCGCAGCCCACCGACGCCGACGCCCGGATGACGGCCGGCCTCGATGCCTACAACGCCGCCGACTATCCGACGGCGATCGCCGCGTTCCGCGAGGCGTACGCGATCGACGCGCGGCCGGCGGCGCTGTTCGCCGTCGCGCAGGCCGAGCGCATGGCCGGCGACTGCGCCGGCGCGCTCGTCGACTACGATCGCTTCCTCGCATCGGGGCCGAGCGAGCGCGCGGCGGCTGCGGCGCGGGCGCAGCGCGCGGTGTGCGCGACCGCGGTCCCCGCCGAACCGCAGGGCTCGGTGGTCGGCGCGCCGGTCGCGTCGACGACGGTCATCACCCTCGCACCGCCGCCGGCCCCGCATCGATCACCGTGGTGGCGCGATCCGCTGAGCGATGGCCTCGTGCTCGGCGCGACCGCCGCGGCGGCGACCGGGCTCGGCTTCACGCTGGCCGCGCGCAGCGCGATCAAGGACGGCGACAACGCGCCGACGTACGAGGCGCACCAGGCCGCGATCGATCGCCTCGGTCGCGATCGCGTGATCGCGGCGGTCGCGTGGTCGAGCGCGGCGGTGCTGGTCGGCGCGTCGGTGTGGCGGATCGCGCGGCGGCCCGAACGCCGCGAGGCCTCGGTCGCGCTGGTGCCCGGTCCGGGCGCGGGGCTCGCGATCGCGGGAGGCTTCTGATGCGCGCGATCCTCCGCGGCATCGCGTTCGGCGTGGCCCTGTCGCTGTGCGCCTGCGCCGACGTCGCGCCGTTCGAGTGCGCGGACGACAGCGCGTGCGGGTCCGGCCGGTGCGAGGCCTCGGGCGCGTGCAGCTTCGCCGACGACAGCTGCGTCGTCGGCTGGCGCTACGGCGCGGCCGGCCCGGCCGATCGCGCCGATCGCTGCGTGGGCGAGGAGATGGGCCAGATCGCGCAGCTCGGCGCCGGGAGCGAGCACACCTGCGCGCGCGGCGCCGATGGCCGGGTCTGGTGCTGGGGCAACGATCTGCACGGTGCGCTCGGCGAGCTCGGCGCGCTGGGCCAGAGCGCCGATGGGCCGATCGCGCTGCCGATGCCCGCGATCGCGGATCTCGACGGCGCGGAGTGGACCGAGTGCGCCGTGGCCGCGGGCCAGGTGTGGTGCTGGGGCGAGGGCACGAGCGGCGAGCTCGGGCGCGGCACGACCAGCGACGACGCGACGCCCGCGGCGATCCCCGGGCTCGCGAACATCGTCGATGTCGACATGGGCGAGAAGCACGCGTGCGCGCTCGACAGCGCCGGCGCGATCTGGTGCTGGGGCGACAACAAGGACGGCGAGACCGGCGACAACGCCGCGACCGCCACCGCGCCGGTGCTCGCGCCGGTCCAGGTCGCGGCGGTGCCGCCGGCGCGATCGCTCACCGCCGGCGGGCAGAACACCTGCGCGCTGACGATGGCGGGCGAGGCCTGGTGCTGGGGCCGCAACAACAACGGTCAGCTCGGGCGCGAGGACGCCGATCGCGCCGCGCCGGCGCCGACGCCGGGCTTCGCGGGCGCCGCGCAGCTCGCGATCGGCGGCAACCACATCTGCGCGCGCTTCGACGACGGCCACGTGACCTGCGCGGGCATGGACGATCACGGCCAGCTCGGCAACGGCGACGCGACCGCGACCGAGATGCACGCGCCGGTCGCGGTCGAGGGGATCACCGACGCGGTCGAGCTGGTCGCGCTCGACTGGGCCAACTGCGTGCGGCGCCGCGACGGCCAGGTGGTGTGCTGGGGCGAGGGCGATCGCGGCGAGCTCGGCAGCGGCACCGCGAACCGGACGTCCCCTGGCGATCCGGTGCCGTTGCCGTCCGCCGCGATCGCCCTGACCGCCGGCGAGCACCACGCCTGCGCGATCACCGCCGACGGCTGCGTCTGGTGCTGGGGCGCCGACACCGCCGGCCAGCTCTGCGACGGCCCCGGCCTCGGGACCGGCGTGCGCCCGGCGCTGATCGGCGCGTGTACGCGCTCGGCGGCGCCGTAGCTCGCCGCCGCGGTCGATCACCAGCCCGCGGGCGTGACGCTCAGCTGGTTCGCGCCGTGGGTCGGCAGCCGCAGGCGCGTCGCGAACGTGCCGGCGGCGAGATCGAGGACGATCAGCCCCTGCACGCTGGCGTCGAATGACCCCGCGGTCGGATCGGCGCTGGTCAGCGCGAACTGCGTGCTCCCGACGGCGACGCTGGCGCGCAGGTAGGCGCCGTCGCTGCCGCCGAGCCCGGCGCCGATCGGCGCGGGCCCGGTGGTGAGGTCGAAGGCGGTCAGCGGCTGGTTCATCATGTCGAGGCGCAGCAGCCCGGTCGGCGTGGCGGCGAGCTTGTGGTGGCAGCTCGTGGCGGTGAACGGCGCGCTCACCGGCGTCGCGAGGCCCGTCGGATCGAGCTCGTAGACCGTGGCGGCGCAGCGCGCGGACGTGAGCAGCCGGGTGCCCTGGGCCGCGAGCCCGGAGACCACCGGGTGCGTGCCGTCGGCGAGGTGGATCGGCAGCGGGTTGGTGAGCACGCCCGAGAACGGATCGAGCGTGGCGAGCTCCTCGCCGCCGTCGACGAGCGACGGGACGATCACCCAGAGGTCGGCGCCGATCGCGGCCATGCCGCGCACCGTGAACCGCCCCGCGATCCGGCCGAGCGGGACGAGCGCGGTCGCCGGATCGAGCGCGTCGGGATCGAGGTAGAACACGCGCGTCGCGTTGTTGTTGTCGACGAAGCGATCGCCGGTGACGAGCAGCCCGGGGCGGGTGTAGCGGTAGCCGCGCGCGAGGGTCGCGGTGCCGTTGTGGTTGGTCAGCGTGACGTCGGCGCGCCCGACCGGCGGCGCGGTGAGCGCGGGCGCGGTGAACGTGAGCAGATCGTCGCGCACGATCGTGACGTCCGCGACCGGCACGCCGCCGACGGTGATCGCCGGCGGCCCGAGATCGTCGGCGGCGAAGCCGCGGCCGGTCAACGTGACGGTCGCGCCGCCGGCGCCCGCGTACGGGCCCGAGACGTCGTCGAGCTCCGGCGCGGGCTGGTAGTGGAGCCCGTCGGCGAGCCGCGCGAGGCCGCGCTGGTTGAACACGACGAGCGCCACCGCCGAGCCGGGCGCGCCCGGCGGCGCGACGAACGTGATCGCGTCGTCGGTGGCGGTCGCGGCGGCGATCAGGCGGCCATCGACGACCACCTGCGGCGCGTCGGCGAAGCCGGTCCCGCGCAGCGTGATCAGGACGCCGCCCGCGGCCGGGCTGTGATCCGGCGTGACCGCGGTGATCTGCGGATCGGCGACCGGCGTGAACGCATCGGCGCTGGACGGCGCCGCGACGCGGCCGCAGCCGACGAGCGCCAGCAGCGCGAGCCACGCGCGCGGCGCGGTCACTCGGACCTCGTCAGCGCCATCGTGCGGACCGGCAGCGAGGTCACGAAGGTCGCGGTCGCCGACTGCGCATCGATCCGGTACAGCGAGCGGAAGCCGCCGCCGCCGGGGACGCCGGGCCCTTCGATGCCGATGCCGTTGCGGGCGTCGATCGCGTAGAGGTCGCCGTCGAAGTCGCTGAGCTTGCCGAGCGGCGGCGCGAAGCCGCCGGTGGTGAGCGCGATCAGGGTCGGCGCCCCGACCGCGCCGGTCGTGGGCGTGAAGCTCGCGAGGGCCGCCTGGCCGCAGCACTGCGCGGACAGCGCGAACGACGCCGCACCGATCGTCGCGACGCCGAACAGCGCCGAGGCGGGCGCCGGCAACGGCGTCGCGCGCGCGGTGACGGGGTCGAGCGCGTAGGTCGCGGTGTGGCTCATGCACAGCACCGTGCCCGCGACCAGGTCGAGGTCGTTGCAGTCGACGCGCTCGCCGGTGTCGACGCGGCCGATCGCGCCGATGTCGGTCGCGGTGTGGGCGCCGAGATCGATCGCCACGAGGTGAGGCAGTTCCACCAGGCCGCGGGTGACCGCCCAGTAGCGCCCCGGGGCGATCGTGGCGAGCGCGTGGATCGGATCGCTGCGCAGCGGCTCCTGCGCGAAGGTCATCACCGTCGACGAGATGCCGGTGCTCGCGTCGATGAAGTGCAGCGCCTGGGTCGGCTCGCCGCGGCCGCCGCCGAAGACCAGGCCGTGGCCGCTGTAGCGAAACGCGTCGGGTGCTGGCACGGCCGGGCCGTTGCGGTTGGCGATCGACACCGCGACGCGCTCGAACGGCGGCCCGGGCGGCGTGCGCGCGGTCATGAGCTCGTCGGAGACCACGACGACGTCGACGGCCTCGAGGTCGCCGAAGCGCACCTCGTTGACGCCGGCGTCGAGCGCCTGGAAGCCGGCGCCGCGGATCGTGACGCCGGTGCCGCCCGCCGACGTGCCGACGGCGGGCGTGACCGAGGCGATCGCCGGGCGCGGGTGGTAGCGGAAGCCGGCCGCGAGCCGGCCGAACCCGTTGCGGTTGGCGACCACGACGTCGACCGCGGCGCCGGCGTCGGCGCCACCCGGCGTGGTCGCGGAGATCGTGAAGTCGTCGGCGACGTGGACGTCCACCGCCGCGCGATCGCCGACGAGCACGATCGGGTCGCCGGCGTCGGCGTCGACGAAGCCGTGGCCATCGATGACGATGACGGTGCCGCCGGCCAGCGGGCCGCCCGCCGGCGCCAGGCCGCGGACCTCGACCTGCGCGCCGACGCTGGCGTCGGGCAGCGCGGTCCCGCTGCCGCACGCGGTCGCGAGCGCGAGGACGAGCGTGGGGAGGGCGCGGCGGAGCATGGGCGCCGGCGGGGATCGCCCGGCGGCCCGAAGGTAGCGCGGTTGCCGCGGTGGCTGCGCGCGGCGTGGCGCGCGACGCGTGCGGCCGATCACGCGGGCTGCGATAGTGCGGGGATGCGCAGAACGGCCGAGCTGGCGTCGAGGCGATCATGAACCTGCTGTTGCTCGAGCCCGAGGAGGTCGCGGCCGGCGGCGCGATCGCGCTCGATCTGCGCCGCGCGACCCACGTGCGCGAGGTGCTGCGGCTCGGCGTCGGTGGCCGGCTGCGCGCCGGCGTGATCGGCGGCGCGCTCGGCGCCGCGGAGATCGTGCGCCTCGACGCCGACGCGGTCGAGGTGACGTTCGCGAGCGAGGCGCCGGCGCCCGCGCCCGCGCCGATCGATCTGATCCTCGCGGTGCCACGCCCGAAGGCGCTGGGCCGCGCGCTGCAGGCCGCGGCGTCGATGGCGGTCGCGCGGGTCCACCTGGTCAACGCCTGGCGCGTCGACAAGAGCTACCTGGCCTCGCCGCGGCTCACGGACCGCGCGATCCGCGCCGATCTCGTGCTCGGCGCCGAGCAGGGTGTGACCACGCACTTGCCCGAGGTCGTGCTGCACCGGCGGCTGATGGCGTGGTTCGACGCCGCCGAGCCGGCGCTGCCGGTGGGCAAGCGCGTGATCGCCCACGCGCGCGGCGCGGCGATGATCGAGGACGCGATCGGCGTCGGCCATTCCGGCCCGATCGCGATCGCGATCGGCCCCGAGGGCGGCTGGATCGAGCGCGAGGTCGAGACCTTCGCGGCGCGCGGGTTCGCGGTGGTCGCGCTCGGCGCGCCGATCCTGCGGGTCGAGGCCGCGGTGGTCGCGGCGCTGGCGCAGCTCGCGCTGCTGGCGCGGCTGCGCCCCTTCAGCCCCTGATCAGCGCGTGAGCAGCTGCGTGTCGCCGATCGCGCGATCGTCGATCAGATCGACCGCGCTGCAGGCGAACCGACGCGCGGCCGCGGCGGCGCGCGGGCCGCGATCGTGATCGAGGCACCACTGCGCGTGCGCGCAGAGGTACGCGAGCTCGAGCGCGCGGCCGAACGTGAGCGCGAGGCGGCGGGCGCCGGCCTCGAGCTCGGCCGGCTCGGACATCGCGGCGGCGGCCCAGGCCAGCGCGTGATCGCGCGCGGCCCGCGCGACCGCGACCGGCCGCGCGAGCTGCGGATCGGTGGCGCGGCGGCAGTGGGCCTCGACCTCGGCGGCGAGCGCCTCGACCGCGCCGCCCTTGCCGAGCGCGCGCAGCGTGTCGAGCGACAAGACGTTGGTCGTGCCCTCCCAGATCGGCAGCACATGCGCGTCGGCGAGGATGCGCGGCACGCCGGTATCCTCGACGTAGCCGGCGCCGCCCAGGCACTCGCCAGTCTCCTGCACCACCGCGACCGCCTGCTTCGCGGTCGTGAGCTTGGCGATCGGCGTGAGCGCGCGCAGGAGGCGCTCCTCCTGATCGGTGCCCGAGCCGTGATCGCGGCGGCCGACCAGCTCGACCAGCCGGAACGCGAGCAAGAACGCGCCGGCGTACTCGGCCTCGAGGGTCGCGAGCGTGTCGGTGTGCAGCGGCTTGTCGGCGAGCAGCTGCCCGAACGCCTTGCGGCGCTTGCTGTAGTCGCGGGCGATCGCGAGGCCGCGCCGCATCGCCGACACCGCGCCGACCGAGTTCCACGTGCGCGTGATCGTCAGCATCGGCGTGATCGCCTTGACGCCATCGGCGCCGGTGCCGACCTGGATCGCCGGCGCGCCCGCCAGCGTGAGCTCCGCGGTCGGGACCTTGCGGGTACCGAGCTTGTCCTTGAGGCGGTTGACCTCGATGCCGCACAGCTTGCCGGCGGCGTCGCGGGTCTCGACGAGGAACAGCGCGAGGCCGCGGCTGCCGGCGGCGTTGCCGACCGGGCGCGCCAGGGTCAGCGCCATCTCGGCGGTGGTCGCCGAGGTGAACCACTTGGTGCCGAAGAGCTTCCAGGTGCCATCGTCGGCCTGGCGCGCGACGGTCTCGGTCTGCGAGACGTCGGAGCCGCCGGTGCGCTCGGTCATCCACTGGCCGCTGGTCCACATCCGCGCCGGATCGCGCGAGGTCAGGCGCGCGACGTACGGCGCGACCACCGGGTCCTCGCTGTCGAGCAGCGTGCGCGCCGCGCCGTCGGTCATCGCCAGCGGGCACGAGTAGAAGTCGAGCGACGGCGACAGCAGGTGGACCATCGCGAACTGGTGGGTGCGGGCGTGCTCGCCCCAGCGCGGCTCGTAGCCCGCGGCGACCAGGCCGCGCTCGGCGGCGATCACCGCGGCGCGCTTCCACAAGGGCGTCACCTCGATGTGATCGATCCGGTTGCCCCACGGGTCCCACTGCGTGAGCACCGGCTCGAGCTCGCGCTCGGCCAGCGACTGCGCGTAGAGCTCGCCGGCGGCGAGCTCACCGAGCTCGCGCAGCTCGCTCGCGATCGCCTGCGCCATCTCGGGCGCGATGCGCGCGAGGTGATCCGCGAGCAGCGGATCGTCGTCGTACTGGTTCGAGAGCCGGGGCGGGTCCTGGATGAACGCCATGCCCCGGGTGTACCGCGAGTGAGCGGCGGGCGGGGTCAGTAACCCGGCGCGGGCGGCGCGGGCGGCGCCGGCGGCGGACCGGCGGGCGCGGCGCCCGGGGGCGGCGCACCGGCGCCGTTGCCGCACTGGTACTCGACGCGCCACTCGGTGGCGGTGCGCGTGCTCTGGCCACCGGCCTGGGTCACCGTGCCGTCGTTCTGGGCGTAGGTGTCGGTCCGGTGCGCGCTGTCGGTGCCGATGGGCACCTCGCCCTGGCGGATGATCGTGAAGTTGTTCGGGCCGCAGTGGCGCGACATCTCGCGCATCGCGGACTCCATCGCCTTGTTGCGATCGCCCTCGAGGGCGAAGGTACCGCCGTACTGGGTCTGCTCGACCATGCGGGCGGAGCCACAGGCGGCGAGCGCCGCGAAGAGAAAGCCAACGGTGAGTTTGCGGATCATGGTGCGAATCCTTCGACGTGGAAGACGGACGCCGACGTCGAGCCGACCCTACGTCAACCGCATCGCACGGGCAACTGCTACCCGGGACCGGCGGCTTGACAGCGCGCCGCACCCCGCCGGACGCTCGCGGCATGGTGGGGATCGACTCGAAGATCGCGAAGGTGATGGTGTACGCCGAGGGCGCGCGCGTGATCCGCGTCGCGCAGGTGCCGGCGCCTGCCGCCGAGGGTGACGTGCGCCTCGTCGGGCTGCCGCTGACGCTCGACGACGCCAGCCTGCGGATCAGCGCGACCGGCGCGGTCGCGAGCGGCGTGCGCATCGCGCTGGCGGCGACCGGCGTCGAGGCGCCGGAGCCGGTCGATCAGGCCGCGCTGAGCGCGGCTACCGAGGCCGCGAGCGCCGCCGACGCCGCGCTGGTCCGGATCGATCGCGCGCTGGCCGAGCTCGATCTGCTCGCGCCGCCGCCGCGCGCCGAGCCCAAGGAGGGGCCGCGGCCGGCGTGGGACGCGGCGCTGAC
>JAIOQA010000039.1 GCA_021413675.1 Deltaproteobacteria bacterium | reverse complement strand
CGTCGAGCACCGCGATCGCGGCGTGCGTCTGATCGAGCGCATCGAGCTCGGCATCGATCAGGCGATCGAGCGCCGCCGGCGTGACCGGGAGCTCGGAGAGCAGCGCCGCGGCCCGATCGCGCGCCCGCCGGCGCCCCCACGCAGCCGTCGCCATCAGCTCGCCGGCGGCGGCGGGTCCGAGCGCGACCAGCGCGTCCTCGGCGGCGGCGCGCACGTCATCGTCGGGCTCGCCGAGCGCGCGCGCGATCCGGCGGAGGTCGTCCTGCAGCGCCACGTCGGAGCCCTCGAGCAGCGCCCCGAACAACCGCAGCGACGCGGCGACCTCGGTGGCGTTGTCGTCCTGGGTGGGCTTCGCGGGACCGCGCATCAGCGAGACCAGCGCGTGATCGGGGGCGATCGGCGTGGCCGCGGTCTCGACGCGCTCGCGGGCCAGCTCGAGCAGATCGGCGCGGAGCAGCGCGAGCTCGGCGCTCCGGCGCTCGCGGGCATACGCCGCGACCTTCGCGAGCGTGACGAACGCGGCGGCGCGCCGAGCGACGTCGCCACGGCCGCGGCGCAACCCGCGCGCGAGGTGGCGAGTCGCCGCGAACACGCGCTCCTCCTCGTGCGCGGCGATGCCGGCGTGGATCTCGGCGCACAGCTCCTCGATCGCCGAGCTCGCGGCCCGACGGCCGGTGTCGCGGATCGCCTCCGAGAGCAGCTCGATCGGCGACTCGCGCGTGAGCCTCCGCACCGCGACCTGCGCGGTCAGCACGAGCGCCGCATCGCCGGCGGCGAGCCAGGCCTCGAGCTCTCTCGGATCCGTCCCGCCCGCCAGACCGAGCGCACGTACTGCGAGCTCGGTGTCCGCCGGATCGCAGACCTTCGCGGCAACGAGCAGCGCGGCGCCGTGGGTCTCCGCCGGGATGTCGAGCAGCCCGACGAGCGCGCGCCAGATCGGCGTCGGCCCGCGAGGTCGTGGGGTGGCCCCCGGCTCCAAGGAGACCGGCTTCCAGTCGCGGCGCGCCACCACGCGCACCAGATCGGGGATCGCATCGACGCGGCCGCGCTCGTGAAGCCGGGCCAGCATCTCCGCGGCACGCTCGGGCCGCGGCCCGTCGAGCTCGCGGCGCAGCGCCTCGATCGCGCGCGCGTCGACCACCTCGACCTCGGTATCGGAGCCGACGTGCTCGATCGCGAGGGCCGGCAGCTCGCGCGCGATCCGCCAGGCCGCGGCGAGCCACAGTCCCGCGGCGAACGTGGTGATCACGTAGAACACCGTCGGCGAGCCGGCGAGCACCGCGGCGATCAACCCGCCGAGCACGGCGCCGGCGCGCTTGGCCGTGCCGTCGAGGAAGCCGCCGACGCGACCGCGGATCGCCGACGGCAACAGCGTCTGCGTCAGCTTCTCCGCCGGCGTCTCGATGCCGGCGTCGAGGACGCGCGCCGAGACCTGGGCCGCGATCGCGACGGCGAGGATCGGCGCGGCGATCAGCCCGAGCCCGGCGGCGACCGCGACGAGCGGCGCGAGCAGCAGCGTGTGGCCCGTGCCGATCCGCGCGAGGATCTTCGGCGCGAGGACGAGCTGTACGAGGAGCACCAGGAGCTGGCTGCCGGATCGGATCCCGCCGATCAGCGCGGCGAGCTCGGCCGCCTGCGTGGTGTTGTCGGCGGTGTTGCTCCGCTCGGCGAGCGCGACGCCGAGCGCGAAGTACGCGAGCGAGCCGAACACGCCGGCGGCACCGACGACGATCGCGAGGTGCCGGGCCAGCGGCTGGCGGCGAACCGCGCGGGCGCCATCGCGCCACGAGCGGCCGATCAGCGAGCCCGCGGAGCGCGCGGTGACCCGCTCGCGGGCCGGGCTCAGCTGCCGCGTGGCGGCGAGGCGCGAGGCTCCGAGCGCGGCCAGCAGCAGCAGCCCCGCGGAGCACAGCAGCACGCCCGGCGCCCCGATCGCCGAGGCCACGGGCACGACGAGCACCGCCCCGACCGCCGCACCCAGGCCACCGGTCGCGGCGAGCAACGGCAGCAAGCGGCGGCTGCGCCGGGCGTCGAGGCGCTCGGCGATCACCACCCAGAACGCGAGATCCGTGGCCGCGGCGAGCTGCTTGCCGCCGACCAGCGTGACCACCGCGGCGGCGCGCGGCATCGAGTACGACAGCACGGCCAGCCCGGCGATCACGACCGCCGAGACGATCGACAGTGTCGCCAGGATCCGCCGGCGCTCCAGCCGATCGGCGAGCCCGCCGACCACCGCCAGCACGATCGCGAGCAGCGCGCTCGACAGCGCGACCGCCTCGCCGAGGTGGGCGGCGCCGACCTCGGACAGGAACATCGCGTCGGCGGCGGCCGCGCTCATCGCCGCGCCGGCCGAGGCCAGCGCGAAGACACTCCCCGCCGTGACCACGAGGGCACGCTCGTCGTCGCGCAAGATCCCGATCCGGGTCAGGATCCGGGGTCCTTTCTGGACTGTCGCTGCGCCCACCAACGGCAACGCCATCATAGCGCCTGCCGATTTCCGGAACCGATCCGGACGTGCGGATCCACAAGGGTTTCCCTACCGGGGCTGGGGGGCCGATGTCATCATCAGCCCGATGCGCGTTCGTCACGGGATTGCGTTGGTCATGGTCCTCGGAGTCGCCGGGCTCGCGATCGCCCAGGAGGCGAAGCGCACGCGCCCCACCCTGCACGAGGATCTGGTGGTGCCGAACGGCGCGCAGCCCGACTCGCGAACGCTCGGCTCCGGTGCCGGGATGCCTGCCGCGGTGCGGTCGGGCGACAAGATCATCCCGAAGCCGCCGCTCTCGGATCCCGACAAGGCACCGAGGGACGAACCGGTGCTCGGCGCCGGCGGGTTCGCCGCGGATCGCCAGACCGAGATGCGCCCCGACAACAAGACCGGCGCCGACTCGACGCTGCACTACGTCAGCGTGTTCAACCCCGACGTGCTGCCGTTCAAGCGGATGTCCGCGATGGATGCGGTCGGCGATGATTACGCGCTGCGCGTCGGTCGCACCGCGCTGTTCGAGGTGCCGGTCGGCGGCACCACCGATCAGACCAAGCGCGACTACTTCCGCGCCAGCGTGCTGATCCAGCTGGTGCCCGGCAAAGACATCGCGCTGCCGTCGGTCGCGCCCGACATGCGGATCCTGTCGTACGAGACGCGGCCGAAGGTGCAGCTCAAGTTCGAGAAGGACGGCGCCGACAACTTCTACGTGCGCACCGACGAGAGCTCGGCGTCGGGCAGCTATCGGCTGATCTTCGACTGCGACGCCGATGCCGGCTACTTCGCGCCGCAGCTCCCCACCGGCCGCCGCTACACGCCGCGCCAGGTCGCGACGCTGACGCCGCCGGAGCTGAGGCCGATCATGCCGGATCCGATCCGCAAGAACGCGCAGAAGACGCTCGACAAGCTCGCCGTCGATCCCGACATGGCGCTCGACGTCGTGTTCAACAAGATGGTGGCGTACTTCCGTGCGTTCGAGGCGAAGACGCTGCCGCCGACCAGCGGCGACATCTATCGCGATCTGTGCGACGCGCAGGCCGGCGTCTGCCGCCACCGCGCCTTCGCCTTCGCGATCACGGCGAACGCGATCGGCCTGCCCACCCGCTACGTCGAGAACGAGGCGCACGCGTTCGTCGAGGTGTGGTTCCCCGAGCGCGGCTGGCAGCGCGTCGATCTCGGTGGTGCGGCCCTCCGCATGGAGGTCACCGGCGCCGACGACAAGACGCTGCACCGCCCACGCGCCGAGGATCCGTTCGCGAAGCCCGACGAGTACAAGCAGAACTACACGCAGCTGCAGGGCGACATCGCCGGCCTCACCAAGCAGCAGCTCGACGACAAGCGCAAGCCGCTCGACCAGGCGCCCTCCTCGGGTGCCGTCGGCCAGGGCCTCGCGAGTGGTAGCGGCACCGTCGCGCCCACCGGTGCGCGCGGCAAGGACTCGCGCGGGCTCGGTCGCGCGACCACGAACGCGGATGGCTCGTTCCGCCAGGACTTCACGATCCCGTCGTCGATCGGCGTCGCGATCTACGAGGTCTACCTGTCCAGCCAGCCGGACGCGTACTACAACGCCGCGCTCAGCGACTGACCTTCGTCCGAAACTCGGACAGCGTCACCGCGGTACTGGCAACTGCCATCGTGCACGCGCGTGCACAACCCCCCTCCGGGGGTGCGGGAATCGCGCGCAAGTGCGGATTGCTGCACAACGCCGCGTGACTCTGTGTCCGAGAACCGGACAGGGTGCCCGGTTAGCCGAGGTTGACGGGGAACGTCACGACGGTCGGGGCGCCGGTCGCCGGGAACTTGATCTGACCGAGGGCGCGCTGCGCGCAGTTGAGCAGGCCCTTCTCGAACAGGTAGTGCGGCGCCTGCACCTGGCTGCGCGACACCTTGCCGGTGCCCTCGACGACCATCTTGATGGTGATCGTCGCGCGCAGATCCGTGCCTGCCGCGCCTTGCTCGACGCACGCGCGCACGCCCGCGGTCTGCGCCGACACCGTCGAGTTGATCTCGCCGTCCTCGAGTGGCCGCGCATCGCCCGGCGCGTTCATGTCGATCTTGCGCGAGATCGCGGTGTTCTCGCCGCGCCACTCGAGCGCGCGATCGGACGCGGTGAGCACGACGCGCGCGGGACCCGACTGCTCGTCGGTCTCCTCGTCCGTGAAGTCGGAGCCCGGTCCCTGGCGACGCGGTCCGGTGTAGGTACCGCGAGGTCGCTTCTTCGGTTTCGCCTTCGCGGAGCCTGCATCTGGCGTGGCCATCGCGACGCCCGCATCCACCGCTGCTGGGGTGCCCCCGCCGCCCCACGGTGGACGCAGCACGAGATACATTGCCCCGGCACCGACGCCCACGCCGATGACCAGTCCGACGAGCACTCCGCGCGACACCGCTAGCTTGTATCACGCGGCAGGCACGCAGGCTTTTCCGGCGTTGCTGGCCGTCGGGATCTCGGCGGCGGCCTGGGCGACGCTGATCGTCGTCGGCGTCGCGGCGGTGTTCGGCGGCCTCGGCCTGACGGTCGCGATCGCGATGGGGCAGCTCGGCATGGTGGCGGTGCCGGTGATCGCGGCCCGCATGGGGCGCCGCCACGCACAGGCGATCGGCCTCGCACGCGCACCGTGGCAGTACGCGGTGGCCGCGGTGCTGATCGGCGCGAGCACCTGGTACATCAACGTCCGGCTCGTCGAGCTGCTGCAGCTCCGCAGCGAGACCGCGGCCCTCGAGCAGCTGGTCGACGAGTCGTCCCTCGGCATCACCCTCCTGGCGATCGCGCTGGCGCCGGCCGTGTGCGAGGAGATCGTGTTTCGCGGCGTGCTGCTGCGCGGACTCGCGACCCGGTTCCATGCGACGTTCGCGATCGCGCTCTCCGCGCTGGTGTTCGCGGCGTATCACATGAACCTCGTGCAGCTGTTCCCGACGTTCACCCTCGGCTGCATCCTGGGGATGGTCGCCCTGCGAGCCGCGAGCGCGCTGCCGACGATGCTCGCCCACTTCATCAACAACGCGATCGCGGTCGTGATCGCGCGCGGCGAGCTGCCGATGCTGTCGAATCGCGACGCCACCGGCTGGCTCGATCGCCACCCGACGCTGACGCTGACCGGCGCCACCGCGCTGACCGTGTCGGGCATCGCGATCGCGATGGTCGCGCCCCGCGCCCCGGCGCCGCGTGCGGAGGGCGTCGTATGAGCGACGCGAAGGACAAGCTCCGCTTCGCGACGCTGGCGCTCCGGCGCGCGTTCGCCTCCGATCATCACGAGATGGCCCCGGTGTCGGCGCCGGCGATCGTGGCGTACGGCGAAGAGGGCCGCGTCGCCGACGAGCTGACGCTCGCGCTGTCGGAGCTGCCCGACGAGGCGCGGCCCACCACCGTCGCGCGCTACCTGCTGCCGGAGGGCGTGACGCTCGAGGAGATCGAGATCGAGCTCGCGCGCAGCGAGCTGCCCGGCAAGCTCGGCCGCCCGTTCTCGATCACCGTCAGCGTGATCGTCGTCCCCGAGCCGCGTCCGGAGGGTGGCCCCGCCGGCCACTGGGTGTTCGTGCCGGCGCTCGATCACGCGTGCTACGTCGAGCGCGGCGACACGCTCGCCGATCGCGTGCAGGCCGAGCTCGCGGTGTTGCCCGCCGCGCTCGCGCTCGATGCCGACGGCTGGAAGCGCCTGCTGACCTACGCGCCCGCGAAGCTCGAGCAGGTCATGGTCGAGCTCGCCACCACGCCGCTCGCCCAGGCGCAGGGTCGCAAGGCGCTCGCCGATGCCGAGCGCAAGCGGCTCGCGGTGGCCACGCTCGACAACGCGGGTCGCCGCGTCGAGGTGCCCGATCCGCCGCCGCCGTGCGTCGGGCGCGACGACGTGCTCGGCGAGCTGTCGCGCATCCTGTCGGGGCCGCGGCGCAGCGTGTTGCTCGTCGGTGAAGAGGCCGCGGGCAAGAGCGCGCTGGTGACCGCGTGGGCGGCCACGAGCAAGAGTGCGCGGCCGATGTGGGCCACCTCGGCGGCCGAGCTGGTCGCCGGTGCGAGTGGCCTCGGCGAGTGGCAGGCGCGGATCGCCGCCGTGCTGGCCGCCGCGGAGACGCTCGACGCGATCCTCTACTTCGACGATTTCGGCGCGCTGTTCGCGGATCGCCCCGCCGAGGGTGGCGTCGAGCTCAACGCGGCGATGCGCAAGCATGTCACCGACGGTCGGGTCCGCGTGATCGGCGAGCTCACCGCGGTCGCGCTCGATCGCGCGGAGCGCCGCGATGTCTCGCTGATCGGCGCGATGCTCCGCGTCACCGTCCCGCCCACCGATCTCCCGACGACGGAGCGCGCGTGCGAGGCGTGGGCCGCGTACTGGGCGCGCACGCAGCCGCAGCGCCCGCAGATCGCGAAGGCCGTGGTGCCGGCCGCCGTCGAGCTCGCGCGCCGCTACCTTCCCTATCGCGCGTTCCCCGGCAAGGCCGTGCGGCTGCTCGAGGAGCTGCGCGTCGCCCACGATGCCGGCCGCGATTCGCGCGGCGTCGGACCGCCAGTCGGTGCCGGTGTCCTCCGTCAGCCAGTACACCAGCATGGTTTCGGCAAAAACGTC
>JAIOQA010000537.1 GCA_021413675.1 Deltaproteobacteria bacterium | reverse complement strand
GGCGGGCGTCGCGCAGGTCTGTCCGGCGGCCGGACCCTCGCCGACTGCGCCGGGCTGCGCGCCACCGGCGCCACCGCCCGCCCCGGGCGCGGCGCCCGCGCCGGCGGCGTCGAGCGTGCCCGCGATCGTGATGTCATCGGTCGCCGCGATCGCGAGCGCGGCGGTGCCGCGGACCGTGACCCGCACGCCCGACGCGATCCGCAGCGAGCCGACCGAGAACACGCCGATCGCCGGTCCGTCTGCCTGGGGCACCGTCGCGAACACCAGGCCGGGCAACGCGAGCGGCCGCCCCGACGCGGCATCGACGATCGTGCCCAGGTCCGTGTCGATCACCGCGGGGGCGTCGAGCGTCACCGCGGCCGCGCCCGCGCCGACGCGATCGCGCGGCACGTTGCTGGGCGCGAAGCCGCGATCGGGCGCGGCGTCGGGCGCCAACGCCGTGCGCGCGTCGGGCGGGTCGTCACCGGCCACGAGCCGGCACCGATCATCCGCCGCGCAGACGTACCCGGTCGGGCAGAGATCGTCGGCGCCGCACGCGTACACGCCGTCGGCCACGGGGTTGCGAAAGCACGCGGCGAGCGCCACGGCCAGGCCGGCGAGCCCGGCGCGCGGGGCCACGACTCGCCACGGCGGAGACTGTCGCCTCCGCGGCGGATGCGGGTGCTGTGACGCGGTGGGCATCGCTTGGTCGAGACTCCGTTGACTTGGCGCGCGCACGAACCGTGGTGCGGTCACCCCTGCGAGGTGATCGACCATCGAGCAAGCCGCGGTCCAAGCTCGCGCGCCCCGTCGTGAACGTCGGTGCGCGCGCCACGCGCGCGGCGATCGCCCAGGCGATCGCGCGCTACTTGCTCGTCAACGTGAGCGCGCCGATGTCCTCGGTGATGTCCTCGACCACGCCCTGGTTCGGCACGCCGAACTTGGCGTGGACGCGGAGCTCCGAGGAGAGCGCGCCCGACACCGGCCACGGCAGGCTCGGCTCGACGACGACCCGGCCCTTCAGCTCGCGGAACATCGCGACCAGCTCGGCCACGGTGCCCCTGGGCATGCCGGGCACGTCGACCAGCTGCTCCTCGCCGATGCGGCGCAGCGCCACGTCGATCGTCCAGCGATCCGCGGTGCGCGCGACCAGCGTGTAGTCCGCGGTCTGCTTGACCACCGCGGCGCCGGCGCGGAGCACGGTCACGACCCGCCACGAGCCGCCGAGGCCGATCGGCTCGTCGGGCAGCGGCACGGCGACCGCGAGCCAGCGCTGGGCGACCTCGTCGCGCGCGGTCATCGACGGCGCCGTCGGCGACTCGTCCGAAAAGCGGACATTCGTGAGGCGACCGCGCGCGTCGACGATCGCGGTGCCGCGGCGGTGCTCGATCAGCTGGCGGAACTGCGCGAGGTACTCGCCGGCGCGCGCGCGATCGGCGTCGGTGGGATCGCCGACGATGCTCGAGACCAGGCCGCGGAACGCGAGCGTGGCGCTGCCATCGGCGGCCGGCGCCGCGTCGAACCCGAAGCCCTCGCGCACCGCCGGGACCTCGGCCTGCGGCGACCACGCGCCCGCGTCGAGCCGGCGCGACTTGATCCGCGCCTCGACGGTGACCTCGCGCGGATGCTGGGCCTGCCACGCGTAGCGCAGCGGCGCGCGCGGCTCGGCGCCGGGGGCGAGCAGCCGCGTCGACTCCTCCTTCGGCAGCTCGATCACCGGCTCGGGCAACGTCCGGATGTCGGGCGTGATCATCTTGAGCTGCGGCCCGCCCGCGTCGGTCTCGGGCGCGCTCGCCGACGCGGTGCCCGGTCCCGAACCGGCGCCACCGCCCGAGCCCGCGCTCGGCGACCCGCCGCTGCCACACCCGACGCCGACGACGAGCACGGCGATCATGGCGCTGCGATGCATCCGCCGATCATACGGCGGCGCGCGCGCGCACGCGACTTGCCGGACCTGGGACGCTCACCCGCCCGAGCCCGAGCCCGAGCCCGAGCCCGAGCCGGTGCCGCCGCCACCGCCGGGCGCCTTGCACACGCCCATGCCGCTGCAGCCCGGCGATGGCGCCTCGCAGTCGGTGTCGACCGTGCAGCCGTGGGTGCAGTGCGGGCCCTTCGAGTTGAAGTCGAAGCACAGATCGCTGGCGCACGCGGCGTTCTGCCCGAGCGGACACTCGGCCATGAACGGCAGCACGGTGGCGTCGGGGCCGACCGCCGCGTCCGCGCCGCTGGGCTGCGGCGCGGGATCACCGGCACAGCCGAGGCTGGAGACGAGCGCGAAGACCAGGGCGGCGCAGTACCTCATGGGGCTCTGCTACAGCAACCCGCGGGCCAGCGCAGTCCGCGGCGATTGCGCGGACTTGGCCGCAGCGACGTCGGCGATCAGTGGGGAGCGCGCGCCCCGATCAGGGGCCGGTGCACTCGACCGCGTTCGCGCAATCACCCATGCCGGCAACCAGCGTGGTCATGGCCGTGACGTCGAACGATCCGCCCTGCCCGCACGGCATCTGCTCGATCGCGCGCAGGCAGCGCTCGGCGCGCGTGACGTGATAGGTGCAGGCGCCCGACGCGAACTGATCGTGAGTCATCGAGTCCATGTTCTGCACGCTGGTCGCGAGCACGTCGCAGGTCGCCTTCAGATCGGGGCCGCCGGTGCCGCAGGCGTCGAGCCGCTTGCAGACCGCGGTGTACATCGCGCCGACGAACTCCTCGGCGCGCGGCGTCGGGCCGCCCGCAGACGGCGCGGCTGGCGGCGGCGGTGCGGGGACCGGCGCTGGCGCGGGAACCGCCGGGCCTCCCGGGTTGGTGTTGCCGCTCGACGGCGGCGGCGCGCCGTTCCACGGATCCGCCTGCGACAGCGGGTTGGTGTTCATGTTGTCGGCGGCGGGGGGCGGCTTGATCTTCTCGCCGTCGGGCACCGCACCCGCCGACTTGTTGCCGCCGATCAGCAGCACGACGCACACGATGATCGCGATCGCCGCGATGATCGCGACCGCGATCGGCCAGATCTGCGACCAGCGGCTGCGGCTCGCGACCGCCGGCTCGTCGACGATCGTCGGCATCACGACCGGCGGCGGCACCGCCGGTGGCACGGCGACTTGCGGCGCACGCGCGACCGGCGCCGACGCGGCGGCGCGGACCGGCGGCCATGGCAAGGGCGCTGCGGGCGCCTGCGCGACGGCCTGCGCCTGCGCCTGCGCGGCGGCGTGCGCCTGCCGCCGCAGCTTCACCAGATCGGTCTTGCAGTGCTTGCACTTGCCTGCGATCGGGTGGATCGGATTGCCACACACCGGGCACCCGGTCCGGGGTTCGGCAGAGGGGCTGGTCTCGGGACGCGCCGCCAGGGCCATATGGGTCAACGATAGGAGGTCGCCTCCCGTCGCGCAAACCGTTTCACGCGCGTAATCCCTGACGCGCGTTGCGGCGCGCGAGCAGGGACTCCATAGTGCCCCGATGCCGCGTCCTGGCGCCGTCAAGCCTCCCGTCGTCTCGCACCACGAGATCGAGATCGCCGGCCTCGATCCGCGCCACGACGGCGTGCGCATCGCGCACCTTTCCGACATCCACGTCGGCTCGCTGACACCTCCGGAGCACATCCGCGCGGCGATCGAACTCGCCAACGCCGCCAACCCCGACCTCACGGTGATGACCGGCGACTACGTGTGCTGGCGCCGCCACGAGGCCGAGCAGGCGGTCGAGCAGCTCGCCGGCCTGCGCGCGCGCCGCGTGCTGACCGTGCTCGGCAACCACGACTACTTCACGTGGGGCAAGGGCGTCACCGCCGCCCTCGAGAAGAACGGCTACGAGGTGCTGAAGAACCAGCACGCGATCGTCGATCTCGACGGCGCGCCGCTGCACTTCGTCGGCGTCGACGATCCGATCACGCGCCACGCCGACGCCGCCGCCGCGTTCGCGGGCGTGCCCGAGGACGCGACCCAGATCGTGCTGTGCCACTGCCCCGAGCAGGCGCCGGGCCTCGCCGAGCGCTCGCCGGACCTGATCCTCTCGGGCCACACCCACGGCTCGCAGATCAACGTCCCGGGCATCACGCGGCGGATCGCGAACCGCATGGGCAAGCGCTACGTCTCCGGCTTCTACGAGGTCGGCCGCACCAAGCTCTACGTCACGCCCGGCGTCGGGTTCTCGGGCGTGCGCTGGCGCACCGGCCACGGCACCCAGGCCGAGGTCGCGGTGTTCACGCTGCGCGCGGCGCGCCGCGCCGCGGCCTAGCACGCTCGTCCGGACACCGGACAGCCTGTCACGGGCGCGCGATCGACTCGTGCGCGAGCACGAGCGCCCAGGTCGCGCCGTCCTTGCGATAGACGTAGGTCGCGCGGTGCGGGACCGGGGGCGCCTCGCCGCGGCCGCGCAAGAGCGTCGCGTCGATCCACGCGAGCTGCCCGTCGCCCGACAGGGCCGCGCGCACCGCGCCGTCGATCGCGACGGTGTCGCCGTCCTTCGTCGCCTTCTTCCAGGCGCGCGCGATCTTGTCGGCGCCCTGCACCACGCTGCCCGGCGTCACGCCGATCGCGATCGCGTCCTCGGCGAGCTGCGGGCGGAACCCGCGATCGCTGGCGATGCCATCGCGGAAGCGCGCGACCACCGCGGCGGTCGTGGGCGGCGCGACCGCGCGGATCGCCGCGGGCGCCGGCAGCGGGCCGGCCTTGAGCGCGCGCGCCAGGTCGCGATCGCTGATCGGCCGGCCGACGTGGACCGCCGCGACCACCCAGAAGTCGTTCACGCGCTCGAGCACAGCCGAGCCGACCAGCGGGGTGCCATCGACCGTCACCTGATCGACCAACCAGGCGGAGTGACCGCCGGGCGAGACCCCGACCAGCGCGCCGCGGCCAAGGACCTTGTGGTTCTTGCGCGGCGGCAGCGCCTCGTTGAGCGCCATCACCAGGGCGCCGCGATCGGCGACCGCGGCCGGACCAGGGCCGGTGATCGACAGGTTCTCCTTCAAGAGCGGCAAGAGCCCCTCGCTCTTGCCCCGCCGCATCGTGCCGTAGGCCTCCTGCACCAGGCCCTTGGCCTCGGCGATCGCGGTGCTCTCGTCGACCGCCTCGGGGGCGGACACCGGCTTCGGCGACCCACCGCATCCGGCGGCTACGACCGCGATGAGAAAGGCGAATTGCGTCCAGCTCGAGCGCGCACGCGACATCCGACCATGGTCTCACGACCGCGGCCCGGCGGCGGCCGCGATCCGCGGTCCCGAGGGCGGCTCCGGACCGAACCGAAAACCCTTGGCGTGCGCCATTCCCTGCTGTAGGCTGGCCGTCGCCACAGTCGAGCACGGTCCGTTCGTCGAATCGCCACGGATTCCGTCGAGTTTCACGCGCTGTCTTGCACGACTAGTAGTGGTCGCACCGAATGCACTGAAGAACCATCCCATGCTCGGCCCCATGGGACGCGGAAACATGCGGCGCGGAAAATCCAAGAGAACGCGGCTGAGATCTTGACGAGAATCGACGATGGACAACCGACTGTTTGTAGGCAACCTCTCTTTCCAGACCAGCGCCGACTCGGTGCGCGCCGTGTTCGAAGAGTTCGGACAGGTTGAGGACGTGCATCTGGTGACCGACCGCGAGACCGGTCGCAGCCGTGGCTTTGCGTTCGTCACGATGGCCTCGCCCGACGACGCCCAGAAGGCGATTGCCGACATGAATGGCCAGCCGCTCGACGGCCGCCCGCTCCGCGTGAACCTGGCCGAGGAGCGCCCCCGGCGCAGCGGCCCGGGCGGCGGCGGTGGTGGCTTCGGCGGTGGTGGCGGCGGTGGTGACCGTGGCGGCGGCGGCGGCCGTGGCGGCTTCGGTGGTGGTGGCGGTGGCTTCGGCGGCGGTGGTGGCGGCTTCGGCGGTGGTGGTGGTGGCGAGGGTGGCCGCGGTGGTCGCGGTGGTCGCGGTGGTCGCGGCGGCGGTGGTGACCGCGGCGGCGGCGGCGGCGGTCGCTGGTAAGCGGCCCGCTGATCGGGCACCGATCAGCATCAGCAGCTGACGAGAGCGCGACGGGGCAACCGCCGCGCTCTTCGTATTTTCGGCAGCCCTGCGGGCTGCGCGAACGGCGCGCCGCGGGCGCTACTTGCCGCGCGGCGGCGGCGGCGGCTTGACCGCGAGCACGCCGACGTCGACGGTCTCGCCGCCCTTCACCTCGACCTGCTTCTCGGCGACCGGTCCGCGATTGCCGAGGACCAGCACCATGCGCGTGCCGGGCTCCGCGTCGAGATCGAAGGCGCCATCAGCGCCCGTGGTCGGCGGCGGCCCCTCGATCGAGATCGACGTGCGGCCATCGATGATCGGCGCCGACACGACGATCGCGCCGGCCATCGGCGCGCCATCGGGGCCGACGACCTTGCCGATGATGCGCCCGTGCTGCGCGAGGGCGATCGTCACCTCGGCGCGCTGGCCAGACACGACCGTGACGTGCGCGTGCCCGGTGCCGGCCTTCGCGATCACGGTGACGTCGTACTCGCCCGGATCGACGCGCGCGAGCGTGAACCGGCCGTCGGCAGCGAGGAACCGCTGGCTGCGCCGCGCGGTGCCGGCGAGCTCGACGGTGAAGTCGGCGACCGGGCGCCCTTCGGCGGTGACCGTGCCGGCGAGCTCGGTCAGCGCGGCCAGGCGGATGGAGACGTCGGCGTTGGGCTCGACATTGGCGACCGCACCGCGGGCGCGCCCGCGATCGCCCTCGGCGCGCACGTCGTAGCGGCCGCGGCGCAGGTGGCGCAGCGCGAAGCGGCCGTCGGGGCCGGTGAGCACCGGCGCCACGCCGCCAAAGATGCCGGCGTCGTCGCCGTCGTCGCTGCTGCTGACGATCATCATGCGCGAGCCCTCGTCGCCCTCGCCGGGGCCGCCCGGACCGCCGCCGGGGCCGCCCGGACCGCCGCCGGGCCCGCCCGGACCACCGCCGGGCCCGCCCGGACCACCGCCGCGCTCACCGCCGGGGCCGCCGCCGCCGAACACGAAGTCGTCGAGGCCGCGGCTCGCCGAGACCCACGCGTCCGCCATCGGCTTGCCGTCGGGCCCGATCACCACGCCCGTGATCTCGCCGTTGGGGCGCTCGATCTCGAGCGCGACATCCTTCTTGCCGTTCGCGGCGATCGATACCGCGATCGGCGCCGCCGGCCGCGCGCGATCCGCGGGCGCGCGCCACGCGTACGGCGCGCCGTGCTCGTCGAGGACGACGACGTCGTAGTCGCCGCCGGCGAGGCCCGCCAGCACGAACCGGCCATCGGCGCCGGTGATCGCGCGATCCGCGGTGGTCTCGACGCCGTTCACGATCACGGCCGTGCGATCGCCGCCCCGCGCGCGCACGTTGACCACCGCGCCCGCGACCGGGCCTGCCTCGTCGCGCACGCGCCCGGTCAGGGTCGCGCCCGCGTCGAGCGTGATCACCACGCCATCGGCGCCGCGCGCGCCGACCACGACCGAGGTCTTGCCGCGCCGCCCATCCGCGGCGCGGGCCGCGACCACGACGGTGCCCGGATCGACCGGGCCGATCGCGAAGCTGCCGTCGGCGGCGGTGTCGGCGCGCGGCGGCGTCACCAGCAGGCTCGCCAGATCGGCCATCGAGATCGCGCCCTGCTCGCGCTCGATCGTGACCGCGGCCGCGCCCGCCGGCTCGACGCGCCCGCGGATCATCGCGCCCGCGCGCAGCACGACCTTCACGCCGGTGACCGGCGCGCGCTCCACGGTGACGCGCGTCGGCGTCGACGCCAGCCAGCCCTCGGCCTGCGCGGTGATCGCGTACGGCCCGGGCCGCAGGCCCTCGAACGCGAACGCGCCGCTCGCGTCGGTCGTCGCGCCCATCGCGTTGCCGTCGCTCATCGCCATCACGTCGGCGTCGGCGATCGGCGCGCCTTTCTCGTCGACGACGACGCCGCTCACCGAGGGCGCGGCCGCGACGAACAGCTCGACGCCGGTCACGACCTCGGCCACGCCGAGCGGCACCGTGGTCGGCGCGTCCGTCGCGCGTCCGGGGGCGCGCGCGGCCAGCACGATCGATCCGGGCTCGAGCCCGGCGACCCGGAACTTGCCATCGGGCCCCGCGGTCACGGTCGTGCGGCCGCGCGACGAGGTCGCCGCACCGCCGCCGCCGTGCGGCCCGGTCGTGACCGCCTCGCGCGCGACCGCGACCGTCGCGCCGCCGACCGGCTGACGCGTGCCCGCGTCGAGCACCACGCCCTCGATCGCACCGCCCGGCACCAGCGAGAAGTCGAGGGTCGCGCCGCTCGCGCCGACCTCGGTCGACGCGCTCATCGGCACGTACTCGGGATGGCTCGCGGTCACGCGCGCGCTGCCGACCGCGACCGTCAACCGGTAGTGGCCCGCGTCGTCGGTCGTGGTCGCCGCGAGCACCGGGGCCTCGCCGAGGATCGCGCCGTTGCCCGCGACCGCGATCGCAGCGCCGGCAATCGGTCCGCCGGTCGCATCGGTGACCGTGCCGCGCAGCTCGGCGCCGCCGGGCGCGAGCGCGAGGTCGAGCGCGGCGCGCGCCCCCGCGGTCAGCACGACCACGTCGGCGCGCGGCACGAAGCCGGTCGCCGACGCCGCGATCCGCCAGCGGCCCGCCGGCAGGTTCTCGACCGCGTAGCCGCCGTCGGCGCCGCTGCGCACCAGCCGCACGTCGTCGCCGTCGCGCGACTCGAGCCGCACGGTCGCGTCGGCGATCGGCGCGCCCGCGACCGCGGTGATGCGGCCCGCGACCGCCGCCAGCGAGGGCGCCGCGACCGGCGATGACTCGCCGGGCGCAGGCGCGACCGCCGCGCTGCCGGGCGACGGCATCGGCGCAGGCGCATCGCCGCCGCGGCCGCGCCACCACCACACGAGCCCACCGATCACGACCACCACCGCGAGCACCAGCGCGATTCGCCTCATCCGCACCCCAACCATCGCCGCGGCCTGGCCAATTCCCGACGACATGTCGGGCCCTGCGCGACGCGCTCGATCGTCGCACGGCGGTCGCACGGCCGTCTCAGGCGCGCGCGCGAGTGATACCGTGGGAGCATGCGCGGCACGCTCCTGGTTCTGATCGTCGGCTCGCTGTTCCTCGGGTGCGCCGACGATCTCAACGTCGGCGCGACGTGCACCGCGACCGCCGGCTGCGACTCGGGCCTGACCTGCGATACCACCGTCTCGGGGGGCTACTGCACGCAGGCGTGCTCGACCCCGGGCGAGGTCGGCGACTGCCCCGACGGCGCGATCTGCGACACCGTCGGCGCGACCGCGATGGCGTGCGTGAAGATCTGCATGATCCAGTCGGACTGCCGCGACGATCAGCAGTGCAACGGCACGACCGGCGGCAGCACCAAGGCCTGCAAGCCGAAGTGACCTCCGAGGCAACCGCGGTCGTCGTCAGGCAACCGCAGCGGGCCGGACAACCGCGCGCGATCCGCGCGAGCCGAATCGCGCGATGCCCACGCTCCGCGCCCTCGCCGTCCTCGCGCTCCTCGCCAGCGCCTGCGCCCACGACGTCTCCGTGCGCTACCCATTCCCGGTCGACGCCCCCACCGGCGCGATGGCGTTCGTGTTCACGCGCGCGGCCTCGGACGTGACCGTCGCGGTCAACGGCGCGCTCGCGGTCCGCGGCGCGCACACCGAGCGCGTGACGATCGCGCAGGTGCCGACCGGCTTCGTCGATGTCGTCATCGCCGCGGGCCCCGAGGAGAAGGCCTTCAAGGTGTGGATCGACGAGGGCAAGACCACGACCGTGCCGCTCGGCTCTCCCGGCGTGTCGCCGATCGATGGCTGGCGCGCGGCGTTCGTGTCCCTGGCCTCGGTCGTGCTGTACGCGGTGCTGCGCTAACCGCGCGCGTCAGGTCTTGCGGCCGAGCAGCCGCGTGATCGGCCGCGACAGCGCGAGCAGGATCACCGCGACCGCGAGCGCGAACAGCGCGAAGTAGAGGAAGAAGTTCGTGGGCCCGAGCGAGGTCGAGATCGACTCGGCGCGGCCGGCGATGTAGTCGCCGATCGAGATCGCCAGGAACCACACGCCCATCACCATGCCGCCCATGCGCGCCGGCGCGAGCGTCGACATCGACGACAGGCCGACGGGCGAGATCAACAGCTCGCCGAGGGTCGAGAAGAAGTACAGCAGCAAGAGCCACAGCGGGCTCGAGCGCTCGAACACCGCCGGGTGGTCCTTGGTCGCGGCGAGGATCGGCCCGATCAGCACCTCGTGGATCGCCGGCAGCATCACCAGGAACGAGATCGCGGTGAAGATCATGCCGATGCCGAACTTGGTGGTCGCCGCCGGCTCGGTGCCCTTCTTGGCCATGCGGATCCACAGCACGCCGAAGAACGGCGACAGGAGCAGGATGAAGGCCGGGTTCACGAACTGCCACCAGCTCGACGGGAAGGCGATGCCGAAGACCGAGTTGTTGGTGTGCTCGTCGGCGAAGATCGTGAGGGTCGTGGCGGCCTGATCGAAGATCGCGAAGAACGACACGCAGCCGAAGAACAGCACCATCATCGCGATCACGCGGCGCCGCTCGTCGAGGTCGCGCGCCATCACGAAGTACATGACGACGAACAGCACCAGCGCGATCGCGATCATCGCGAGGCTGAGGACGTCGCCGATCGTCTGCAGGTCGAGCTCGGCGCCCGCGACGTGCGCGACCGCCAGCGCCATCGGCACGCCCAGCACCACCGCGAGGATGGCGGCCAGGATCTTGCGATCGCGCGCCGCGTCCTTCGGGCTGTCGGGCACCGCCGGCGACATCCCGACCGTGCCGAGCCGCTTCCAGCCCATCACGAACGTGACCAGGCCGAAGAACATGCAGACCGCCGCCGCGCCGAACGCGAAGTGCCAGGCGGCGTGGGCCGGCAGCCCGATGTCGACGAGCAGGTTCCGGAAGCCCTCGTTCTGGGCCAGCGTGCCGATCACCGTCGGCGCGAACGTCGCGCCCAGGTTGATGCCCATGTAGTAGATCGCGTAGCCCGCGTTGCGGCGCGCGTCCTCGGGCGAGTACAGGCCGCCGACCATCGCCGAGACGTTGGGCTTGAGTAGCCCGGTGCCCATGATGATGAAGCCGAGGCCGGCGAAGAACACCGGCTGGCCGGGCATCGCGAGGCACACGTGGCCGAAGGTGATGAGCGTGCCGCCGTAGAGCACGGCCTTGCGCTGGCCGAGGAACCGATCGGCGATCCAACCACCGGGCAGGCTCATCAGGTAGACGAGCGACATGTAGATGCCGACCAGCGTCGAGGCATCCGCCTTGTCCCAGCCAAAGCCACCCTCGTCGACCGCGGTCTTGAGGAAGATGACCAGGATCGCGCGCATCCCGTAGTACGAGAAGCGCTCCCACATCTCGGTGAAGAACAGCGAGGACAGGCCGCGCGGATGGCCGAAGAACGCGTTGTCGTTCGTCTTCGGCGGCTTCCCGGCGGGCGGGTTCGGCGTGTCGGCCATGGACGCGAGAACGTACAGAAGGCCGCGCGCGCCGCCAAGGGTGACGGACCGGTCGCGCGCTGTCACAGGTAGTCCCACGCGCCGCATCGACGCAGCGCAGCGCGTCCTCTATGGTAGCGGCGTGCTGTTCGAACCCCTGTCGTTCCGCGGTGGCGCGGTCGCCCCCAACCGCATCGCGCTCGCGCCGATGACCAACCAGCAGAGCCTGCCCGACGGCATGCTCGGCGACGACGAGCTGGCGTGGATCGCCGCGCGCGTCGACGGGGGCTTCGGCATCGTCGAGACCTGCGCCGCGTTCGTGGCTCAGGACGGCAAGGCCTGGCCCGGCGAGCTCGGCGTGCACGACGACGCCTGCCTGCCCGGCCTGCGCCGGATGGCCGCGCGCATCAACGACGGCGGCGGCCTCGGCATCGTCCAGATCTTCCACGGCGGCGTGCGCGCGCCGCGCGAGGTCTCGGGCACGCAGCCGTGGAGCGCGAGCACGTGGACCGAGGACTCGCCCGGGTTCGAGCCGCCGCGGGCCGCGACCGAGGACGATCTCGAGCGCGTGATCGCCGCGTTCGCCGCCGCCGCGGTGCGCTGCCACCAGGCCGGCTTCGGCGGCGTCGAGTTGCACGGCGCGCACGGCTACCTGCTGTCGCAGTTCCTGTCGCGCACGATGAACACGCGCACCGATCGCTGGGGCGGCGATCTCGCCGGCCGCGCGCGGTTGATTCGCGAGGCGACGCGCGCGGTGCGCGCCGCGGTGCCCGCGCCGTTCGTCGTCGGCGTGCGGCTGTCGCCCGAGGATTTCGGCCAGGCCCGCGGCCTCGATCTAGACGAGACGGTCGAGGTCGCGCGCGGCCTCAGCGACGACGGCGTCGACTTCCTGCACCTGTCCCTGTGGAAGGCGCTCGACAACACCCGGACGCGACCGGCGCAGCACGCGATCCCGCTGTTCCGCGCCGCGGTGCCCGCCGACGTGCGGCTGTTCGCGGCCGGCTCGATCTGGACCCGCGACGAGGCCGAGCGCGTGCTGGCGCTGGGCGCCGACGCGGTCGCGCTCGGGCGCGTGGCGATCATCAACCACGACTGGCCGAAGCGCGTCGTCGATCCGGCGTGGGCGCCGGTGCGGCCGCCGGTGTCGCCGCAGGTGCTGCTCGAGCAGGCGCTGTCGCCGCAGTTCGTGGAGTACATGCGCCGCTGGAAGAACTTCGTTTCATGAGCGACGCGACTTCGATCCTCGACGAGGTGGAGTTCAACCGCCGGCTGTTCTTCCCGCGGGCCGATCGCGGCGGGCCGCCGAAGGGCGCGCACGATCGCACCGTCGACGTCGACGGCGCGAAGCTGCAGGTCCGCGTGCACAGCTCGCGCGATGGCGCGCCGACCCTGCTCTTGTTCCCGGGCAACGGCGAGGTGTGCTCGGACTACGACGCGCTCGCGCCGCGGTTCGCGCGGGCCGGCGCGGCGCTCGCGGTCGCGTCGTTCCGCGGCTACGGCAAGAGCACCGGCGTGCCGACCCTGCGCGCGATCGTCACCGACGCGCCGCGGATCGCCGCCGCGGTCGCGATCGGACCGCTGGTCGTGATGGGCCGCTCGCTCGGCGCGGTCGCGGCCCACGAGCTGTACGCGCGGCCGGTCGAGGGCATGATCGGCGTGATCCTCGAGAGCGCGCTGTTCGATCTGACCGAGCTGGTGCGGCGCCGCGATCTGACGCCACCCGCGAAGTGGTCGAGCGAGGAGCGCGCGACCTTCGCGCCCGCGACCAAGCTGTCGAAGGGCAAGCTGCCGCTGCTGGTGCTGCACGGCGCCGACGACGACATCGTCGCGCCACGCGAGGCCAAGAGCGCGTTCGGCGCCGCCGGCGCGCCACCGGCGCACAAGACGCTGGTGATGGTACCCGACCGCGGGCACAACGACATCGGCGACAGCGGCGTGTACTGGAGCGCGATCGAGGCGTTCCTCGCGTCGCTCGCCCGAGAGTTTGAGAATCAAACTCGTTCCGGATAGGCGCAGCGAGACGATCCTCGTCGAGCAAGCCGATCAACAGAGAGTGGGAAAGAGAATTCTTTCTCACTCTCGGCGACTGACCGCTACCCGGCGGCCAGCCGCTGCTCGATCAGCGCCTTCGCGCTCGCCGGATCGGCGGTGCCGGCGGCGGCCTTCACGACCTGGCCGACGAAGAACCCGAGGAGGCCGGTCTTGCCGGCGCGGTACTGCGCGGCCTTGTCGGCGTTCTTCGCGATCACGTCGTCGATGATCGCGGCGAGCGCGCCGGCGTCGGCGGCTGGCGCGCGCGACTTCGCGAGCGCGACCGGATCGCCGCCGCTCTTCGCGAGCTCGGCGAGGATGTCCTTGCCCGCGGTGCCGGTGATCGTGCCGGCGTCGATGAGCTGGACCAGCGCGCCGAGCGCGGCGCCGTCGAACGGCAGCGCGTTCAGCTCGCGGCCCTCTGCGACGCGCGGGACCTCGTTGATGAGCCAGCGCGCCGCGCTGCCGGGCGTGGCAACCGCCGACGCGGCGTCGAACCAGGTCATCGTGTCGCGATCGCCGCTGACCAGATCGGCCTGCTCGGCGGTGAGGCCCTTGGCGAGCGCGCGATCGTGCGCGGCGGCGAGCTCGGGATCGCGGACGCGCGCCTCGGCGCGATACTCGGCGGGTGACTTGCTCTTCGGCCGCGTGGCCGCGCGGGCGCTGGCCTTCTTCTCGACCGCGGGTGCGGCGACCTCGTCCTTCTTCGCCCAGCCGTCGCGAAGCGTGACGATGCGGTTCCAGACCAGCGCGCCGGGCTTCGAGTCGACGGTGTCGACGGCGAAGTAGCCCAGGCGCTCGAACTGCCAGCGGCTGCCGGGCGCCGCGGTCGCGAGCGAGGCCTCGACCCGCGCGCCGGTGATCACCTCGAGCGAGCCGGGGTTGAGGTTGTCGCGGAAGTCACCGTCGTCCGGGCGCGCGACCTTGAACAGCCGATCGTAGAGGCGCACCTCGACCGGCACGCTGGAATCCGCGGCGACCCAGTGGATCACGCCCCAGACCTTGCGGCCGTCCGCCGGCGGCTTGCCGCCCACGCTCTCGGCGTGGTGCGAGCAGCGCAGCTTGACGATCGCGCCGTCGGCGTCGCGCACGACCTCGTCGCAGGTGATGCACGCGCCGTAGCGCAGCCGGACCGTGCGCCCGGGCGCGAGCCGGGTGTAGCCGGCCTCGGGCTCGGCCTGGAAGTCGTCCTGCTCGATGTAGATCGTGCGCGCCATCGGCACCGGCCGCGAGCCGGGCTTGCCGACGTCGGCCGGGAAGTACGGTGCGTCGATCACCTCGCCGGTCGCGTCGTAGGTGGTGACCTCGACCTCGAGCGGGCGCAGGACCGCCATCACGCGCGGCGCGCTGGCGTTGAGGTCGTCGCGCACGCAGAACTCGAGCTTGCCAACGTCGACGGTCGAGTTGGCCTTGGCCACGCCGATCAGATCGGCGAACGCGCGGATCGCCTCGGGCGAGTAGCCGCGGCGCCGCATGCCGGCGATCGTGGGCATGCGCGGATCGTCCCAGCCCGAGACGTGGCCCTCCTGCACGATGAGCAGGAGCTTGCGCTTCGACATCATCGTGTAATCGAGGCTGAGCCGCGCGAACTCGTACTGGTGCGGCGCGACCTTGCCCGCCGACACGCCGGTGTGCTCGATGACCCAGTCGTAGAGCTCGCGGTTGTTCTCGAACTCGAGCGTGCAGATCGAGTGGGTGATGTCCTCGATCGCGTCCTCGAGCGGATGCGCGTAGTCGTACATCGGGTAGATGCACCAGCCATCGCCGGTGCGGTGGTGGTGCGCGTGGCGGATCCGGTAGAGCAGCGGATCGCGCATCTTCATGTTGGGCGATTCGAGATCGATCTTGGCGCGCAGCGTGCGCGCGCCATCGGGGAACTCGCCGGCCTTCATGCGCCGCAGGAGATCGAGGTTCTCGGCGACCGAGCGATCGCGCCACGGGCTGGGCTTGCCGGGCTCGGTGAGCGAGCCGCGGTAGACGCGGATCTGCTCGTCGTCGAGATCGCAGACGTAGGCCTTGCCGTCGGTGACGAGCTTCTCGGCCAGCTCGTACATGCGCGGGAAGTAGTCGGCGGAGAACAGCACCGCGGTCGGCGCGAACCCGAGCCAGCGGACGTCGGCCTCGATCGACTCGACGTACTCGACGTCTTCCTTGGTCGGGTTGGTGTCGTCGTAGCGCAGGTTGCAGGTGCCGCCGTAGTCCTGCGCGATCCCGAAGTTCAGGCAGATCGACTTGGCGTGACCGATGTGGAGGTAGCCGTTGGGCTCGGGCGGGAAGCGCGTGGCGACCCGCTGGTGCCGGCCGGTCCGCAGGTCCTCATCGATGATGTCGCGGATGAAGTCGGTGCGTTCGCGGGCGGTCATGATCGCGCACTTTATCGACGACGCGCCCGGCACGCCAGCCGCCGAGGAAACCTGTCGTTAACGTGACCGGCGGCGATGCCGCGTCACGGGGCCGGCGGCCGGGTCCCCGGCGGCCAGATCGTGAACCGGGCGGTGACCGCGCGGGCGGCGGTGGCGACCTCGGCCCAGCCGTCGACGCGGGCGCCGTTGCGGTCGAGGGTCGCGCCCAGCTCGGCGCGGAACGAGGCCAGCGCCTCGGGCGGCCCCGACAGCAGGACGGTGACCCAGCCGGCGCCCGGCAGGCGCGCGAGCGGCAGGATGCGCGGATCGATCTGCACCCGGACCGCGCCGCCGAACAGCACCGCGCCGAGGGTCACGTCGATCACGACCGGCTTGATCTCGACCTGCACGTGCGCGTCGACCTCGACGTGCGCGTCGATCTGGCCGCCGACGGCGCCGCCATCGACCGGCGTGGGTGGGGGCGGCGGCGCGGGTGGCGGGGGCGGCGGCGGCGGCTCGGTCGCGAAGCGCGGCGCCTCGGGCGCGCAGTGGTCGCGGCCGTCGTCGAAGACCGGGTGGCCGCCCGGGGCGCCCGCGCGGCTGCCGATCACCAGCCGCAGCACCATACCGCCGGCGGTCACGTCGATGCCATCGGCGACATCGGCGCGGACCCAGGCGCCCAGATCGACGCCGGCGTGATCGCCGCAGCCGACGAGGAAGCGCAGCCCGAGCTCGCCCTGCCCCAGCCACGTGGTCTCGCGCTCGGGATCGCGCGCGACCCACGCCGGGCCGGCCTGCACCTGCAGGTACACCGGCGCGAACGCCGGCCGCGGCAGCGTCATGCGCGGCCCGCTCATCAGCGCCCAGGTCGCGCCATCGAAGCCGTGCTCGGTGGCGCCGTCGGTGCGACCGAACATGAAGGTCCCGCTGGTCTCGAGGCTCCACATCGGCGACGCGCGCAGCCCGACGGTCATGCCGAGCCCGAGCGCCGGGCCGCCGTAGAAGTCGCCGGACACCGTGTACTTGATCGGCGCGGGCTCGTCGGGCGTGCCCAGGTTCAGCGGCTCGCGGATGCCCCACTCCATGCCGAAGCGCAGGCTCGCGAGCAGCGCCGACAGCCGCTCGCTGCCGAACGACTGCTCGTACGCGACCTCGATCGCGCCGGTGCCGGCGAGCGTGTCGGAGCCGTAGAGCCCGACCTCGCGCGCGATGCCGATGCGCGCCATCGGCGCCGAGCCGCCCAGCGCGTCGCCGCGGATCGCGTAGCCCGCGCCGACGCTCAGCGTCCACGCGTCGCGATCGACCTCGTCGGTCCAGAACCGGTGCTTGGCGACCGCGAGCAGGTGCTGATCGAGGTGCGCGATCGTGTCGTTGCGGCCGCCCGACGGCGTGCCGACACCACCGAGCTCGTAGCGCGGCCCGAGCGAGACGCTGCGGGTCGCGGCCCACATCACCTCGATGCCCCAGGCGTGCGCCGCGCCGGTCGTCGGCACGCCGCCGAAGGTGGCGCCCTGGGTCCAGTCGAGGCCGTAGCCGAACTGCGGACCGGTCGGGATGATCGCTGGCCGGCACGGGATCGGCTCCCCGCCGCGCGGCATCGAGCCATCGGGCAACCGCAGCCCGCCCGGCCCGCACTCGGGCAGCGCGCGCATCGCCTCGAGCGACACGCCCCACGGCCAACCATCGTCGGAGATCGGCGACCACGGCGCGGCGGGCGCGACCGGCGCCGCGGGATCGATCGGCGCCGCGGGATCGCTCGGCGCGGGCTCGGTCGGCGCGGGCTCGAACGTGGGCTGGGCCGCGGCGGCGCGGGCGATCAGGAGCGTTCCGACGACGACGGTGACGACACGGGGCACGGACGGCAACTCAGCAACGACCATGCCACGCCCTGCCACAGCGATGGCGCGGGCTTGCGGCCGATCGCAGGCCGCGATCGTGACCGCGCGGCTGTTGCCAGATGGCAACGGTGGGCGGGAATGGCCCCGGCGCCGGGACGCGCTCGAGCCCGCGCGCCGTCGGTCAGCAGCAGTCCCAGCGCGACGTGAACGAGGTCGGCGAGCAGCGCTGCGCGCACGCGAAGACGTACGCACGCCCGGCGTCGCCGAGGTTGATCGCGTCGTCGAACGCCTCGTACTGGACGATCAGCTCCATCGGAGCACCGCACGCGCAGCGCAGGTCGTCGATCGGCGCCTGGATCCAGTCAGGGAAGCCGCCGATCTCGATGGCGACCCCCGATGCGGCGCGCGCGGCCGCCCAGAGCGCGTTGGCCGCCGCGGCCGACAGCCCGACGCCCTGTGGCGCGCGGCATGAAACGACGCGGCGGCGCTCGACGCGATAGGCGTGATCGAGCACCGGCTGCCCGCGATAACCGCGCTCCGACAGCGCGCTGAACGGCGCGCGCCGGGGGCTCGGTGCGGCGTGGGCCTGCGCGAGGGCGCGCTCGATCTGCAGGCGCTCCTCGTCGCTGAACGCCGACGCCTCGGGCGGGTGGTTCGCGGTGACGAAGAAGCACACGCTGCCGCTCGCGTCGTTCGCCGCACACGGCGCGCCGGAGGGTGGCGGTTCGGCGTTGCAGCGAAAGATCGCCAGGCTCCCTCGCTCGGGATAGCTCGGCTGCTCATCGGGCCCGACCGCAACCTGGCCGATGAACGTCATGAGGCACTGGCATGCCGCGCAGCGGGGCCACGACGCGGCGCCGATCCCCGCGGGCAGACCGCCGACCTGCTCGCGTCCGGGCTGGGTCTCGGCGACCGACTCGATCGCCAACCCCGAGGCGATCATCACGTTGTCATCGCCGAGCACCGCGCGCAGGTTTGCCTCTGAGGTGTCGAGCACCGGAGGCGCGGCCGGTGCCTTCTTCGCGAACAGCCGATCGAAGAGGCCCATGCGCTGTTCTAGCAAGCTGGACGGCGGTCCCGATCGCCTCCGGAACCGAATCTGGTGAGGAATCTCTCAGCGCGCCGCCAGCGCCGCGTCCCTCCCCTCGCGGCGCGCGCGGCTCAGCTGGTAGGCGTCGTCGCTGTGGTCGACCTTGGCGGTGCGCGCGAAGTGGCGCGCGATGCCGAAGGTGAGCTGCTTCTGATCGAAGCCGCCGTCGAGGATCGGCAGCACGGTGCGCGGCGCCGCGTCGTCGCCGCGATCGATGATCGTGTACTCGACGTAGACGTCCCACGACTTCACGACCGAGTAGACGCTGCCGAGCCGGAAGTCGCTGCGCACCTGCGGATCGATCGCCCCGACGCCGGGGACGTCGCCGTGGTGCGCGACCGGGAACGCGAAGCCGAAGCCGACCCAGAACGCGGCCCAGCCCTCGGGCAGGCGCAGCACGACATCGCCCGCGGTCGCGACCTCGGCGAACCAGGCGTTGTTGCCTGCGTCGAACCGCATCGGCGACCACGAGCCGCCGATCGAGCCCTGGAACACCAGCGACTCGTGCATCACCCGCCGCGCGAACAGCCCGGCCTGGGCGCTGCCGTAGAGGCCGAGCCCGCTCATCAGCGAGCCCTCGTCGACGCGGACGTCGGCGGCGAGCCACTTCTTGAGCTTGACGCGCGCGCCGACGTGCGCGCCCTCGAAGACGCTGTCGTCGGTGAAGGTCGGCTGCTTCGGCAGCAGATCGATGCCGCCGAAGATCTCGGCCTTGCCGCCGACCACGACGCGGCCATCGAGGCGCAGGAACGCGACGTCGGAGAACTTGAGGCCGCGGTCGCCGAAGCCGCCGTCGCTCATCGCGTACGACAGGCTGGTGCCGAGCTGGTACCCGCGCGCCGGGATGAGCCAGTCGTTGGACATCGACCGCGCGCTGCCGCCGCTCGAGCCGCCGCTGACGGTCAGCGATTCGGCCATCGCGGGCGCGGCCTCGGGTTGGGCGACGGCGGGCACCGCGGCGGCGGCGAGCATCAGGGCAGCGGCGATGGCGGTTCGCATGGCGGGTCCTTTACGCGCGACGAGCGCGAACGATCTCCAAACGGTCTCCCGGCGGGCCAAGGATCCCCCGGGGCCCGGTGTCGGCGATCGTCGCGCCGCTCGCGGGCAAACGCCACCCGCCGGGTCGTTCGCCTCACTGGAACCAACGGAAGTGATGCGCGCGATGAGCGCGCGAAAACGCCGCGGCCGAGGGGCATTTCGCCACGAATTCGCGCGTGTCGGCGTGGCACACGGCCCGGAGCGATCGCGCTAGGTCACCGGAATCTCATGCCAGGGTCCGCGCGATCCGGTCATCGCGCACCCTGGCACGCAATGTGATTTGGGTCGCCTCGAGCCACCGCACTGGGCTCGAAGGGGGCACGTGATGCGCACCAGGTACTCGTTCGCGATCATCCTTGCAGGCGCGCTGGCAGGCGCAGTCAACACCGCCGCGGCGGCCCCGAACGGGCAGTCGGGCCCGGTGTCGCGGCTCGAGACCGGCTACGTCGTGATCGACCCGCCCGTGAACGTGGAGCCCCTCGCCGCTGGCGCGCCGATCATCATCTACCTGAACAAGAACGGCGGCACGTACTACCCGGGCAACGAGAACTCGTCGACCAACCGGTCGAGCATCCCCAACAGCACGTCGGTGATCTCGCCGTGGAACGTGAGCGCAGCCAACTGGCAGAAGGTCCTGAGCTGCGTCCAGGCGCAGTTCTCGCGCTTCAACGCGATCGTCACCGATGTCGATCCGGGCACGGCGGCGCACGTCGAGTGCGTGGTCGCTGGCTCGCCGCAGGACGTGGGCATGCAGCAGGGCGTGGGCGGCGTGTCGCCGTTCACCAACGACTGCTCGGTCATCCCGCAGTCGATCGTCTACACGTTCGCCGAGGTCTACGGCAGCGACTACCAGGGCATCTGCGAGACCGCGGCCCAGGAGATCTCGCACTCGTTCGGGCTCGATCACGAGAACCTGTGCCAGGACCCGATGACGTACCAGAGCGGGTGCGGCAACAAGACGTTCCAGGACGTGAACGCGCCGTGCGGCGAGTACTCGAACCGCGCCTGCTACTGCAACGGCAACACCCAGAACTCGGTGCAGATGCTGCTCGCGCGCATGGGCGCCAAGGCCGCCAACACGCCGCCGACGGTGTCGATCACCTCGCCGTCGAACGGCGCGACGGTCGCGCCGGGCTTCGCGGTCGCGGTCAGCGCCAGCGATGACGCCGCGGTGACCAAGGTCGAGCTGCGGCTCGACAACTCGCTGATCGGCACCGACACCAGCGCGCCCTACCAGTTCACGACCGGCGCGGGCGTGGCCGATGGCTCGCACACGCTGCAGGCGCGCGCGTACGACGCGACCGGCGCGATGACCAACGCGACGGCGACGGTCACGGTGTCGGCGGGCGGCGGCGGCTCGGGCAGTGGCAGTGGGTCCGGCAGCGGCTCGGGCTCGGGCAGCGGCTCGGGTGGCGGTTCGGGTTCGGGCAGCGGCTCGGGCTCGGGCAGCGGCTCGGGTGGCGGCGCCGGTGGCTCGGGCTCGGACGGCACGGGCGGAGACGGCGGCGGCGACGGCTCGAGCGACGACGACGGCTGGGTCTCCGGCGGCTGCGCCGCGGGCGGCACCACCGGCAGCGGCCTCGCGCTGGCCCTCGCGATCGCGATGACGGTGCGCCGTCGCCGCGCGCGCTGAACGCGCGAAGCAGGATCGCGAATCAGGATCGATCGACGGCCCCGGCGACGGGGCCGTTCGCGTTCCGGACGCTCGCGATCAGCGCAGCAGCGCGCGCGCCGCGGCCGCGCGCCGCGCCCACTTCGGCGGCGCGACCCCGAACCGCGCGACCGCCTGGCGCGCCCACTGGCGGACCTCGGCGACCGGCGCGCCGCGCGCGCGGGCGACCTGCGCCATCGTCAGCTCGAGCTCGGCGATCGCGCCGGGATCGATCTCCGCGGGATCGATCGCCGCGAGCGCCGCGGTGAGGGTCGCCGCGGCCTCGTCGAGGCGGCCGAGCGCGAGCAACAGCCGCGCGCGCAGGCCGCGGGCCAGCGCGCTGTTGAGATGCTCGGCCCCGAGGCTGTCCTCGATGATCTCGAGATCCGCATCGAGGCCGGGCAGCGCCGCGCGCGCGGCCGCCGCATCGCGGTCGCGGATCGAGAGCAGCTCGACCCGGCACTCGGCGGCGTCGACGCTGTCGGTGCCGCTGCGGAACCCGAGGATGTCGCAGCTGCGGCGCCGTTCGCGCTCGGCGCCGGCGAGGTCGCCGCGCTGGGCCAGGCCATCGGCGCCCAGCGCGAGCGCCTCGGCGACCATCGGGTTGCGATCATCGAACACCAGCTCGGCGCTGGCCGCCACCTGCGTGCCCAGGCGGATCGCGCCGCGCGCGTCGCCGACCAGCAAGAGCGCGTCGCCCCACAGGAGCTCGTCCTCGAGGCGATCGGTGTGATCGGGCGCGTAGAGGGCCACGGCCGACGCCCGCGCGAGGCCGGCCTGGATCACCGCGAGGCCGACCAGGCCGCGGGTCATGTAGACCGAGGCGAGGCGCGCGCGGATCGTGGTGATCGTGAGCTGGCTGCCCTGCGCCTGCGGCGTGCTGGCGAGCGCCTCGAGGTAGGTCGCCTCGGCGTCGCGAAACCGGCCGGCGTCCTCGAACGCCGAGCCGAGGCTGACCACCAGCGCCGAGACCTCGTCGGGAGCGTCCTGGGCCGCGCGCGGGATGGCCGCCGCCAGCAGGGCGCGCGCGTCCTCGAACCGGCGCTCGAGCAGGAGCTCGATCGCGCGGGCCTGGTCGAGCTCGACCGCGAGCGTGCGATCGCCGCCGAGCCGATCGAGCGCGGCCTGCGCGTTGGCGAGGTACTCGCGCGCGCGGCCCGCGTCGCGCTCGTCGAGCGCCTCGGCCTGCGCGAGCTGGATCCACGACGCCGCGGCGATGTAGTCGTGGCCGGCGCGCTCGGCGGTGCGCGCGGCGTCGAGCAAGAGCGCCGCGGCGTGGCCGGAGTCGAGCGCGACGTTGGCGAGCGAGCCGCGCAGGTACTCGGCCTCGGCGACGAGCGGCGCGAAGCCGGTGGCGCGGATCGGCGCCTCGAGCGCGGTGGCCGCCGCCGAGGCGTCCTCGAAGTGCCCGGCGATGCGCTGCTGATCGATCGCGATCATCCGGAGGCGGAGCTGCGTGACCGTGCGGCGCAGCGCCGGATCGAGCGGCACCATCGCGCGCAGCCGCGGCGGGTGTTCCTGACGACAGAGCGCGGGATCCTCGATGGCCGCGATCGCCGCGTCGGCGACCGCGACCGCGTCGGGGTCGGCGGCGACGAACGCCTCGACCAGCGCGGTGGCTTCGAGCCGCCGGGCATCGAGGCACGCCAGGCGCGCGGGGTGATCGGGCGTGGTCGCCGGATCCTGGCCGCAGACCTCGGCGAAGCCGTCGCGCACGCCGGCGACGCGGCCGTCGAGGAGCTCGCCGAGGGCGTCGGCGACATCGCCGTCGGGGCCCGAGCGGATCGCGGCGATCGCCCGGGCGCGGGCCGCCGGGGTCCACAGCGCGGACAGCGCCTCGGCGGGCGCGCGGCATGGATCGCGGTCGGGCACCTCGGTGGCGCCGCCGCGCATCGCCATGGCGGTCGTGCCCGCGATCGCGACCGCGGCGAACGCGCCGAGGCCGATCGCGGCGCGGCGCCGGCGCGGCGCCGGATCGAGCGCCGCCAGCAGCGCGCGCATCGAGGGCGTGCGCCGATCGGGGTCGGCGACCAGCGCGGCGCGCAGCGCGCGCTCGACCCAGCGGGGCACGCCGCGCGCCGGCGATGCGGGGCCGCGATCGATCGCGGCCCGCAGCTCACCGACGGTCGCGCCGGAGAACGGCCGCGCGCCCCACAACGCTTCCCACAGCGCCACCGCGAAGCCGAAGACGTCGGCGCGCGCGTCGACCTCGCCCGCGGCGAGCTGCTCGGGCGCCCTGTACGCCGGCGTGCCGACGGCGACGCCGGTCGCGGTGAGGCGCGGATCATCGGGCAGCGCCTGCGGCGTGGGCGGGCCGCGATCGTCGCCGCCGACCGCGCGCGCGACGCCGAAATCGGTGACCAGCACGCGCGCGGGCGCGAGGCCGTCGCCATCGACGAGCACGTTCTCGGGCTTGAAGTCGCGATGGACCAGCCCGGCGGCGTGGGCCGCGGCGAGGCCGGTGCCGGCGCGCCGGAACACCGCGAGCACCGCGCGCCACCCGCGCGGCCGCGCCGCGAGCCACGCCGCCAGCGTGCCGCCGTCGATCAGCTCCATCGCGAGGTAGACCCGATCACCGTCGCGGCCCGCGTCGAAGATCGTCAGCACCGACGGGTCGCGGACCCGCGCCATCAGCCGCGACTCGAGCGCGAGGCGCTCGGCCATCGCCGCCGCAGCCGGCCCGCCAAAGGCGCGCAGCAGCTTGAGCGCCACCGGCCGGTCCAGCTCGGCGTCGTGCGCCGCGTAGACCGCGCCCATGCCGCCGGCGCCGAGCAGGCGATCGATCGTGTAGCGCCCGACCCGCGCGCCGGCCGGCAGCACCGCGGTCGGCGCGCGCGCGTCCGGGACGGTGATCGCGATCGCGTCGAGATCGGTCACCGCGGTCGCGACCGGCCCCTGCCCGACCCGCCCGCGGACCGCCGCGACCACGATCGCGCGGCACGCGTCGCAGCCGTCGAGGTGCTCGGCGATCGCCGACGACTCGTCGAGCTCGCCGGCGAGGTGCGCGGCGAGGACATCATCGGGCGGACAGGACACGCGCCGCCATCCTACGACGCCGGCCCTCGTGCGAACATGGGGCCATGGAGCCCCCGCCGCCCGACGACCGCGACGCGATCCACGCGGCGTGGACGCAGGGCGCGGAGGCGTGGCCCGCGGTCGCGGTCGCGCTCGAGCGCTTCGCCGCCCACGTTCGATCGCTCGGCGCGCCCGACCTCGCGCGCCACGGCGCGGATCTGTACCTCGCGTGCGCGTGCGTCGACGGCGATCCGCGCGCGCTGGCCGCGTTCGACGCGGAGGTGCTGACCCCGGCCGCGCTCGCGGTGCGGACGATCGACGCCTCCGACGCCTTCGGCGACGAGGTCCGCCAGCGGGTCCGCGCGACCCTGCTCGTGGACGGCGCCGGCGGGCCGCGACTCGCGACCTACGGCGGGCGCGGCCCGCTCCGAGCGTGGGTCGGGGTGTCCGCGGTCCGGACCGCGCTGATGATGCGGCGCTCGGCGAAGCGCCAGCGCGAGGTCCCCGACGACGACTGGACCGGCGCGCTGGTGATGGCGTCGACCGGCAACCCCGAGCTCGATCTGCTCAAGCGGCAGTACGCCGCGGCATTCGCGACCGCGCTCGCCGACGCGTGCGCCGGGCTCGAGCCGCGGCTGCGCGGCGCGCTGCGCATGCACTTCGCCGATGGCCTGTCGATCGACGAGATCGGCGCGGCCTACGGCGTGCACCGCGCGACCGCGGCGCGCTGGGTGCAACGCGCGCAGACCGAGCTCGGCGCGGCGACCCACGCGCTCCTGCTCGCGCGGCTCGCGATCTCGCCGAGCGAGGCCGATCGCGTCGCGGCGCTGGTCCACAGCCAGCTCGACGTGTCGCTGTCGCAGCTGCTCGCCTGAGCGGAACCGAAGGTTCCGCGGCTCAGGGTCCGGATGAGATCGGGCTGCGCGTCCTCGCGCGGGCCGATCGATCGAATTCGGTCTGTCATCCAGAAGGATGACAGACGCTGACGTGCTCACGCGGGCCTCACGAACCTGACGCGTCCTCGCGCGCGGCCGCGTGATACGACTCCGCGCATGCGTGACCTCGAACCTGTCGAGCTGGCCTGGATCCCGACGGCGCCGCTGGTGCTGACCACCACGACCCACTTCGACGCGCCGCCCGCGCGCGTGTTCGACGCGTTCGCCGACGCCGCGGGCTGGCCGCGCTGGTTCCCGCTCATGACGAAGGCCCGCTGGCTCGACGGATCCACCGGCGGCCTCGGCGCCGAGCGCGAGGTCGCGCTGCGCGGCCTCGGCAAGTTCGCCGAGCGCTTCATCGCGTGGGAGCCGGGCGCGCGGTTCGCGTTCACGGTCGTGCGCTCGACCTCGCCGATGCTGACCCGGTTCGGCGAGGACTACCGGCTCACCGCCGACGGCGGCGGCACGCGCTTCGACTGGATGATGGGCGCGACCCCGCGCGGCGCCGGCAAGGTGCTCGCGCCCGCCCTCAAGATCCTGATGAAGCGCATCCTGGCGCGCGCCGGCAAGAACCTCGCGAAGCAGCTGTAGCGCGGATCAGTCCACGACCGGCAGCCGCCGGCCGCCGCGCGCGACCGGCTCGGCCGCCGCGTGGCGCGGCCTCGGCGCCGGCAACGTCGTCGGGCGGATCGTCTCCGGGCGCGCGGCCCACGCCGCCGCGACGTCGCGATCGAGCAGGTGGGTCGGGCGGATGTTGCGGAGCGCGTTGAACATCACGCTGCGCACGTGCGGGTTGTCCTGCTCGAGCTGCGCGAGCAGCCGGGTCATCGCGTCGCGGCGCAGGCCGTCCTGCGAGCCGCACAGGTTGCACGGGATGATCGGGAAGTCCTCGCCGCTCGCGAACGCCGCGATGTCGGCCTCGGCGCACTCGATCATCGGGCGGATCACCTCGAAGCGCGCGTCGTCGGTGCGGTACGACGCCGGCATCGCCTGCATCTTGCCGCTGTAGAACAGGTTGAGCAGGAAGGTCTCGAGCGAGTCGTCGCGGTGGTGGCCGAGCGCGTGCTTGTTGCAGCCGAGCCGCTCGGCGGCGGTGTAGAGGATGCCGCGGCGCAGGCGCGAGCACATCGAGCAGTAGGTGCTGGCCTCGTCGAGGTGCGAGGTCACCACCGAGTAGGTGTCCTCGGACAGGATCTCGTACTCGCCGCCGCGCTTGGCGAGCCAGCCGGCGAGGCCCTTGCCGTCGTAGCCGGGCTGCTGCTGATCGAGGTGGACCGCGACCAAGGACACCGCGAACGGCAGCCGCGGCACGAGCCGCATCAGCAGCTCGTACATCGTGTAGCTGTCCTTGCCGCCCGACATCGCGACCAGGATGCGATCTCCCGGCGCGAGCAGCTGGTAGCTCTCGCAGGTGTCCTTGACCTGGCGATAGAGCAATTTCTCGAGGCGGCGCTCCGACATGGCCGGTACTCTACGCACGCGCAAGGCGGCGACAAGCGCGAACCGCGCCCGCCGGTCGATCAGCGCAGCCCGCGCACCACCGCCTCCGCCACGCCCCGGGTCGACGCCGGGTTCTGGCCGGTGACCAGGCGCTCGCCGATCGCGACGTGCGCGGCCCACGGCGCGTCCGCGCGGCTGTAGCGACCGCCGCGCGCGACCAGCACATCCTCGAGGAGATACGGCACGACCCCGGTGAGGCCGACGGCCTCCTCCTCGAGGTTCGAGAAGCCGGTGACCGGCTGACCGGCGACGAGCGGGCGGCCCGCGACCTCGACGTCGACGAGGGCCGCCGGGCCATGGCACACCGCCGCGACGATCCCGCCGCGGGTCCACACGCCAGCGGCGAGCGCGGCCAGCGCCGGCGCGCGGAAGTCCCACATCGTGCCGTGGCCGCCGGCGAAGAACACCGCGCCCAGCGACGCGGGATCGATCGCCTCGGCGCGCTGGGTCGCGGCGACCGCGGCGCGGACCGCGGGATCGTCGAGGAAGCGCGCGTTGTCGGCATCGGCGCGATCCTGGCCACCGGGGTCGAGGGGCGCGGCGCCGCCGCGCGGGCTGACGAAGACGACCTCGTGGCCGGCGGCGGTGAACACCGCCCAGGCGTGCGCGGCCTCGGGCAGGTAGTAGCCGGTCTTCTTCCCGGTGGTGCCGAGTTGATCGTGGCTGGTGAGGACGATGGCGAGGCGCGACGCGTGGCTCATGGCAAGGTCTCCGGGAATGGTTGGTGACCCGCACGATGCGCACCCGCGAGCGGCGGCGCTTTCCGCCCGGCGACAGCGGCTTGCGCCGGGGCGACACGCGCCGAGGCGACCGCGATGACCGCGCCCTGGCACCGCCCACCGCCGCCGGCGATCGCGATCGAGACCGACGACGACGAGCTGCTCACGATCGACCGCTGGCCGCGCGAGGTGTTCGCGCCGCACTTCCACGAGGAGTTCAACTGGCTCGTGCCGATGCGGCCCGGCCGGATCGTCGTGCGGGTCGAGGACGACGAGCTCACCCTCGACGGCGACCACTGGCTCTGCATCTTCCCGCGCACCGCGCACGCGGTCGTCCACGTCTCCGATGACACCGAGGTGCTGAGCTGCTTCATCGATGACGCGTTGATGGCGCAGGCCTACGCCGCGCTCGACCCGCCGCCGCCGATCCTCCGGCGCGCGCTCATCGGCGGCCGCGGCGAGATCGCACGCGGCCTGGCGCTGGCGTGGGCCGAGCAGCGCCTGCCGGGCGGGCCGACCGACGCGCCCGCGCTCGCCCACGCCGCCGCGCTCGCGACCTACGTCGCGGGCTGGCTGTGGCGCGCCGGCGATCCGGTGGGCCCGAGCGATCGCGTCGGGATCCGCGTGCGGGTTGCGCTCGGCGCGCTCGGCGATCAGCTCGCGGCGTTCCTCGACGAGCACCTCGCCGAGCAGCCGTTCCCGTGGGCCGACCTCGAGGCCGCGCTCGGCGTGTCGCTGCGCACGCTCCAGCGGCGATGCGTGGCCGCGCTCGGCGCCGCGCCCAGCGAGCTCGTGACCCGCGCGCGCCTCGAGCGCGCCCAGGATCTGCTCGCCGATCCGGCGCGGCCGCTCGGCGATATCGCGCTCGCGTGCGGGTTCGCGACCCAGGCCCACTTCTCGACGGTGTTCAAGACCCGCCTCGGTGCGACGCCGAGCGCGTGGCGGCGGGCGCGCACCGGAGCCTGATCGCCGGCGCGGACCGGCAGGCGCGGCGGGATGGGCACGCTCGGCCCCTGATCGACGCACCCCGCGGTTGCGCCCGGCCCAGGTCTCGAGACAATGCGCCCATGGCCAAAGCCCCCTGCCCCATCACCCGCGCCACGTTCGTCGAGAAGGCCACGCCGCTCAAGGTCACGATCAACGGCCAGGACCTGCTCGCCGAGGTCAAGGAGTTCTCGACCGGCTCGTTCGGCTGGTACCTCAACGGCAAGACGGTGATCGAGATCGATGGCAAGGCCGTGTCGGTGCAGATCGGCATGAACATGACGATCGTCGGCAGCAAGGAGACCAAGGAGTGACATTGCCAGCGTGAGGCCCCGCAACCCGCCGACGCGCCCCGCGATACTGGCGGCATGTTGCGCACGCTCCGCTCCCTCACGATCCTCTCAGCCCTCGCCTGCCTGGCCGCCTGCCCGCCGTCCGCGGCCCAGGTCCAGGCCGCACGCACCACCCACTACGCCGGCCCCGCGCCCGATCTGGTCGCGCTCGCCGAGCAGGCCGCGATCGATCAGCAGTACCAGATCGCCGACGAGCGCCGCGAGGACGGCGCGTTCATGACCGCCGGCAAGTGGTACGGCGCCGAGGGCGACGTCCGCACCCAGGGCGCGGGTGGCGCGAAGGTCGAGGACGGCGCGATACTGCTCGAGCTGGTGGTCCGCTTCGTCGGCACGACCGACGACGCGACCGTCGAGATCCTGCCGGTCATGCAGCGCTACGCGTCGGGCCGCTCCAACCTCGACAAGATCCCGCCCGGCGATCCGCGCCAGCCGCCCTGGGTCCAGGGCAAGGTCGACGCGCTGTACGTCGCGATCCACGACGCGCTCGCCGGGCACGTCACCGCGCACTGATCAGGTCGCGCGCATCGCGGCCAGCCCGGCCGCGCGCGTGACCGCGCCGGTGTAGCCCAGCTCGCGCCGGGCCTTGGCATCGACGACGGTGACCTCGTGGCCGACCAGCGCCAGCGCGGTCCGCGTGACCGGCGGCGTCTTCATCCGCGCGGTCACCGCGGCGATCGCGCGCGCGACCCAGCGCGGGATCGATCGCCCGCCAACCGTCACGCCCTGGGTCGCGAGCAGCTCGGTGATGAACCCGCGGAACTCGACGGGCTCGCCGTCGGTGAGGAAGTAGATCTCGCCCGGACGCCCGCGCTCCGCCGCGGCGATCGTCCCCTCGATCACGTTGTCGATGTGGCAGGTCGACGTCAGGTAGTGGCCGCCGCCGATCCACGCGAACTTGCCGCGCGTCACCGCCTCGATGAGCTCGGGCAGGAGCGTCGTGTCGCCCTTGCCCCAGACGAAGCGCGGCCGCACCACCACCACCTCGATCCCCTCGGCGGCCAGCGCCGCCGCCTCGGCCAGCCCCTTGGTCAGCGGATACGGCCCCGCCGGCTTCGCCGCCCGCGGCCGGGTCTCGTCGGCGCGGATGATCGGCCTGCCATCGGCGAGCACCGCCTCGGTGCTGATGTGCACGACCCGGCGCACGCCCGCCGCCCGCGCCGCGGTCAGCACGTTCTCGGTGCCCTCGACGTTGGCGCGCATGAACTCGGCCAGCGGTCCGTGCTGCTTCGCGTAGGCCGCCGCGTGGATCACCACGTCGCAGTCCGCCATGCCCGCGATCATCGCGGTTCCATCGTCGAGCTCGCCGCGCACCGCGGTCGCGCCGCCCGCGGTCACTGCCGCCGCCGCAAGGTCGCTGCGCGCGAGCGCGCGCACCGCCACGCCGCGCGCCACCAGCGCCGGGATCAGCGCGCGCCCCACGAACCCCGAGCCGCCGGTGACGAACGCGTGCTTCATGCGCGCCGAGGGTACTCCGCGGCTTGCCCATCGCGCGACCATCGGCTCCACTGCCGCGATGTCCGCAAGCGAGCGTCCCGCCGCGTCGATGCGCGCGCTCCTGACCCTGGCGCTGCCGATGGTGCTGGCGCGCGCCACCCAGGCGGTCGTGGGCGCCACCGACGCGCTGTTCACCTCGCGCCTCGGCAACGACGAGCTGACCGCGACCACCACCGGCGCGATCAACACCTTCGCGCTGATCGTGCTGCCGATGGGCACGGTGTTCATCGTCCAGAGCTTCGCGTCGCAGCTGCGCGGCAAGGGCGCGCTCGCCGACGCCCGCCGCTACGCGTGGTACGGCCTGGCGATCGCCGCGCTCGCCGCGCTGATCGCGCTCGCGTCCATCCCGCTGGTCGGCCCGCTGCTCGGCCTGGTCTACGACGGTCGGGTCCACGAGCTCATGACCGACTACATCGCGATCCGGCTCCTGTCGGTCGGCGGCGCGGTCGGCACCGAGGCGCTCGGCAACTGGTACGGCGGCCTCGGCAACACCTGGATGCAGATGGTCGCGGGCCTCATCACGATGGCGTCCAACGTCGTGCTCGCGTGGGCGATGATCTTCGGCCACCTCGGCATGCCGGCGATGGGTGTGGCCGGCGCGGCGTGGGCCAGCGTGATCGCGACCTGGCTCGGCACCGCCTTCCTCGGCCTCGCGTTCACCCTCGGCTGGGGCATCCCGGTGGGCGCGCGGGTCCGCGCCGGCCACCTGTCGCGCGCCGAGCTCGCCAAGGTCGTGCGCTTCGGCCTGCCCAACGGCGTCAACTGGTTCCTCGAGTTCGCCGCGTTC
>JAIOQA010000536.1 GCA_021413675.1 Deltaproteobacteria bacterium | reverse complement strand
AGCCCCCGCGATCACCCCCGAGCGCGCCGACGCGATCGCCCAGGCCGGCGCCTCGCGCCAGAGCGAGGTCGTCAACACCGCGGGCGCGGTCAACGACACGCTGAGCGCGGTCAATGCCGCCCGCCCGATCAGTGATCGAGTGACGGGCCCGATCGGGACGATTGCGGGGCTCGGCCAGATGTACAACTCGTGGACCCAGGGCAACCGCCCCGGCGCCAGCCACGAGGATCGCGTGCAGGCCGCGTTCGGGATGGGCATCGGCGGACTCGGTGCGGCCGGCGGCGTCGCGACGACCGCCGGTCTGAGCGGCCTGTCGGGCGTGCTCGGCGTCGCGAGCGGCGTGCTCGAATCCGTGCAGGGCGGACGCAACCTCGCCTCCCATGACGTCGCGGTGCAGGGCCAGGGCGGCCAGCAACTCGCTCACGGCCTGCTGAGCGGTGGCGCCGGGCTCGCAACCCTCGCGGGCTCGCCGCTCGCGCTGCCGCTGGCCGCCGGCGCCGCCGGCGTCTCGATCGGTACGACCATGCAGCAGCGCGCCGACGCCGTGTCCCTCGAGCAGGGCCGCTACACCGAGCAGCGCGCCGGCCGCGGCGTCAACGGCGGCACCACGACCCACAACATCAGCGCGACCGACGCCGCGGTGCGGAGCGGCATGGAGGACGGCGAGCTGACGCGCCAGGCGCTCATGGATCTGACCGGCAACCGGACGATCTCGAACGCCGCGGGCTACGCCTCGGGCTTCATCAACACCGGCGTGCACTCGATCTACAACACGCTCACCAACCTGTGGTGAGCCGCCGATGGAACAACATGCTCCCACCGTGACGTCGTTTCGGTGATAGAAGGCTGCGGCCGGCACCCGGCGCGGCGAGGAGCGAAGCATGTCGAGAGCGATCGCGATGGTCCTGGTCCTGAGCGCGGTGAGCGCGTGCAAGTCGAGCGACAAGCCGGCGGAGAAGCCGGCCGAAGGCAGCGCGGTCGCGGCGCCGGCGCCAGCGCCGACCTGCCCATCAAGCCGATCATGGCGCGCCGTCCCGCGCCGGCCGCGGCGGGCGCGGCCGGCAAGCTGGGCCCGATCGATCTCGCGACCGCGACCCTCGATCTGGCGGCGCTGTTCCCGGGCGATCAGCTCTGCTTCGAGGCGGCCACCGAGTCCGAAGGCTCGATGCCCGCGTCGCCCGACACGATCTACGTCCAGCGCAAGGGCCTCAAGGACGGCATGAACGGCGAGCTGGTCCTGGCCGCGAGCCTCGACGGCAAGCGCGTCACGCGCCTCGAGATCTTCGCGCGCGGCATCGCGGCGCCGGGCGGCGTCGAGGTCGGGATGACGATGGCCGAGATCGCCAAGGCCGCGCCGACCGCGACCTGCGACTGGGGCGGCGGCCTGCGCGGCATGCTGTGCGCCGCGCCAGGCGATGGGTTCACGTACCAGTTCGATACCAACGACTGGTCCGGCGGCGCGGGCGGCGCGGCGATCGGCAAGGGGCCGCAGGACACCCCGCTGCAGTGGCTGATCTACGACTACGGCGACGGCAAGGGCCCGACGATCAGCGCGACGCCGCCGACCTGCAAGCAGTAGCGCTATCATCGGGCGATGCTCGCGCGCGTCGCCGCCCTCGCCCTCACCCTGAGCGCCTGCCAGGGCGCCGCCGTGCCGACCGGCGCCGTCGAGGCGGTGCCCGCGCCCGCGACCGGCGACGCCGCCGCGTGGATCGCCGCGCAGCGCGCGCCCGGCAAGGACACGATCGTCTACGTCGGCGCGTCGTGGTGCGAGCCGTGCCGCCACTTCCACGACGCGGTCGCCGCCCACCAGCTCGACGCGAAGTTCCCGCGGCTGCGCCTGCTCGAGTTCGACTGGGACCGCGACGGCGACCGCCTGACCGCGGCGGGCTACGCCTCGCAGATGCTGCCGCTGTTCGCGCTGCCCGACGCCAGCGGCAAGGCGGCCGGGCCGCAGATCGAGGGCAGCATCAAGGGCCCGGGTGCCGTCGACGAGATCACGCCGCGGCTGGCCGGGCTCATCGCCGCCGCGCCGCGCACGCCGTGACCACCGCCAGGGCGCGCCGGCCGCGATCGCCCGCCGACGACCACCGGACGTTCGCGCAGAAGGCCGGGCTCTTCGCCGCGCGCGTCCTGCCGCTGTTCGCGCGCGAGCGGCCCGACGACGATCGCCCCGCGCAGGCGATCGCGGCGATCCGCGCCTGGGCCGCGGGGAGGCGCGAGCTCGGGATGGCCGAGGTCCGCCGGCTCGCGCTCGCGGCCCATGCCGCGGCCCGCGCAGCGAAGACGGGCTCGGCGCGGTTCGCGGCCCGCGCCGCCGGCCACGCGATCGCGACCTGGCACGCGCCGACCCACGCGATGGCGGTGCCCTGGTACGCGGCGAAGGCGGTCGCCGCGGACACCGCCGAGCGGGCCGCGCGGCGCGCGAAGCCCCCGGGACGCGCTTCTTGCGTCACATGAGCGTCGACGGCTCTCTCCGGGTAGTTCCCGCACACCGCAGGACACCAGACCATGATGAGAGCGACGATCGTGATTCCGCTGATCCTCGGCGGCTGCGGCGGCCCCAGTGCCAACGACGAGCATCCGCCGGTCGTACGTCCCACGAGCCGCGGTGGCTCGGGCGTCGTCTCTGCCGCCCCACACTCGAAGACCTCGCTCGATCTGGAGGCCGGGACCGTCGATCTCGCGGCGGAATTCCCTGACGATCAGGTCTGCTTGAGACGCGCGCACCACTGCTCCCGGCTGGGCGACCTCGAGCCGGAGACGATCTACGTCTGGCGGGCGGGGGCTGGCGACACAAAGGAGGTCCGGCTGATTGCGAGCCTCGACGACGATCAGGTGGTTCGCTTCGAGTTCTTCGACCCGCACATCTCGTACCCCACCGGGGCGCTCCACCCCGGGATGACAGGAGCGGAACTCGCAAACGCGCGCCCACGCCTGGCGTGCCAGCGCCGACGAGCGGACGGCGGCGTGACCTGCGCCGAGGACGAGTTCGTCTCGTACCTGTTCGACGTGCAGCCATGGTGGGGAACTGCGGAGGTCGGCAAGCTCGACGGCGCGAGCGATGCCCGCCTCGCGTCGATCGTCGTGATGATGTCCCCATACGACATGCACATCACGCACCGGCCGCCGCGATGCCCGGCAGACGTTGCCGACGAGCCAGGTTCTCCCACACGCACGATCCCAGCCCGAGGGTTGCGGCCGAAGACGGGTCCGCGACGGATGCTCGGTCCGATCGATCTCGACGGAGCCGACGTCGACCTCCACGCGCTGTTCCCGGGCGACGTCGTCTGCACGACCGGCGCGAAGTTCCCCGGCTCGATCCAGGTCATCCGTCGGGGGCTGATCGGCGGCCAGAACGGTGACGTCGTGTTGTCGGCCGAGCTCGAGAATGACTCGATCGCGGAAATCGAGGTCTACGCGCCCGGCATCAACGCGCCCAACGGCGTCGGGGTCGGGATGCCCGCAGATCCTGCCGTCAGGCTGCAGCCCCCCCGCGCACTGCGAGTGGCAGCGGACTCGGGCGTCGAACGTGTGCACGCCGTACCAGAGCGACCTGTCCTATCAGCTCACCGGTGGGCCGGGGATGACGATGGAGACCACGATCGCGTCGCTCGACGTCGTGGCGCTGAGTCTGCACGTCCCCAGGATGCCCCCGCCCTGTCCCAGCCGCTGACGACCGCCGCCGACGCGTGCGTCGCAGGGCCATTTGCGGTACGTGATGCACAAGCGATGGCGCGCTACCTGATCGGAATCGACCTCGGCACGACCAACTCGGCGGTGGCGTACGTCGACACCCGCGCGGACGACCGCGTCCGGGTCTTCGAGGTGCCGCAGCTGGTCGCCCCGGGCGAGGTCGCGCCGCGCCGCCAGCTGCCGAGCTTCGTCTACCTCGCGGGCGATCACGATCTCGGCGCCGCCGAGACCCGCCTGCCCTGGGACGGCGCGGCCCGCATCGTCGTCGGCGAGCTGGCCCGCGGCCAGGGCGCGCGCATGGCCTCGCGCATGGTCGCCAGCGCCAAGTCGTGGCTCTGCCACCCCGGCGTCGATCGCACGGCCGCGATCCTGCCGTGGGGCGAGAGCGAGGGGCCCAAGCTGTCGCCGATCGCGGCGCAGGCGCAGATCCTCGGCCACATCCGCGCCGCCTGGGACGCGACCCACACCGACGACGACGCCCACTTCATCGATCAGGAGATCGTGGTCACCGTGCCGGCCTCGTTCGACGAGGCCGCGCGCGAGCTGACCCTCACCGCCGCGACCAGGGCCGGCTACCCGCCGATCGTGCTGCTCGAGGAGCCGCAGGCCGCGTTCTACGCCTGGCTCGACGCCCGCGGCGGCGCGGGCAAGCAGCTCGCCGCCGGCGATCGCGTGCTGGTGTTCGACGTCGGCGGCGGCACCACCGACTTCACGCTGATCACCGTCGAGGCCGACGGCGACGGCTTCGCGCGCACCGCGGTCGGCGATCACCTGCTCCTGGGCGGCGACAACATCGACCTGACGCTCGCCAAGATCGTCGAGCAGCGGCTCCTCGCGCGCGATCCGGGCAAGAAGCTCGATGCGCTGCAGTGGCACGGCCTGGTCCACGCCTGCCGCCTCGCCAAGGAGACGCTGCTCGGCGACGCGCCGCCGGCGAGCGTGCCGATCGCCGTCGCGAGCCGCGGCTCGAAGCTGATCGGCGGCACGCTGCGCGACGAGGTCAGCGCGGAGGAGCTCGACCGCGTGCTGCTCGGCGGGTTCTTCCCCGAGGTGGCCGCCGGCGCCACGCCGCAGCGCGGCCGCGGCGGCCTGCAGGAGTTCGGCCTGCCCTACGCCGCCGACGCCGCGATCACCCGCCACCTCGCGACCTTCCTCGCGCGCCACCGCGGTGAGGGCGCGCGCGTCGACGCGGTGCTGTTCAACGGCGGCGCGATGACCCCGGCGCGGCTGCGCGAGCGCGTGCTCGCGCAGATCGGCGCGTGGCAGGACTCCGCGCCGCGCGAGCTGGCCTCGGCGATGCCCGAGATGGCGGTCGCGCAGGGCGCCGCCTACTACGGCCTGGTCCGGCGCGGCCGCGCGACCCGCATCAAGGGCGGCACGCCGCGCGCGTTCTACGTCGGCGTCGCGTCCGATGCGCCGCCCAGGTTGCGAAGCAACCCCGGTCCGGACAGGCGCACCGAGACGTCCGACGTCGAGGAAGCCGATCGATCGGCGGGCGAGAGCGGTCATCCGCTCGCGCTCGTCGCGCCGCGGCGCGCGGTGTGCCTGGCGCCCAAGGGCCTCGAGGACGGCTCGCGCGCCCAGCTCGATCGCGATTTCGTGCTGGTCACGAATCGCCCGGTCAGCTTCAAGCTGTACTCGTCGAGCTCGCGCGTCGACGCGCCGGGCGCGCTGGTCATGGTCGGCGACGGCGTCGCCGAGACGATCGACGACGGCTCGGATCTGCTCGAGCTGCCGCCGATCGTGACGGTGCTGCGCGCGCGCGGCCGCGGCCAGGTCACGGTCCGCATCGAGGTCCACATCAGCGAGCTCGGCGCGCTCGAGCTCAGCTGCGTCGATCGCGATCCGCCGCCGAACACCACGCCCGAGGCCTGGCGCCTCGCGTTCGACATGCGCGCCGGCGGCGCCGCGGTCCGCGCCGAAGATGATGTCGACGCCGCGCCCCACCCCGCGACCGATCAGGCCAAGGCCCGCACGATCGCCGGCTTCCGCGGCAGCGCCGATGGCCTCGCGACCCTCGCGCGCGATCTCGAGACGCTGCTCGAGGCCCGCCGCGACGACTGGTCGGTGTCGACGACGCGCGCGCTGTTCGACGCGCTCGTCGAGGTCGCGCCCGAGCGCAAGCGCTCCGCCGATCACGAGCAGCGCTGGCTGAACCTCGCCGGCTTCTGCCTGCGCCCCGGCACCGGCGCCCCGCTGGATGCCTGGCGCGCCAAGCAGATGTGGGGCGTCTTCAACGAGGGCCTGGTGTTCGGCAAGAGCGAGCCGTGCCGCCTCGCGTGGTGGATCGTGTGGCGGCGGATCGCCGGCGGGCTCATCAAGACCCAGCAGGATCAGATCTACGATCGCCTCGCCGCGCTGCTCCTGCCCAACGCCAAGCAGCAGAAGAAGCTCGCCGACGTGAAGGCATCGAAGCAGGAGCTGGCCGAGATGTGGCGCGTGGTCGCGTCGCTCGAGCGCCTGTCCCTGCCGTTCAAGCTCAAGCTCGGCGACGAGCTGATGCGCCGCATGGACACCCGCAAAGGCCGCGAGGACAGCGTGCTCCTGTGGGCGCTCGGCCGCGTCGGTGGGCGCGTGCCGCTGTACGGCCCACTCGACGCGGTCGTGCCCGCGTCGAAGGTCGCCGAGTGGCTGCGCACGCTCGCGGCCTGGGACTGGCCCGAGCCCGACAAGGCGGCGTTCCCGCTGGCCCAGCTCGCGCGCCGGACCGGCGATCGCGCCCGCGACATCGACGACGCGCAGCGCCAGACGATCGCCGCGCTGGTCCGCGCGTTGCCGGGCGGCGATCGCGCCGCGGTGCTGGTCGAGCAGGTGGTCGCGCTCGAGGCGCGCGAGGAGCGGGTCGCGCTCGGCGACACGCTGCCGTCGGGCCTGCGCCTGGTCGCCGACGCCACCTGACGCTACGCGTCCGCGAGCGCGCGCGGCCGCGCGACCATCACGACGACGTCATCGGGCAGCGCCACGCCCTCGCCGCCGTGCGCCACCGCCGCCGCGACCAGCTCCTCGGCCGCGCGATCATCCGCCGGCATCCAGGTCCGCAGCGCGCGCAACAGCCGCCGCTCGCCCCAGCACTGGCCGTGCGCGTCGGCGACGTCGATCGCGCCATCGGACACCAGCACCAGCGCGTCGCCGTCCGCGAACGGCGCCTCGCCGCTGCCGATGACGCGTGCGGGATCGCCGAGCGCGTTGCCGCGCGCGGTGAGCGCGTGGATGTCGGCGCGGCGCTCGCCCTCGCGCGGCCGCACCCGGTAGCCGCCGCGATGCCCGGCCGCGGCCCAGCGCGCCCGCCCGCCGCCGACGATCACCGCGAACGCGCCGAGCGCCGCGCCCGGCCCGGCGACCGCGACCACGGTCTCGTCGAGCAGCGCGAGCAACGCCTCGGGCGTCAGCCGCGCGCCGAGGACCGCGGCGGCGGCCTCGACCGCGCCGACCACCGCCGAGGACACCAGCGCCGCGGACACCCCGCGCCCGACGACGTCGCCCACCACCAGCAGCGCGTCGCCGCCGGGCAAGGCCGCCCAGGTCCACACGTCGCTCGCGACCTTCGCGGCCGGCCGGTAACACACCCCGAGCCGCCAGCTGCCGACCTCGATCGCGACCGCACCGACCGCGCGCGCGCCCTGCACCGCCTCGGCGACCTCGACCTCGCGCGCGGTCTCGGCGCGCGCCATCGCGTCCTTCCGCAGCGCCGTGAACGTCATCGCCTGCGCGGTGACCTGCGCGGCCTCGGCGATCAGCGCGCGCGACTCGGGCGCGATGCCGCGACCGTCGGCGATCGAGATCGTCGACAGCCCGACCAGCGCCTCGCGATCGACCAGCGGCACCACGACCTCGGCGTCGTGCGCCGCGACGTAGGCCTCGACCAGCGCGCGCAGCCCGCCCAGCCGCAAGGTCGCGATGTCGCCGCTGAACAGCGGCGCGCGGTTCGCGACCATCCACGCGCGCACCCGCGCGTCGAGCGGCGGCGGCGGCGGCTCGCCGGTCAGGCAGCACGTGAAGCTCTCGCCGGTCGCGCGCCAGACCCGCACGGTGCCCGCGCCGAGCTGATCCTGGACCAGCTCGGCGAACCCGCCGGCGACCTCGTGCTCGTCGGACGCCGCCTGGACCGCGTCGGCGAACTCGAGCAGCGCGCGCTCGGCGTCGTCGCCGATCGGCGCGACCGGCCCGCGCTGGCGCAGCGCGCGGCCGATCAGCCAGACGATCACCGGCACCGGCGCGGTCATCGCGGCCAGCGCGAACGGCCGATCCGCCTCGGTGCCGCGAGTCGCGCTCGCGATCGCGACCACCGCGCCGGCGCCGATCACCGCGGCCACGAGCTCGACCACCGCCGGCACGTCGATCGACTCGTTGCGCAGCTGGTTGGTCCGCCACAGCACGTATGCGCCGCCGACCCCGGCGAGGGTCACCGGCAGCCACGCGATCGGCACGAGCCCGACCAGCTGATACTCGACGAGCAGATCGCCCGAGGCGAGCAGCGCCAGCACGACCAGGAGCGACGCCGCCCGGATCGACAGCACGCGCGCGCGGTCGCGCATCGAGCGCTGGCCGCGGCGCGACAGCAGCTGCCCGATCGCGCCCCAGACCGCGAGCTGGCCGACGTGCACCACGTGCAGCGCACCCGCGACGCCGTAGTACCCGAACGACGTCGCCTGGACGTCGCGCTCGTTGAGCGGCGTGACCAGCGCGATCACCGTGGACACCGCGGCGACCACCGCGGCGATCACCAGCACCGCGCGGTTGCCATCGATGCGCCCGCTGACCGACAGCAGCAGGAGCAGCAGGCTCGGCCCGACCCAGGCGATCGGCGCGTTGCCGATCCGGATCAGCGCGAGCGCCGCCGCGGGATCGTCGACGCTCGCGGCGAACGCCGCGGTGGTGGCCCAGATCAGCACCGCCCCGGCGATCGAGGCCACCGCGAGCCGGGTCGCGCGATCCCCGCGCAGCGCGACCGCGGCCGCGCCGAGGCCGGCCATCGCCAGCGCGGCGGCGGCGAACGTGACCGTTCCGGCGCGCAGGTGGAGGCTGTCCACGCCTCCTACGCTATCACGACGTGACGAGCCCGATGCTCAGCGCGAACCGGTTGTACGGGCACGTGCCGTCGCAGTCGGACACCGGCATCGCCGCGCTGATGTCGATGTCGTAGGTGACGCCCGACATCGCCGGCACATCGACACACACCGCGGTGCGTCCGCCGGAGCCGTCGCCGCACGGCACGCTGGTGCCAACGACCTCGCCGGCGCCATCGCGCACGGTGATCGCGAGCGGCATCAGGCCGATCGGGAACAGCAGCTTGGCCTGGAGCTTCGCCGCGCAGCCCGGGATGGCGTAGTGCACGTGCGCCCCCGGATCGCCGATGCAATCGGTCGTGCTGGTGTTGGATCCACAGACCAGCGCGGCCGGCGGCGTGCCCGCCGTGCACGCGAACGGCTCGACCGACTCGGGGATCACGCAGAGGTTCTGGTTCGGCTCGCAGACCAGATCCGGCGGACACAGCCCGCCCTCGCCGCAGAAGTACGCCTCGCTGCCGATCTCGGGCGTGCACCCACCGAACAAGCCGGTCGCGAGCACCGCGCCGAGCCACCCTCGCGCGCGCATCAGAAGCTCCACCCCGCGCCGACGACGGCACCGCCGCGGGTCGGGACCACGAGCGCGGTCGGCGCCTTGCCCGGGCGCAGGTCGATCTCGTGCGCCTCCGGCTGGGTCCGCCAGTACGCCACGAGGGCGCCGATCAGCAGCAGGCCGCCCGCGCCGTAGCAGACGCCGGCGATGATCCCGGACCGGCCCGCGCGATCGTAGTCGGCCTGGTAGTCGCTCGACCAGATCCGGCCGGTGTTCTGCCGCGCCGACACCGCGTCGGCCGCGCTCCGCGAGTCGAGGTTGAACGCGACGCCGACGCCGATCGCCGCGGCCGCGCCGAGAGCGAAGCCGCCGATCAGGAGCCGCTGCCGGCCGGTGCGCGGCGGAGTCGTGCTGAGCTTCACCGCCCGCGGGTCGGGGGTGGCGTGGAAGTAGTCGGTACCGTCGGCGCGGACCCCGCTCGCCAGCGCGGCGACAGCGACGGTGGCGGCGAGCGCGCGGGTGGCGAGCCAGGACATTTGCGCAGGGTCGCGCGCCCCGGGCACCCGGTCAACCCGACCCTCCCTCGCGCCGGCTGGCAAGGTGCGACGCAGACCCTGCGCCTGCGACGAACCCGCCGCGGTTGCCCGCCAGCGCCGGGAGCGACCGTGGTATGAACAACCCTCGTGTCGCGTCGCGCCCCTCGATACCGCGTCAACCTCACCGCGACGGTGATGCCGCTCGGCGAGGAGACCGCGATGCTGGTGTGCCGCACGCGCGATGTCTCGATCGTCGGCATCGCGCTCGACACCGAGGCCACGATCGACGCCGGCACGCGCGTCACGATCTCGATCCTCGATCCGCAGCGCGGCCTGGTGATCGAGCTCGACGGCGAGGTCGCGCGCCCGCTCGCGGGTCACCCCGGCGTCGGCGTCACGCTGTTCGAGCCGCCCGACGAGTGGCACATGTTCATCGCCGAGCGCGCGGCGGCGACCAGCCCCGGCGAGCACCGGCCCGCGCCGAAGCGGCTGCGCGTGCTGGTCGTCGGCGATGATCAGCGCCGGCGCGGCGCGCTCGCGCTCTACGTCACCAGCGGGTGGGACGTCCGCTTCGCGAGCGATCTCGACGGCACCGTCGAGGCGCTCGGCGACTTCACGATCGACGCGGTGATCGCCGAGCACGACGCCCACGACGTGCGCTGGGAGCCGATCCTCGATCAGGCCCGCAAGACCCAGCCCCGCGCGCGCCGGATCGTGCGCGGCGCGGTCCAGGGCGCGCCCGCGGTGGCGCCGCTGGTCCATCGCTTCGTCGATCGCGAGGCCGGCCTCGATGCGCTGCTCGACGCGCTGACCGCCGACTTCGGCGCGCCGGCGTAGCGCGCCGACCAGGAATCGGTACTCTCGTCGCGTGCCCGACGAGCCGCGCCGCATCGGCCACTTCCTCGTAGTCTCCGTCCTCGGACGCGGTGCGACCGGCGAGGTCGTGCGCGCGCGCGACGAGCGGCTCGGCCGCGAGGTCGCGATCAAGACTGTGCGCAACCTGTTCGGGATCGACACGATCCAGTTCCGCGGCCGGTTCGAGGCCGAGGCGCGCGCGCTCGCGGCGCTGTCGCATCCGGCGATCGTGCAGATCTACGATCTCGGCTTCGACGGCGACGAGCCCTACCTCGTGATGGAGCTGGTCGACGGCCCGTCGCTCAAGGACGTGCTCGGCGACGACGCGAAGCTGACCGAGAGCGAGACCCGCAGCCTCGGCATCCAGCTCGCGCGCGCGCTCGACGCGGCGCACGCCCGCGGCATCCTGCACCGCGACGTCAAGCCGGCCAACGTGCTGCGCGCGCCCGACGGCCAGTGGAAGCTCGCCGACTTCGGCATCGCGCGCCTGCCCGACTCGGCGACCACGCTGGTCGGGCAGTTCCTCGGCACGCCCGCGTTCGCGGCGCCCGAGACCCTGGCCCGCGGCGAGGCGACCAGCGCCTCCGATGTCTTCGCGCTGGCGATCACGCTGGCCGAGGCCGCGACCGGCGAGCGCGTGCGCGGCAACGCGAGCTTCGACGAGCTGATCGAAAGCGCCGACCAGCCGATCGTCTTGCCCGCGGGGCTGTCACCGGGCCTGGCGCGCGCGCTCGGGGCGGCCACCGCGCAGGCGCCGCGCGATCGCCCGACCGCGGCCGCGCTGGCCGAGCTGCTCGCGCGCCACGACGGCGCGATGACCGCGACCGAGCTCGCGAGCGGATCGGCGCGCCCGGCGAAGGCGCCAGCGGGCCCCGCGACTCGCGACCTGCGCGCGCCGGCCGCGCCCGCGCCGAAAGC
>JAIOQA010000038.1 GCA_021413675.1 Deltaproteobacteria bacterium | reverse complement strand
ATCGCGTCGTGGGGCTGGCCGAGCTGCGCCACGCCGATCCCGCGACCCGCGCCCGCGGCGCCGCGCGCCTGGCCGCGCTCACCGGCCGCAGCCCCGATCCCCGGCTCGTGATCGCGCTGCCGCTGTCGCCGTCTGCCGCGGAGCTCGCGCGCGCCGCGATGGCCGCGTCGTGGCTGTGGGACCAGGGGGCGCGCCGCGCCGCCGTCGATGCGTTCGCCGCGTGGTCCGCCGCCGGCGGACCCGCCGCGCTCGCGCGGTCGCCCGCGCCACCTGTCGACGGGATGACGGTCACGACCGAGGCGATCCTCGCCCGCGCGGCGGCCGCGAAGGCCTGGTGGAGCGGGGCACCGGCGGCGAGCCCGCCCGAGCTGCGCACCGATCCGGTCGCGGCGCCGGTGCCTGACCCGGCGACGGGGCCGGTCCCGGTCCCGGTCTCAGATCCGGTCCCGGTCTCAGATCCGGTCCCGGTCCCGGATCCTGTCACTGCACCTGTTCCTGATCCGGGCACGGGCACGGGCACGGGAAGTCGCACGGCCACGCCGCGCCTCGCGCGCGCCGCCACCTCGCGCGCCCTCCGCGTCTCTCGCCTCACACTCCCCGCCGCCGACACCGCCGCCCTCACCGCCATCGCCACCGCCTACCTCCGCGACCCCGCGCTCGGCGATCGCCTCGCCGATGACTGGATCGCCTCCGACATCGACGTCGCGCGCCGCGCGCCGATCACCGCCGCGCTCTTCGCCGCCCTCGGCGACCCGGCGCGCGCGCGCGCCCTCTGGCAGCGCGCCGCCACCGCGAGCCCCGCCGAGCCCGCCCTCGATCGCGGCCTCGCCATCGCCGCCGCCGCTGCCGCCGATCCCGACGCGGCCCTGGTGTTCGCCACCGGCGCCGCGGCCGAGAGCGGCGACCCCGCGCCGGTGTTGATCGCGGTCGCGCGCCAGCTCGCCGCCGGCGGTCATCACACCCATGCGCTCGAGGCGCTCAAGCTCGCGCTCGCGCTGTCCGCGCCGGGCGCCGATCGCGACGCCCTCGGGCTCGCGATCGCGTCGAGCCGCGCGATCGGCCGCGCCGGGCAGGCCGACGACCTGGCCGCGGTGCTCGCGACCCGCGCGGCCCCGCCGCCCGAGGACGACGCGCTCGCGGCGATCGCCGCTGCGCCCGTCGCCGAGCGCGCGGCGCGCCTCGCCCCAGCTCGCTAGTGCGAGGCCTCGGCCCGACCGATCGCATGATCGAGGGCGCGCTTCCGCGTGTCGGCGGCGCCGTCGACCGCCGGGTGGCCCGACCCGGCGTGCTCGGTGACGGCCGTCGGCTGGCGGCCGTGAAGCCGCGCCTCCATCACGCACTTCTTGTCCTCGGCCCCGTGCTTGGCGCCGTGCTCGTCGCTGAGGTGAACTTCGACCCGGGTGATCCGGGTGCTGAGGTGCCCGAGCACGTCGGCGACCACGCTGCGCACGTGGTTCGTGAGCCCCTCGTGGGCCTCGATGTTGTGGTCGGTGGTGATCTGGATGTCCATCGCTTCCTCCGTCACGAAAGTCTCGCCGGGCGGCCCGCTGGGCAGCCGCTGACCCGATCGTCGGGGCTCGCGTCGCTCGGCTCACCGTGAACGTAAGCACGCCCGGCGCCATCCCAACCCGCATTCCGCCCGCATTCGACCGCGCGCGCCGATCACCCCGCGCCATGGCGCCGCACCGGCTGGCTCGTCGGTCAGGAACTCGCCGCCCGCGCGCGGGTGTACGATGATCCTCGCGTGACGTACGACCACCCACTCGCCGATGACGAGAAGCGAGAGCTGTTGCGCATCGCGCGCGCGACCCTCCGCGAGCACGGCTACTCCGGCCGCATTCCGCCGGGCAAGCCCCATCGCGACTCGCTGGTCGCGCCGGCCGCGGTGTTCGTGAGCCTGCACAAGGGCAGCGAGCTGCGCGGCTGCATCGGCGGCCTGGATGCCGACAAGCCGATCTACCGCGCGATCCAGGAGATGGCGGTCGCCGCGGCGACCCGCGATCCGCGGTTCGATCCGCTCGATCCCGACGAGCTCGACGCCTGCGACATCGAGATCTCGGTGCTCGGCCCCGAGCGCCCGATCGCCGGCCCGGAGGAGCTGGTCGTCGGCACCGACGGCGTCGTCGTCGAGGGCCACGGCCGCCGCGGCGTGTTCCTGCCGCAGGTCGCGCCCGACGCCGGCTGGGACGCCGCCACCCTGGTCGCCAAGGTCTGCGCGAAGGCTGGGCTGCCCGGCGACGCCTGGACCGAGTCCGACGTCACGCTGCGCGCGTTCGGCGCCCAGGTGTTCAGCGACGTCACGCACCCGCCGGCGAAGCGCCCCGGGCGCTGACCGCGCTGCTAGCGCCGCGGCGGCGGCCGCTGGCCGGTCCGCTTGTACGTCAGGTAGTCGCTGACGATCGTCGCGTGGTCGAACACCAGCGCCCCGGGCGGCGCGTCCGCCGGCGCCACGTCGGCGCGAGTCGCGTCGTCGTCGCCGACCGGCTCGCCGGTGGCGCGCGCGATGAAGACCACCGACAGCGTGTGGCGGCGCGGATCGCGCGCGGGATCCGAGTAGACGTGGAACAGCTCGACCAGCTCGACGTCGAGGCCGGTCTCCTCCTTGGCCTCGCGGATCGCGGCGTCGGCGACGGTCTCGCCGGCGTCGACGAAGCCACCGGGCAGGGCCCAGCCGTGGGGCTCGTGGCCGCGCTCGATGAACACCAGCGTGCCGGGCCGACCGTCGAGCTCGATCAGCACGTCCACGGTCGGCAGCGGGTTGCGGTAGCTCATCAGGGGTCTCCCAGCGCGTCGTTCCACTCCTCGAGGGCGGTCTTCATCGGCGCGCCGATATCCTGCTTCGCGTCCCAGAGGTCGTTCTTCTCGTCGGGGTCGGCGGTCAGATCGTAGAGCTCGTACTTGCCGTCGCGCAGGAACAGGTGCCACTTGCCGTCGGCGGAGATCATCGACTTGCCGGTGTGGTCCCACTCCGGCGCCGAGATGAGCTCGGCGAACGCCGGCGCCGCGACCGAGCCCTTGCCGGCGATCGCCGTCGCCAGGCTCTTGCCCTTCCACGTGGGCGGCCGGGCCACGCCGAGCACGTCGAGGATCGTCGGCGCCACGTCCTTCACTTCGACGACGTCGTCGACCACGCGCGGCGCCACGCCCGGCACACGGAACATCAGCGGCACGTGGATGAGCTCGCTGTAGAGCGTCTGGCCGTGGAAGAACATCTGCTCGCCGGCCATGCGGTGCACGCCGAACGCCTCGCCGTGATCCGACACGATCACGACCATCGTGTTGGCCGCGAGCCCGGTCTGGTCGAGGGCATCGAAGACCTTGCCGAGGTAGCCGTCCATGAAGGCGATCTCGTAGTCGTACTTCTGGGCGAGCGCGGCGGTGCCGTGCTCGGTGATCTCCCAGCCGTCGTGCTCCATGTACGTCGAGTGCGGCTCGAACAGGTGCACGAACATCGCGAACTTCTGCTTCGAGGTCGCGAGCTCGCCGAGCTTCGCGACGACCTTGGGCACGATCCGCGGCGCGGCGGTGTCGTGGTTCGAGCCGGCGATGTCCTCGGCGCCGGCGTCGTCGAAGCTGTCGAAGCCCTGCAGGATGTTCGGGTGGACGCGCTTCGACGGGCATTCTTCGTCGTGGCAGAAGTAGAAGTGCGAGGCGAAGCCGAGGGTCGGGACCTTGGCGGCCTGGAGCGCCTCGAACAACAGCACGTTCGAGTCGTCGAGGCGCGGGTAGTTCACGGTCAGCTTGTCGACCGCGATCGTGGAGGCGTAGCGCGAGGCCATCATCGACGGCACCGAGCGCGGCGTGTTGGGCGCCTGCGAGTACGCGCGGCGGAACTGCACCGCCTGCGCTGCGAACGCGTCGAGCCGCGGCGACAGCGACTTGCCGTCGCGGGTGTAGCCAGCGACGCCGAGGCGATCGGCGCGCAGCGTGTCGATCATGATGAAGAGCACGTTGCCGTCGAAGGCCACCGGCCGCGCCGCGACCGGCGGAGGCGCCGCGCCCGAGCCCGCGGATCCGGAGCCCGCGGATCCCGAGCCGGCATTCGCGTCAGGCGTGCCGCTGCCCGCGCCGGTGAGCTGCACGTCGACCTTGCCGGCGCGATCGCCGCCGGTGCAGTCGTCGTCCTTGCCGTTGCCGCGGACCTCGCGCGCGCTCGGGTTCACGTCCTTGTCGCCGTCGTCGCAGTCGGGGCCGCCGAAGAACGGCGAGAAGCCGTCGCCGTCGCGATCGACGAACGAGCGCATGAGGTTGACCAGCTTGGCGCCGCCGGTCGAGTGATCGATGACCGCGGTCTGGACCGCCTCGCTCGGCGTGCCGAGCAGCGTGACGACCGGCAAGAGCGCGGCGATGCCCGCGCCGACCGCGACGACGATGCCGCGCGCCGGGAGGCGCTCGCGCAGCCGCGCGAGCGGGCCGTAGGCGACGAGCCCGATGATGACGGTCAAGAGCGGCACCGCCGCGATCATCCCGAACGCCGGCAGGTTGAGCACCCGCCAGTCGAGGTTGTTGAAGACGAAGTACAGGGCGGCGATCACGACCAGCGCCGCGCCGCCGACCACGAGCAGCACGACCCGCGGGATCGGGCCGACGCGCGGGACCGCCGGCGCGACCAGGCGCGCGACCCGGTAGACCGGCAGCATGCCGAGCGCGAGGAACGGCAGCACCCCGGCGGTGATGACGCCGAGCAGGAGCGCGCCGACCTTGTAGCGCTCGCGGTTCGCGACCAGCTGCTTGGCGCCGATCGAGACGAACAGCACGAGCACCGCCATCGCGACCACCGCCGCGAGGACCGCGGAGGCCGCGGCGCGATCGAGCTCGGGCTCGGCGATCAGCCGGCGGCGCGCGCGGCCGACCGCGCCGTCGCCCCAGGTCGCCTTCACCGACGCGGCGATGAGGCCGGCGCCGATGCCGACGAGGATCGCCGGGATGGCGTAGAGCGCGAGCAGCGCCGGCGCGAAGCCGATGCCGCCGGCCGCGCCGAGGGTGCCGAACACGTCGAAGAGGCCGACGAGCAGGCCGGCGGCGAGGGCGCAACCGAGCCCGGCCGCCATCCCGTCGCGATAGGGATGCTGAGACATCCACCCCCGGTTACCACATCTGTGGCGGGCGCGCGGGCCGCGACTTCGGGCGCGATCCCTCGGTGGGCGGGGTCAGGTGCGGGTGCGGACCAGGTCGAGCACCGCGTCGCGGGTCGGCACGCCCGACCACGCGCCGAGTCCGGAGCACGACAGCGCGCCGGCCGCTGCCGCGAGCTCGAGGCAGCGCACGAAGGGCAGGGCGCCGAGCAGCCCGGCGACGAACGCGCCGTGGAACACCGCGCCGGCGCCGGTCGGGTCCGCGACGTCGACCGGGAACGCCGGGCACTCGACGACCTGGCGGCCGTGCAGGCCGATCGCGCCGGCGCCGCCGAGGGTGATCACGACCGCGCGCGGGCCCATCGCGGCGAGCGACTCGAGCGCGGCGCCGAGCTCGGCCCGGGGCGCCAGCTCGGTCGCGAGCCGCTCCGACGAGATGAGCACGTCGGCCAGGCCGATCAGCTCCCCCAGGCCCTCGCGGATCTCGCTGCCGTCGGCGATCACGGGGATGCCGCGGCCGCGCGCGCGCTCCGCCGCCGCGATCTGCAGCGGCACGTCGGTGCCGTCGACCAGCACCGCGTCGGCGTCGTCGATCGCGGCGGCCAGATCGAACGCCGGCGGCGCGCCGCCGGGGGCGAACTCGCACAGCACGTGGCTGCCGCGCGGTCCGGCGACCCGGATGAGCACGCGCGATCGGCCGCTCGGCCGCAGCAGCTCGACGTCGACGCCGGCCCGGCCGATCATCGTCCGCATCACGCCGCCCATCGCGTCCGCGCCCACCGATCCGGCGAGCCGCGCGCGACAGCCGAGGGCGAGCGCCGCGCTCGCCGCCACCGCCACCCCGGGCCCGGGCGCGAGGTCGAGCTCCGCCAGTTCGGCGGCGGCGCCCGCGGCGGGGTCCGGCAGATCCGCGGCGAGCCCCGTGATCGTCACCGCAATCCGACCGACCCCGACGACCTGGGGTCGGTTCACGGGCGAGTGGCCCCAGCGGCGGTCACGAGCATCGTGTTTCACGATACAGGTCTGCGCGACCGCCGCCAACTGCCTGGAATCGGTACGTTCGCGATCCCGCCGGCGGGATCGCCGCGGTGCGCCTCGACGCGGGAGGCCATCGCGCTCGAGATCCGCTACCTTCTCCGCGACATGGCCAGGCAACCCTCTCGCCCCGACGGAGGTCCAGACGGGACCGCGCCGCTCCGCCGGCCGACCGAGGAACCCGTGGCCATGACCGACACGCTGCGCGCCGACATCGACGTGGTTCGACCCCGCCCGCTGACCCCCGCTGCGCCCGCTCCCGCGGACGCGACGCTGATCGCGGCGTGTCGCCGCGGCGAGGCGCGCGCGATGGAGGCGCTCTACCATCAATACAAGCGCCGCGTGTTCGCGCTGGTCTACCGCATCGTCGGCGCCAGCGACGCGGAAGAGGTCGCGCAGGACGTGTTCGTCCGCGTGTTCCGCGGCCTGGCGGCGTTTCGCGGCGAGGCCGCGCTCGGCACCTGGATCTACCGGCTCTCGATCAACGCCGCGCTCAGCCACGTCGCCAAGCGCGGCCGCCGCGCCGAGGTCGGCGACGAGATCCTCGAGACCGTCGCCGCGCCGCCGGTGCCGCTGAGCGATCCGCGCCTGGCCGCGAAGGTCGAGGCCGCGCTGCTCGAGCTGCCGCCCGGCTACCGCGCGATCCTCGTGCTCCACGACATCGAGGGCCTGTCGCACGAGGAGTGCGCGGCGATCCTCGACTGCCGGGTCGGCACCTCCAAGTCGCAGCTCCACAAGGCGCGCGCCAAGATGCGCGAGCTGCTCGGCCCGGCGCTCGCGGCCGAGCACGCCGGCGGGAGCCGCGCGTGAGCGGTCCCGGGATGGAGGGCGAACCGTCATGAATTGCCAGGGCGCGACCGAGCGGCTCACCGCGTACCTCGACGGGGATCTCGATCCGACGACGGCCAGCGCGGTGCGTGGGCACCTGCGGTCGTGCCCGGACTGCAACGCGATCGCGACCGAGCACGCGCGCCTGCGCGACGCGCTGACCTCGCTGCCGCCGGTCGAGCCGCCGCCGGCGCTGTGGGCCGGGGTGATGGCGCAGCTCGGCGCCGCCGAGGTCGCCGACAGCCGCCGCTCGGGCCTGGCGCTGTGGTGGCAGCGCTGGATGCCGCGGCTCGTGCCGGTGGCCGGCGTCGCCGCCGCCGCGCTGGTCGCGGTCGGCGTGAAGACCGTGATCGATGGCCGTCGCGAGGCGGCGCCGGTGGCCCAGATCGAGCCAGCCCCGACCCGGGTCGAGCCCGCGCCTGCGCCGGTGGCGCCGGTGGCGCCCGTCGCGCCGGTGGCGATGGACGTCGCCGAGGATCTCGCCGGCGACGCCGCGCGCGCCGATCGCGCGTACGCCGCCGCCGTCGACGATCTGATGGCGCTCGCCGAGGAGGCGCGCCCGACCTGGTCGAGCGCGCAGGCCCAGCAGTTCGCGGCCCGCGTGACGGTGCTGCGCGCCGCGGTGGCGGCCGCGTCCGACGACCACGCCCGGGCCCGCGCGTGGCAGACGCTCATCGACTACACCCAGCGCGCCGTCGTCGGCGTGCGCGTCGCGGAGGCGCAATGACGGCGAGGGCCGCGCTCGCGCTGGCCGCGCTGCTCGCCGCCGCGCCCGCGGTCGCCGGGCCCGACGCCGGCGCGCCGCCCGCCGATGGCGTCTTCGAGCGCGCGCGGGTCGAGGTCGCGCCCGGCAAGCACCCGATCCACGCGGTCACGATCGAGAACGCGCTCGGCGACGTCCGCGTCGAGGGCCACGACGGCAAGGGCGTGGTCATCCTCGCGATGAAGCGCGCGCCCGACGACGCCGCGCTCGATCGCCTGCGCGTGTCGCTGGTGCCCGATCCCGACGGCGCGGTCCGCATCGTCACCGCCGTCGACGGCGGCCGCGAGGCCGTGCCGGTCGCGCGCAGCGCGGTCCGCATCGATCTGGTCATCCAGGCGCCGCGCGACGCGCGGGTCATCGGCCGCGTCGAGGACGGCAAGCTGGTGCTCGTCAACATGGACGCCGGCGGCGAGCTCGACACCGGCGGCGGCGCGATCACCGTCGAGAATGTCAGCGGCTCGGTCACCACGCGCTCGCTCGCGGGCGCGCAGTCGCTGCAGCAGGTGTTCGGCTCGGTCGACGCCGAGGCGCTCGACGCCAACCTCACGCTCGACACGATCCGCGGCGATCGCCTGACCGCGGCGGTCCACGACGGGCGCATCGACAGCCGCCGGGTCAAGAGCCGCTCGGTCGAGCTGCGCTCCACGCGCGGCAACATCACCTTCGACGGCGACGCCACGCCCGGCGGCCAGCTGGTGATCGCGTCCTTGCGCGGCGACATCGCGGTCACGATCCGGACCTTCGCGCGCGTGCAGATCCACACCTCCGGCGCGCACGTCGTCGCCGCCGCCGGCGGTCGGCCGATCGACGGCGGCGGCACCGAGTACGGCACCGGCCCGCGCCCGACCGCGATCGAGCTGCGCTCGCGCTTCGGCGACATCCAGTTCGCGCTGGTCGAGACCGGTACCCGCTGAATCGCACTGCCCATCGGCCCGCGCTTTCGGGCAGGTCCGCCTCGGTTGACGGTGCCAGATCCGCCGGGCAGACTTCCCCGATGCGTTCCACGCCACGAGCCGTGCGATGACTCCCGCCGTCGACCCGCCGCGCCAGGTCGAGGAATACGCCGCGCGCGCCGTCGACTACGTCAAGCGCGCGGTCGGGCTCGAACTCGCCTACGACTCCGATACGCTGCCGCTGCTCGATCACTACCTGCGCTCGGTGCCCGGCACCGAGCCGGCCACGGTCGCGCTGATCGCGCTCACCGCCGGCGCGTACTTCGGCGAGGTCGTCCGCCGTCACCTCGGCGGCCGCTGGGACCTGTCGGCCGAGGATCCGATGGCCTGGCGCATGGTCCTGCCCACCGGCATCCACTTCGCGCCCGCGGGCTTCGCGGCCGCGGCGATCCTGCGCGACGAGCTCGAGGATCTCGACACCGCCCTCGACGCGCCGTCGCGGATCCGGCCGCACCTCGAGGGCGCCCTCGAGCGCATGGGCGAGGTCTCGGTCGACGACTTCTACTCGCTGTGCGGGCGGCTCGACACCCTCGAGCACGTCCACGAGGTGCTGGTCGCGGTCGCCGCCAACATGCTGGGCAACAGCGAGCTCGAGGAGGAGGGCGCGGAGGTCGACGCCGAGGCCGCGCTCGAGCCCACGCTCGCCGTCGACGAGCCCGACGAGGTCGCCGACCTCCCGCCGGACGCCGGCGACCAGCTGAACTGATCTGACCATCCGCGGCGCAATTCCCGCGCCGCGACCGACGATCGTTCGAACGGTGAAGCGAATGCATCCGAGTTCTTGAGCGGACCGGCACTTGGGCGGTATTGCTGTCGGAATGGCTCGGGGATCTGCACGTGCGCCTTCACAACACGCCTATCGCGGAACCCTGGGGACGACCCGCACGCGGGTGATCCAGTTCACCGCGCCGTCGGGTGACCTGATCGCCGCGACCGTGCACGTCGGCGTCGACGCGGTCGCCGACCCCGAGCTGGCGATGCGGCTGCAGGACGACGAGCCGGCGCGGGCCCTGAACGCGGTCGTGGGCCCTGACGGCGCGCGCGCGATCGTCGACGTGCCGGTGCTCTATCACGACCCCGCGGCGCCGGTGTTCGTGCTGGTGCTCGGCACCGGTGATCGCCACCGCGAGCTGGCCGAGCGCGCCCGTGTGCTCGCCGAGCTGGCCGCCGAGCCAGTGCCGGTGCCGGCGTACGTGCGCGACTTCGCCGTCGTGTTCGGCGGACGCGGCCTGCGCGATCACCTGTCGCGCGCCGCCGAGCAGATGCTCGAGCAGGCCCGTGCCGCCGAGCAGGCCCGCGAGGTCGAGCGCGATCGCGCCACCCTCGATCGCCGCCGCGCCGAGCTGGCGGTCCGCGAGGGCGAGGTCGAGCGCCGCGCCACCGATCTCGATCGCCGCTCGAGCGAGCTGGCGGCGAGCACCGCGGAGCTCGACCGCGGCCGGACCCAGCTCGAGCGCGATCGCGCCGAGCTCGAGCGGCAGCGGGCGCTGCTCGAGCGCGACCGCGCCGACCTGGAGCGCCAGCGCGCGGCGCGCGCGCCGGCCAAGCTCGAGCCGGTCGCCAGGCCGGAGGCGCCGAAGCCCGAGGCCAAGCCGGACGCCCTGAAGGCGGAGGCCTTCAAGCCGGAGGCGTCCAGGCCGGAGCCCGCGCCGGTCCGCGCGGTGCCGCCCGCACGCGCCGCGACGCCGGTGCCGGTCGACGAGAGCACCACCAATCCCTACGAGCTGACCGAGATCGAGGAGCTCGAGGGCACCCCCGCGCCCGCCGCCGCGCCGACCCCGGCCGCGGCCGCTGGCCCCGACGAGCTGCCCGCTGGCAGCGATCCGCTCACCACCCACACCCGTGATCGCGCCGCCGGCCCCGATCCGTGGGTGGACAGCTTCGCCGCCAGCGCCGCCGCCCACGCGATCGCCTCCGACGACGCGACCGTGCGCCTCGCGCTGCGGCTCACCGGCCCGGCGCTCGCGCTCGCGAGCGGTCCGCTCGACGTCCGCGTCCAGCTCCACCGCATGCCGACCTATCCGATCGTCGCGATCACCATCGGCGCGCCCGCGGCGCTGCGCGGCGCCGGCCAGGCCCGCGTCACCGCGCTCCTCGATCCCGCGGCGGATCTCGATCGCCGCGCGCTGGCCGCGCTCGAGAAGCGCTTCGCCCTGACCGTCGAGCTGGTCGTCGATGGCCGGCGGGTGCGCAAGGCCGAGCTGTCGGCGCCGCTCGCGCCCAACGTCGCGTACATCGTGCGCGCCGCCAACGATCATCTGCGCAGCCTCGCCCACGATCGCGTCGAGCCCTCGGCGGCCCGCGGCCGCAAGGCAGCGACCGCCGCCGACTACGATCTCCTCGGCGAGCAGCACCCCGACGCCGCCGAGCTGCGCGCCGACAAGCTCACGCAGCTCGCGACCGCCGGCCAGGTCCGGCGCGCGCTCGCGGTCTGCCGCCGGTTCGCGCGGCCGGCGCGCGAGGACTACCTCGTGTGCATCCGCGGCTATCCGCTCGACCTCTGGCACCGCCAGCGCAAGGCCGTGCTCGAGCGCGCCGTCGAGCTCGGGCTCTGGGTCGGCGCCGATCTCGCGCAGGTCGCGGTGTCCGAGGGCCTGGCGCGCTCGCGCAAGGATCTGGTTACCAAGCTCGAGCGCGCGTTCCAGACGATGGCCCACGACGTCGCGACGAACGATCTCGACAGCGACGCCGCCGAGGACAACCGCAACGCGCTCGCCGAGGAGGCCAAGGCCCTGGGCATGAGCGTCGGCCGCGTCGACGGCAAGCCGATCGCCAGCGCCGACGAGCCGGTCGTGTCCGGCACGATCGAGCGGCCGCGCGCCGCGCTCGATCCCAAGGGCAAGTCGAGCGACGAGTTGCTCGCGCTTCTCGACGACCGCCACCACCGCGTGGCCGCGGCGCTCGAGCTGTGCCTGCGCGGCGAGGCCCGCGCCATCCGGCCGGTGCTGGCCGCGGCCCGGCGCATGGCCCGCTCCGAGGCGGTGCGCGTGCTCGGCGCGTCGGTGAAGTTCGGCGAGGCCGCCGCGCCGGCGCTCACCGCCGGGCTCGCCAGCTCCAAGGCGTTCCTGCGCCACGGCTGCGCGCTGGCGCTGGCGCTGCTCCGCACCGAGGCCGGCACCGAGTCGGTGATCGACCTCCTGCTCGCCGAGCCGACCGAGATCTGGCGCGAGGTCGCGCGGGCGGTCGGGCAGGTGGGCCCGGGCGCGCTCATGCCGCTGGCGAGCCGCCTCGGTCGGCTCGGCCCGCAGGCCACCGCGAGCGCCCGGGAGCGGATCGCCTGGGCGATGGCCCACATCGGCGTGCGCGGCGGCCGCCCCGCCGTCGAGACCCTCGCCGCGGGGCAGAGCGTGGTCGCGCCGGTGGCGCGGACCGCGCTCGAGCTCATGGCGCCCGCCGCTCGCGACGACCTACAGGTGCGGGCCGGTGCGACAGGCGGTTCGTCGCCGGGGCGCGATGTGACCGTGAATCGCGCGTTCTCCCGCCGCTTCTTCGAGGCGCTCGAGCGCGGGCTGCCCGATCTTGCCGCCGAGGGCCTGGAGGCGCTGGATGCCTCGGGGGCGATGGAGATGCTCGACGACGCCGACCTCATCGATCTCGACGACGCCGACGACGACAGCGCCGAGCTGGACGAGAGCGATCTGATCGAGTCGTGATGGTTTCGCGGCTGCCGGTGACCGGTAACCGACCGCCGCGCGCGTTCGCACGCGAAATCCCCGGACGCGAAGCATCGCCCTCGGATTGAAACCGAGTATCATTTTTCTGCGGCTCCGGCCCCCGTCATGCGCATCGGCATCTTTTCCGACATCCACGCCAACATCGAGGCCCTGACAGCGGTCCTCGAGGCGTATCGCACCGAGCGCATCGACAAGTACGTCTGCATCGGCGACACGGTCGGGTACGGCGCCTCGCCCAACGAGTGCTGCGACCTGGTCCGTAGCCGGGCGTCCTTCACGATCCTCGGCAACCACGACGCGGCCGTCGCCGGCCGCATGGACTACTCGTACTACTACGACGCCGCGCGCAACGCCCTCGACCTGCACTCGCGCCAGCTCACTGCGGAGAACATGGCGTGGCTCAAGGGGCTGCCCTACGAGATGCGCGAGGGCGACGTGAACTTCTGCCACGGCTCGCCGGTGAACCTCGAGGAGTTCGAGTACATCTTCTCCGTCGAGCAGGCCGCCCGCTGCCTGGATCTCTGGGACCAGCTCGCGACCGTGACCTTCATCGGTCACTCGCACCTCTGCAAGGCCTTCGCGCTGACCAAGACCGACGTCTACGAGGTCGTGGCGCAGAAGTTCACCGTCCGCCCCGAGCACCGCTACATCGTCAGCGTCGGGTCGGTCGGCCAGCCGCGCGACTACGACAACCGCGCGAGCTACACGATCTACGACTCCGAGGAGCGGACCTTCGAGTTCAAGCGGGTCGCGTACGACATCGACGCTGCCGCGCAGAAGATCTTCGCGGCCGAGCTCGAGCGGAACTTCGGCAACCGCCTGTTCCTCGGCGTCTGATCGCGCCGGCGGTCGACCGCAGGGGCGTCCGGTCCGCGGCCACCGCGTCCGGGCGGCGGGCGTTCGTCCGGCCCGCGCCCTCGGTCGGACCATCCCGGCGATCGTGATCGGTGTGATCTTCACCGGATCCACTCCGGGCCCGCTAGTTGCACAATGGCGCGGCGCGGGTCGCTTGCGGACCCTTGCGGAGGGAAATCGATGCGGATCCTCACGTCCCTGAGTACTCACGCGCTCGCGGTAGCCACCGTGCTGGCTACCGCGCTAGCCACTCCGGGCTGCGGTGGAGGCCAGGGACCCGAGTTCGATCCGGTCGGCGATCAGATCGCGCAGGTCGGCGTCGAGCTCCGCGTCGAGCTGGTCGCGACCGATCCCAACGGCGATCGCCTCGACTTCGGCTTCCACGCCGACTCGCCCGCGATCGATCAGGTCGCCACGGTCGCGCGCACGCCCAACGGCATCGGCGTGTTCCGCTGGACCCCGCTGGCCGCCGACGTCGGCGCCCACTACATCGACTTCACCGCCTCCGACGGCGCGCACACCACGACCACGACCGTGCTGATCGATGTCCGCTCGGCGATCGGCGGCGCCTCGGCGCCGGTGTTCCGCCAGCCGCTCGGCACCGGCACGACCCTCGATCTCGCGGTCCGGCAGTGCCTCGATATCAATGTCGTCGTCGACGATCAGGACTCGGCCGCGGTCGACATCGCGCAGGAGGAGCCGCTGATCGACGGCGCGCTGCTCCAGCCTGGCGCGGGCACGACCGCGCAGTGGAACTGGTGCCCGACCCCGGAGCAGATCGCGGCTCAGGATCGCTACACGCTGTCCTTGTCGGCCAACGACGGCGACAACCCCAAGACGATCAAGAACTACCTGATCGTGCTGCGCAAGCCCAACCGCGAGTGCCCGGGCGGCGCCCCGGTGATCACGCACACCGCGGCCGACGTCGCGACGATCACCAACCTGACCGTCGACGCGACGATCTCCGACGACGTCGGGCTCAAGCGCGCGCCGCTGTTCTACTACGCGACCACGCCGCCGGCGTCGCCGCCCGACCTCGGCGCGATGACCCAGCTGTCGATGATCCTCATCGAGGGCACGATGCAGAACGGCACCTGGGCCGCCGATGTCCCCAATCCGGTGGCGAGCCTGCCGACCGGATCGACCGCCGACCTCTACTACGTGATCGTCGCCGATGACGACGACGACACCTCGGGCGACTGCGATCACACGACCCAGGCGCCGACCACCGGCACCTACGCGATGACCGTCACCAACCCGGGCGGCACCGGCAACGCCGGGCTCTGCGATACCTGCACCGCCGACGTGCAGTGCGGCGGCACCGGCACGCTCTGCGCCCGGGTCGGCGCGACCAGCGACTCGTACTGCCTCAAGGCCTGCGCGGGGCCGAGCGACTGCGGCGCGGGCTTCACCTGCTCGGCGACGGCGGTGACCTCGGTCGATGGCGCGATGGCGCGGCAGTGCGTGCCCGACACCGGCTCGTGCACCGGCGGCGGCACCTGCCACGACGACACCCACGAGGACGACGACAGCCGGACCCAGGTCGCGACCGCGGCCGGGCTCGCGACCGGCGCGACCAGCGCGACCAGCTGCCCGCTGCCCGGCGGCACCGACGACGACGAGGACTGGTTCCCGATCGTGCTCACCGCCGATGCGCAGGTGACGCTGACCCTGACCGGCACGAGCGCGAGCGATCTCGATCTCGGGCTCTACGCCTCCGACGGCACGCCGGTGACCAGCTCGACCGGGCTGACCTCGACCGAGACCGTCACCTCGTGCCTCACGGCGGGCCGCTACTACGCCCGGGTCTACTCGTGGGGCCAGGCCGAGAACACGTACACGCTGGCGTACAGCAAGACCGCGATGAGCTGCGCCGCGACCTGCACCGACGACACCAACGAGCAGGACGACGACGCGCTGCACGCGCGCTCGACCACGTACCCGACCACGACCTCGACCACCCAGGTCATCTGCTCGGGCGACGACGACTGGTACGAGGTGCTGCTGTTCGACGGCGACAAGCTGGTCGTCGATCTGACCTTCGGCCAGGCCAACGACACCGAGGACCTCGATCTGCACCTCATCAACCCCGCGGGCACCGACCTGACCCCGTGCACCGAGGCCAACCCCGCGACCTGCACGGTCGCCCACGGCCAGAGCGCCGACTCCGACGAGCACCTCGAGTGGCCGATCACGACCGGCTGCGCGAGCGGCTGCTACTATGATGTCGTGGTGCGGGGCTGGGCGGGCTCCTCGAACCTCTACGACATCACGATCAACATCCAGTGAGCCCTCGGAGTCCCATGACGATCGGTCGCGCGGTGGTCGCCCTCGCGGGCGCGCTGGCGCTCGCGGGCTGCGCGTCGTCGTCCGATCCGATCGACGTCGGCCTCGAGGGCCTGACCCTCACGCGGGTCGCGCCGCAGATCATCGTGCCGGGCTCCGCGATCCAGCTCGATGGCGAGTCGTTCGTCGACGCGGCCTGGGGACAGAGCGCGATCCACTTCGTCGGCACCGCCAACGGCGCGCCGATGGACGTCGCGCTCGGCGCGCGCTTCGTCGACTACGGCCGCATGGTCGCGGATCTCGACCCGCAGTGGATCCGCCAGCACGGCGGTGACTTCGACTTCGTCGGCGACGCGACGATCGAGGTGCTGTCGGCCGAGGACGGCAAGCTGTACGCCAGCGCGCCGCTCGCGGTGTCGCTGCAGTTCCGCGAGTCGCTCATCCCCGACGCCGCGCTCGCGGTCGGTACGGTCATCTTCGTCAACGACGCGATCGAGGTGCAGGGCAGCGGGCTCCTGCTCGGCGGCGGCGAGGGCCAGACCCTCGCCACGGTCAGCGGCTGCTTCCAGCGGGCCAGCGGTGGCAGCTGCACGCCGATCGCGACCGCCCAGATCCCGGTGACCCCGACCGATCCGCTCGCGCGCGATCGCGGCACGTTCCCGTTCGCGCCGTCGATCGCGGGCATCCAGCCCGGCACGTTCACCGGCACCGTCACCCTCGAGAACCACCTCGCGACCGACGTCGTCACCCGCGGCACGGCCCAGGCCGCGAGCTTCGATCTGGTGCGGCCGACGGTGTTCCGCATCGATCCGGGCGCGGCGTCGCTCGGCCAGTACGTCTTCATCGACGGCGGCGGCTTCGTCGGCGGCGCGACCGGCAACGCGCTCACCGAGATCCACCTGACCGGCACGTTCCTGCGCACCGGCGCGCCCCAGGCGGTGCCGGTCGATCTGCTGCTCATCCCCGACTTCGTCGACGGTCGCCAGGTCCGCTACGTCATGAGCACCGACGACTCCCTCGGCCAGGCGCTCGATCTGCGCCACGACACCGGCATGTTCACCGGCACGGTCACGCCGATCACGCGCTACGGCGCCGACGAGGTCACCGGCACCGGCGCGCCGTTCGCGCTGGCGATCGCGCCGGTGCGGCAGGTCGTGTACCTGAACTTCACGCCGTCGTACGTCGAGAGCCTGCGGTTCTTCGGGCTGCGCGCGGTCGACGCGGCGATCCGCCAGCGCATCCTCGACGTCGTCCGCGCCGCGTACCCCGCGGTCAACATCGACTTCCGCCTCGAGCCGCCGACCGACTTCGCGCTCTACGCCGAGGTCGAGATCACCGGGCCCGATCCCAACGGCATGGGCCTGTTCGGCTACGACAACTCGCCCGGCAAGGACACCGACAACCTGCGACTCTACGACCGCCTCGGCGGCGTCAACGCGCAGACCCAGCAGGACGGCTTCCCGGGCTACGGCGGCGTGTTCGTCGAGTCGCTGATGGGGTTCTCGCAGCACCCGGCGGTCGGCAAGTCGCTCGACGGCGCCGACCCGTTGTTCGATCAGGTCTTCGATCCGTTCCGGCCTGATCGCGGCGCGATCATCACCGCTGCGGATCTCACCGGCGGCGTGATGACGCTGACCTCGGGTGATGCGTGCCCGGCGCCCGATCGCACGACCCGGATCGGCTGCGCGGTGTGGACGATGGGCTCGTTGCTCGGCGGCACGATCGCGCACGAGGTCGGGCACTCGCTCGGGCTCGCGAACCCCGGCGGCGACGGCTACCACGACCCCGGCGACGAGCCGAACCGGCTGATGGACGCCGGCGGCGACCGGCCGTTCCCCGAGCGCGCCGTGCTGCAGGGGCAGGGCCCCGCGGTGTTCTGCGACACCGAGTACCAGTACCTGCGGATGATCCTGCCGTCGGCAATGCCCGCGGATCCGTCCCCGCGCCCGGGCTGCTGATCCGCGCCGCGCCGGGCACGGCGTGCGCCGCGCGCGCGGTCGGCCGCGGCGCCGCAGCCGGCTGCGCTACGATGCGCGTGAGGCCGCGCCACGCGCGCCGATCGAGGAGGTCCGGTTGCGCAAGGCGATGATGGCGATGGCGTGCGCGGCGGCGCTCGCGGGGTGCAAGAGCGCAGGCGACCCACCGCCGGGCTCCGGCTCGCCCCAGCCCGCGCCGGGCGCGAAGACCTCGCCGCCGGTCTCGCTGCCCACCGCCGCGCGCACCGCGCCGCTCGACGCCCGCGTCGCGGCGTTCGTCTACCTCGACGCGCGCGGCGCGCGCGGCGCCGGTGTGCTGCCGGGCGACGGCGTCGCGACATGGGCGTACCTGCCGGCGCGCAATGCGGAGGAGTTCCGCCAGCAGCTGCGCGCGCTCCTGGACGGCGTCGCGCTCGGCCGGCCGCGCGCCGACCTCGCGCGCGCGTTCGCCAGCGCGTCACCCACGCCCCCGGAGCCCGGGCCGATCGATGCCGCGATGCCACCCGACGCGCTCGCGGTCGCGATCGCCGAGAAGGCGCCGATCCAGCCCACCGAGCCGGCCGCGCCGACCGCGCCGCCGCCGGCCGCGGATCTGCCGCCGGCCCCCGAGGAGGCGCCGGCGATGGCGCTCGACGAGGACAAGCTCGCCGCCGACGAGCCGGCCGGGTCGATCGCGCCGCCGCAGTCCGACGCCGCGTTCGCTGGTCAGGGCGTCGACGCGCCGCCGACCCCGACGGTGCCCGCCGCCGAGCGACAGCAGGTCGGCGGCATCGCCTGGCCGCGCCAGCCCCGGTCGCTGCGCCTCGCGGTGCTCGCCGATCGCGGCGCGCCCGCGTCGGCGCTGGTCGGCCTCCTCGCCGACGCGCCCGGCCTGGCCGCGCTCGTGGTCGCGACCGACGCCGGGCTGGCCCGGTCGACCGTGCTGTTCGGCCTCGATCGCCGCGGCCTGGTCGATCGCGAGGACGTCGCCATCGATCTCGACGCCGACGGCGCGCACGTCCGCGGCCCGCACGGGGCGCCGATCGCGGTGATCGCCTGGCGCGGCGACGAGCTCGACGGCCCCGCGCTGGCGGCGGCAGTCGAGAAGGCCGCGCCGCCCACGGGCATGATCGATGGCCCGATCGGTGGGCTGCCGCCGGTCTACCTGGGCGTGACGCCGGCGATCACCGTGCAACGCGTGATCGCGGTCCTCGACGCGCTCGTGCCCGCGCGGCTCACGGTGGTCGCGCTCCGCAACTGGTCGCGACCGGCGCTGCACGGGGCCTACGTGTTCGTCGATCAGCCGATCGTCGACGGTGATCTCGACCCGGGTCCGGTGCGTCGCGCGCTCCGCGCGCAGGCCACCGGCATGCGGGCGTGCGTCGCCGCGGCGCCGCGCGAGGCGCCGCTCGGCACGCTCCGCGTGGGCTTCACGATCGGCCGCGACGGCCGGCCCACGGTGCCCTCGGCGGGTGAGCCCGGCAGCGCGCCGGCCTGCATCGCGGCGCTCGTCCGCGGCGTCGCGTTTCCGCCGCCGAACGATCGCGGCACGGCGCGCGTGGACGCGCGCATCAACGCGGCGTGGATCCCCTGACGAGGCGCTACGGCGCCGTCAGGCCGTCGGGGCAGAGTTCGAACACCGCCTCGACCGCGCCGTTGTGGCTCTGGTAGACCGGCCCGCGGCAGGCGCTGGCCGGCGGCGGCGCCGCGGGCTGCTGGTGCACGATGGCCGTCTCGGCGGCAGCCGGGCACACGTGCTCGCGCCCCATGGTGGCGCCGTGGCGCATGCTGGTGGCGCGGATCATCAGCAGCGATCCGGCGAGGGCGAAGGTCATCGCCGAGGCCGCCACCGCCAGCGCGCCCCAGCCGGGGCTGGCGCGATCGGGGAGCAACACTTCGCGGCGGAGCGACCGAGGCGTCGGCGTGTCGGCCATGGATCCACGATACACGGGAGCACGGCAGGCCCCAGCGGGAACTGTCGACCTGGCCAGTCGAATGGCCGGCGGCCGGATGGCGGACAGGTCGCGGGCGTAACTACCTGAGCAGACACGCGCCCGCACCCGGCACGGCACGTGCTGAAGGGTTCGACCATGCGCCTCCGGGAACGGCTCGTACTGGTCCTCGTGTCTGCGATCGCGTCCGCCGCGATCACCGCCTGCGCCGAGGAGGCAGCGCCCTCGCCTGACGACGAGTGGGGCATGGAGGGCGCGCTCGAGCCGACCCCGCCGCCCGGCAAGGAGGACTCGGAGTACCGGAAGGGCCTCCTGGTCGCGACCAACACCACCCGGACCCAGGTCTGGACCGCCCGCAACAAGTGGGAGGACAAGGACACCGCCGCCGCGAAGAAGGCGGGCGTCGCCTGGGCCGCGGACTCGGGCCTGACCTGGGACGAGAAGTACGAGGCGTGGCTACGCTCGATGACCTGGACCACCTCGGCCGACGGCCAGTACCAGACCATCCAGCTGTCCACGCCGTGGGGCAAGACCCTGCCGTCGCCGGCGCTCGAGTGCGCGGAGATGTCCTTGTTCCTCCGCATCACGTTCTCGGCCTGGTACGAGCTGCCGTGGTTCATGGAGTCGGTCGACGGCACCGGCAAGCGGGTCTACTTCGGCCACAACGGGGTGCGCACCGCGACCGGCCGCTACGCGTCGTCGCCGGAGTTCGCGATCGCCTACAAGGACACCTCGGCCACGCCGCCCGCCGCGGGCGCGCCCTGGCCCCAGGACGCGACCCTGCGCAAGAAGAAGGTCGCCGGCGGTGACGACATCCAGCCGGTGGTCGGCGGCGCGGGCTTCGGCGCGTACCTCGACGAGATCCACCTCAACAAGCGCGCCGGCTACTTCACGGTCATGGCGCTCGACTACCTGGGCTCGGCCAACCTCGCCGACAGCGCCAACACCTTCAACATCGTCCCCGACACGGTCCGCCCCGGCGACATGCTGCTCGAGCGCTGGCAGAAGAGCGGCATCGGCCACACGCTGGTCGTGAAGGACGTGGTCCAGCTGGGCGAGGGCAACTTCGACATCACCACGATCTCGGGCTCGATGCCGCGCCGCCAGGGCAAGCGCGAGAGCGGCCAGGCCTCGAAGAGCTACTTCACGAGCGACTACGCCGGCGGCGCCGGCACCAACTGGGAGGGCGACGTCTATTCCAGGCTCGGCGGCGGCGCCAAGCGCTGGCGCGTCGCCAAGAACGTCGGCGGCTACTGGACCAACACCTGGATGGCGGCCGACGAGGCGTCGTGGATCAACTCCACCGACTACACCGCGATCGGCCTGCGCCCGGCGCGCTTCGAGCAGATCCTCGGCCAGGTCTCGCCCGACCAGCAGCGCACCGAGCTGCTCGCGCAGATCGCGGATGCCCGCGCGCACCTGCGCCAGCACCCGGCGTCGTGCTCGGCGCGCGAGCGGCGCGAGCGCGCGTTCGAGGACCTCTACGACCTCTCGGCGCGGACCTGGGGCACGACCCGCACCGCGCTCGATCGCCAGTACCGCACCGCCGACGACTACGTCTTCGCCGAGCTGTCGTACGGCCAGTCCAAGACCTGCTGCTGGAACTCGACCACGAGCGCGATGTACGACGTGGTGATGGCGTTCGAGGCCGACGAGCAGGCCAAGGCGGCGGCGGCGGGGACCTGCGTGTCGCCGACCGTCTTCATGAACCAGGCCGATGGCTACGCGCGCTGGCAGGCGTTCGCGGCGGCGCACGGCCAGCCCAGCGCGTGGCTGCCGTGGTCCGAGGACGAGGGCTGCAACCAGCGCGACGTCGCGGTCGACACGATCGCGACCGAGGGCGCGCCCGCCACCGCGTTCTGCGCGCTCGGCGGCGGCGGCGGTACGTGCACCGACGCGCAGGAGCCCAACGACGGCCGCACCGCGGCGAAGGCGATCGGCGTCGGCACGACCAGCGGCCTGCAGATCTGCGCCGGTGACAGCGACTGGTTCGCGGTGTCCGGCGCGCGGACGGTGACGATCGCCTTCAGCCACGCCGCGGGTGACCTCGACCTGGTCGCCTACGACGCGAGCGGCACGCAGATCGCGATCTCGGACACGACCAACGACACCGAGCAGGTGAGCCTGCCCGCCGGCGGCACGGTGAAGATCTACGGCTACAGCGGCGCGACCAACGCGTACACGCTGACCGTTCGCTGATCGCCGGAGCGTTTGCCGCGGCCGCGCCGCCGTTGCGGCGAAGGGCGACCCGCGGATCGCCTACGCGACCGCCGCCGACGAGGACGTCTACCGCGGCGTCCTCGACGAGAAGGTCAAGGCCTGCACCGGGAAGCGGACCAGCGAGACCCTGCCGTCGGGTGCGATCGTGCGCGGCTGCGCCGGCATGCTGCACGTGGTGATGCCGATCGACGCGACGCGCGTCGTCACCTGCTACACGTTCCTGGATGCGTCCGAGCCCAGCCCGCTGGGCAAGCGCATGTGCCTGTCGCTGCGCAAGCAGTGACGCGCGCCTGACCGCGGTCGATCAGGCGCGCGCGGTCGTCACTTCGGCGCGGCTGCCTTGGCCGCGGCCACGGCGGCCGCGGCGACCTTGCCCGTGGCGTCGGCGGCGGTCTTGAGCGCCGGCTTCAGCTGCCGGGCCTTGACGATCGGCGCGTTCTGGCCGAGCACCGACTCCGACGTCAGCGACTGCGAGAAGTTCTCGAGCGTGCTGTCGAGCTTGCCGAAGTACCAGCCGGTGGCCAGGCCGAGCAGCACCACGAGCGCGATGTAGAGCTTCCACGGCGTGGGCTTCTCCGCGTACGGGTCATCGAGCTTGCGGCCCGAGCCCGCCGGCAGCGCGGCGACATCGGTGAGCGCGCCGCCGAACGGCACGTTGATCTTGGCGCGCGTGTTCACGGCCCAGCCGTTGGCGTCGAGCAGCGGCCCGAGGTTGCGGTTGCGCAGCTTCATGAACGCCAGGAACATCGACGGCGAGCTGATGACCACCATCAGCGCGATCAGGCCCAGCGGCAGCCACATGCCGAGGCCGATCAGCGGCGACATGATCGCCGCGACCAGGGTGCCGATGCCGCCGATCGCGACGCCGATCGCGGCGACCACGGTCGACGCGGTGGCCTCGAGCTTGGCGTGCGATTCGGCCTCGGCCGCGCTCGCGCGCTTGGCCGCGTTCTCCTCGATCATCCGCGCGAGCTTCTTGTACGGCGCCCAGAACGCCTGGCGCACGCTGATCGGGTTGTCGACGATCTTGGTGATCGTCGCCTCCCAGTCCTTGCCGTCGCGATCGACGAAGACGCCGTTGCGGCCGACCATGAGGTTGTCGGAGTCGCCGGCGGTGAACGCCGCGGCGATCTGCTTCTTGGCGCCGGCCCGCGCGAGGTCGCAGTACGCGAGGTACGCGCCGGCCATGCCCGCCATCGCGCCGTGCTTGCCGGCGTCGGTGACCTCGACGGTGAGCGCGCAGCCGCGGCTGTCGAGGTAGAGCGTGCCGGCCTGGAAGACCGCGCCCTTGCGGCCGTAGAAGTCGGCGAAGTTGGCGTAGTTGCGCAGCACCTTCACGAGGTCGCGCTGGTAGCGGCACAGCCGCTCGACCTCGGTCATCGCGTCGACCTCGGGCTTGACCGCGAGGTCCTGCGCGATGAGGTCCGCGATCGTGGCCTCGTGGCTGCCGGCGAGGATCGCGGCGAGGCGCTCGCCGCCGAGCTGCTCGACGGCGGTCTGCGGCTTGCCCGCGAGGTGGGTCTCGTAGCTCTCGAGCTTGCCGGTGATCGCGCGCCAGTCGTCCTCGGTGAGCGCGGTCTTGCCCGCGCCCAGGATCGGCCCGACCGCGACCGCGGCGAAGGTCGCGAGCTTCGCGGCCCACGCCGGGTTGACACCGACGCCGAGCGGCAGCGCGCGCCCGGCCTCGATCTTGGCGAGCGGCCAGGCGGCGAGCTCGGGCGAGGCGGCCGACAGCGCCTTGGGCGAGAGCGCGGCGAGATCGGCGTCGGCGCCGGCCAGCGCGACCGCGGCCCGCGGATCGAACGCGGCCATGCGGCAGCGCGTGAAGTAGTCGTCGATCTTCGCGCGCACCGCGCGGACCGCGTCGGCGGCGGCCGCGGTGGCCTCGCCGAGCGGCGCGGTCGTGGCGTGGGCCTTGGCCTGCCAGTCGCGGAAGGCGCGGGCCTCGGTGAAGAACTGATCGGTCTTGCCCTTGTCGACGCCGGGCTTGCCGCTGCGGTCGGTGACCGCGCCGAGGCACTTGATGATCTCCTCGATCACCGCGCGGGTGTCGCCCTCGGCGGCGTCGACCGGGACCACGCCGTCGCCGTTGAACCGGGTCTCGGCGAACATCTTCTCGCCGGCGGTGGCGTCGGCCAGCGCGATCGCCTTCGCCTCCTTCTTGAGGTTGGCGAGGATGCGCAGCGCGGCGGCCTTGACCGTCCCGTCGGCGAGCGCCGCGATCGGCACGCTGTCGCCGCCCTTCATGATCTGCTCGTGGTCCTTGTAGGTCGCCTTGACCCACGCGACCGCGGCCAGGATCTCCGGGTGACGGATGTGGCCGTCCTTGTCGGAGTCGAGCAGCTCGAGCGTGCGGCGATCGATCGCGACGCCGGCGACCGGCATCGACAGCGCGACCCAGAGCTTGGGATCGAGCTCGTCGAGGCGCACGATGTCGGCGCCGCTCGACAGCACGACCTGATCGACGCCGCCGGCGCGGAAGAACGACCAGCGATTGGATGATGCAGCCATGAGTTCTCTCCTCGATTCCTGCGGCGGAGCCTAGCACCGGGCCTCGCCGCCGCTGGCCTCGCGGCGCCTGCGAATGGCTCGGAATCTTGCGGCGTGCGCGCGCTGGAGTCGCGGCCGCGAGCCTGCGTATGCTCGCGCACCGATGAGCCGCCGCGCGACCGCGAAGCGACGAGGCCCGGCGCCGCCGAGCGCGCCGCCGAGCGCGCCCACGGTGTCCGGTGCCCGGACTGCTTCGTCCGGATCGCGGACATCGCCGCCGCGGCGCGATCCGCGCCGGTGGATCTACGGCGGCCTGAACCTCGGGTTCGCGGTGCTCTACGCGGTCGCGGTCGCGTCGATCGTCGCGAGCCGGCACGCGACCGATCGCGCGCTCCTGTGGACGCTGCCGCTGTGGTCGGGCGTGGCCGGCGCTGGCGTGCTCCTCGGCGGGCGCTGGGGCTGGCGACTCGCGTGCGGCGGCTGCCTCGGCCTGCTCGCGATCGCGACCTGGCTCTTGCTCGCGATCGCGGTCGACGCGGCGTTCCTCGCCGGCGTGTACGGCGCGCTCGGGGCCTCGGCCGTGGGCTTCGCGCTGATCGCCGGTCTGCTCGTGATCGAGCTGGTCGCGCTGGTGCCCGCGCTCGAGCTGGCCTGGCTGCGCGGCCGGGCCGGGCGGCGCGCGTTCGGCGTGGCGCGACCACGCGAGGCGCGGTGACCGGGCGTCGCCGCCTCGCGCTCGCGGCGATCTGGCTCGGCCCGTCGCTGGTGTTCGTGGCGGTCACCGCGCACGTGATGATCGGCGCGCGGCTGGTCGCGCCGCCGCGGCTGGCGGCGCCGGCCCGCGCGGCGCTGCTCGCGATCGCCCGCGGCGCGCTCGATGGCCAGCCCAGCTCCGCGGCGCGCGACCCCGCGATCCTCGCGCCGTTCGACGACACCGTCGCGATCTCGCTGTGGTCGCGCGGCACGCGCCGGGCGCGGGCGCTGGGGCAGGGCCCGACGATCGCCGCCGCGACCACCGCCGCCGCGCAGGCGCTGGTCGCGCAGCCCCTGGTCGCCGCGCTGGCCCCCGCCGATCGCGCCGCCGCGCGCCTCGAGATCGACGTCGTGACCGCGCGCGCCGCGCTCGGCAGCGACGCGCCCTGGGTCGCGACCGTGACGGTGCCGGCGGTGAGCGACGAGCTGATCGCCGCGCTGGCGCTGGTGCCCGGCCAGGACGGCGTCGGCGTCCGCTTCGACGATGGCCGCGAGGCGCTGCTCCTGCCCGGCGAGGTCGTCGACGACAACCTGGTCAAGCGCGAGCACGCCGTCGGGTTCGTGCCCGACGTCGCGGTCGGCTTCGACCCGGCGCTCGCGGCGCGCATCCTGACCCGCGGGCAGCGATCGCCGGTCGCGGCGTGGTTTCGCTTCCGCACCGACGCCTTCGTCGAGGGCCCGGATCACGCGCCGCTGGCCCTCGACCGCGGCCTGCCGCCCGGCCCGGCGCCGACCGCCGCCAACCTCCGCGCCGGCGCGCTGGCCGGCGCGCGCTACCTCGTCGCGCACCTCGCGCCGTCGGGCCGCTACGTCTACACCCACGATCTCGTCACCGGCGCGCGCTCGGATCCCGCGACCGGCAGCTACAGCATCCCGCGCCACGCCGGCGTCACGTACTTCCTCGCGCAGACCTATCGGCTCACGCACGAGGCCTGGCTGCGCGCGCCGATCGAGCGCGCCGTCGGCCACCTCGAGCAGCTGGTCGACGCCGGCGGCTGCACGGGCGACGGCCCCGGCGGCGCCTACGCCTGCGTCCGCGACGCCAGCGAGATCAAGGCCTCGCTCGGCTCGACCGCGCTCGCGATCGTCGCGCTCGTCGAGTACGAGCGCGCCACCGGCGATCCGCGCTACCGGCCGCTGGCGCTGCGCCTCGGCCGCTGGGTGCTCGCGATGCAGCGCGCCGACGGCTCGTTCGCGCACTACTACGACGTCGCGACCCGCACCCGCGACGAGGCCGCGATGCTGCCGTACTTCTCGGGCGAGGCCGCGCTCGCGCTCGCGCGCCTGCACGCGGTCACCGGCGATCCGATCTACGGCGCGGCGGCGACCCGCGCGCTCGACTGGCTGGTCGACTGGTACGACTTCTTCCTCGGCGGCTTCTTCTTCGCCGAGGAGCACTGGACCTGCATCGCCGCCGAGGCCCTCGACCCCGCGCTGGCGAAGCCGGCGTACGCCGCGTTCTGCGCCGACTACGGCGCCTTCCTGCGCGGCCAGCAACTCGACGCCGCGCCCGGCGACGCTGGCGACGACTGGGCGGGTGCGTACAGCACCGCGCCGTTCCTGGTGCCGAGCAACACGCCGACCGGCTCGCGCACCGAGGCGATGATCTCGACCTACGAGCTGGGCGCGCGCACCGGCCAGGCCGATCCCGCGCTCGCGCGGCAGATCCGGGCAAGCCTGGCCTACCTGGTCCGCCAGCAGGTCGCGCCCGATCGCGACTTCGCGGCGGCTGGCCTCGATGTCCTCGGCGCGGTGCCCAACTCCGCGGTCGATCGCACGGTCCGCATCGACTACGTCCAGCACGTGGGCTCGGCCATGATCCGGGCCGCGGAGCTGGGCGATTTGGTCGAACCGACCCAGGAGTGATGTTAGGCTAGGCACCAGTGGCGGACGACAAGAAGACCCGCATCGGCACGCCCATGCCGCCCAGTGCCCGGCCCCAGACCGGCGCGCAGCCGGCGCTCCAGCCGGTGCCGACGCCGCCCCCGGTGGCCGCGCCCTACGGCACGGCGCCGCCGAGCGTGCAGGTGTCGCAGTCCGCGCTGTACTCGGCGCAGACGCCGGTGCCGATCACCCAGGCGCCGATCGCGCCGGCGCCCACGCCGGCGCCCGCAGGCGCGACCGCGTACCTGCCCAACGTGCCGGCGGCGGGCGCGCCGGTCTACGTGCCGCCGCCGGATCCCCTGGTCAACCAGGTGCTCAACGGCCGCTACCTCGTCCAGAAGAAGCTCGGCGAGGGCGGCATGGGCGCGGTCTACCTCGCGACCCACATCGTCCTCGAGAAGCAGGTCGCGCTGAAGGTCCTGCACGGCGAGTTCGCGCGCAAGCAGGACCTGGTGGAGCGCTTCATGCAGGAGGCCAAGGCGGCCTCGCGCATCCGCCACGAGAACGTCATCGACATCTCGGACTTCGGGCAGGCCGGCGAGGGCGTCGTGTTCTTCGCGATGGAGCTGCTCAAGGGCCACGACCTCCACGAGGAGATCGCGCGCGCGCGGCTCGCCGGTCAGCGCCTGCCGTGGGCGCGGACCCGACCCATCTTCCTGCAGATCTGCTCGGCGCTCGCCGCCGCGCACGCGATGGGCGTCGTCCACCGCGACCTCAAGCCCGAGAACATCTATCTCGTCGAGTGGCTCGGCCACAAAGACTTCGTCAAGCTGCTCGACTTCGGCATCGCCAAGCTCACCGAGGTCAGCGAGGGCGATCGCAAGCTGACCCGCACGGGCATGCTGTTCGGCACGCCCGAGTACATGTCGCCGGAGCAGGCCCGTGGCGAGCCGGTCGATCACCGCGTCGACGTCTACGCGATGGGCTGCATCCTGTACCAGCTCGTCACCGGGCGCGTGCCGTTCGAAGCCGACAACTTCATGGGGATCCTGAGCCTGCACCTCACCGAGGAGGTGCCGCCGATCCCGCCGCCGATCTTCGCCGAGATCGGGGCGCCGCCGGAGATCGAGTACGTGATCCAGCGCGCGATGGCCAAGCAGCGCGAGGACCGCTTCCAGTCGATCGACGAGATGGCCAACGCGATCCGCGCGCTGCACGGCGAGGAAGAGCGCCCGGTGCAGGCGCCGCGCGTGCCGCTCGCGACCCCGGCGCCGCGCTCGCCGACGCGCCCGAAGTCGGAGTGGACCGGCTCGCTCGCGGTGCCGGCCGACACCGCGGTCACCGAGGTGCCGCGGTCGCGCTCGAAGGCGCCGTGGATCGCGCTCGCGGTGCTCGCCGCCGGCGGCGGCGGCGCGGCCGCGCTCTTCCTCGGAGGCGGCAAGGCCGGCGCCGGCTCGGGCACCGGCACCGACGCGCCGGTCGCGATCGTCGTCGACGCGGGCGCGGGCGCGGGCACCGCCTCGGCGCCACCGCCACCCCCGCCGCCCGAGCCGCCGATCCCGGCGCGCGTGACGCTGGTGCTCGACTCGGTGCCGCAGGGCGCGGACATCTACGACATGACCTCGAAGGAGATCGTCGGGCAGACGCCGATGGACTTCGAGGTGCCCGGCAGCAAGGACCCGCGGCGCTACACGTTCAAGCGCAAGGGCTACTCCGGGAAGATGATCGAGCTCATCCCGGTCGAGAACGTGACCTACAAGGCCGAGCTCAAGAAGCTGGCGAAGGGCCAGCACGAGGAGCCGGTGCAGCTGGAGGTCGTGCCGCAGAAGGTGCGGCGGCCGACGCCTCCGGTGCCAGGACCGGGCGTGCCGCTGGTGGCGGCCGGGGCGATCGACGCGGGCGTGCCTGTCGACGACGGGCCGAGCACCAAGCCCGATCCGGTGCCGGGCTCGGGCGGCACGCGCCCCGATCCGACGCCAGGCTCGGGCTCGACCAGGCCGCCCGATCCGACGCCGGGCTCGGGCTCGACCAAGCCGCCCGATCCGACACCAGGGTCCGGGGGCTCGGGCACGACCAAGCCACCCGATCCGACGCCCGGCTCGGGCTCCGACGACGACGACCTGCCGGGCCTCAAGGGCTTCCCGGACCCGAACAAGCCGAAATAGTGCCGACGATCCACGCGAACGGGATCGATCTCGCCTACGAGATCGAGGGCGAAGGTCAGCCGCTGGTGCTGATCATGGGCATCGGCGCGCAGCTGGTGATGTGGGATCCGCGGTTCCGCGCGGCGCTGGTCGAGCGCGGCTTCCAGGTGATCCGCTTCGATCACCGCGACATCGGTGGCTCGACCCGGCTCAACCACCTGCCGGTGCCGCGGCCGCTGCCGACCATCACGCGCGGCTTCTTCGGCCTGCCGGTCGCGGCGCCGTACACGCTCTCGGACATGGCGCGCGACGTGATCGGCCTCTGCGACGGCCTCGGCATCGAGCGCGCGCACGTGCTCGGCGTGTCGATGGGCGGGATGATCGCGCAGCACCTCGCGATCGAGCACCCGACGCGGATCGCGAGCCTCACGTCGATCATGTCGACGACCGGCGGGCGCTACGTCCCGAAGCCGCGCGCCGTGCGCGGCCTGCTCACGCCGATCGGCAAGACCGTGGAGGAGGCCGAGGTCCGGTTCCTCGCGATGTGGCGCGTGATCGGCAGCCCGGCGTATCCGCCCGACGAGGCGCGGCTGCGCGGCGTGGCCCGCGAGGCGTTCGCGCGCGGCATCTCGCCGCGCGGCTTCCTGCGCCACCTGGCCGCGATCATGGCGTCCGGCGACCGGACCAAGCGCCTCGCGAGCGTGCGCGCGCCGACGGTCGTGCTGCACGGCCGCGAGGATCCGCTGGTGCCGCGGGCCGCGGGCCGCGCGACCGCGAAGGCCATCCCGGGCGCGCGCTACGTCGAGTTCCCGGGCATGGGCCACGATCTCCCGGCCGCGCTGCACGCGCGCTTCGTCGAGGAGTTCGTCGCGGTCGCGGCGAAGGCCGCGCCGATGCCAACGGCCCGCGCGATCGCGTCGTAGCGGCCGCTACGGCACCAGCGACGCGCGCCACGCCGCCGCGTCGAAGCGCGCGTTGCCGCAGATGATCCGCGCGCCGTCGAGATCGCCGAGCGCGGCGCGCATCGCCTGCCACAGCGTGTCCGGACACCGGACGTGGCGGACCGCGGTCGCGTGGGTGCCCGCGCCGCCGCGCTGCCACTGCAGCCAGATGCCCGATGCGCCGTCGTGCGCGGTGCCCGCCAGGTAGATCGCCCACGCGGTGCCGGGCTCCGCGCCCTGGCGGGGATCGTCGACGACATCGCCCTCGGCCCAGAGGATCGCGTCGGCGCCGTGGGCGGCGAGCGCCTCGCGCCACGCGCCCCACCGCCACGCGGTCGGCGCGTCGACGGTGATCCGGCCCGGGTTCAGCCGGATCGCGGCGATCTCCTGGCGCGTCGGCAGCGCGCGCAGCTCGATCGCCTCGCCCACGACCTCGAGCGATCCGGGCACGCCGAGCACCAGCCCGACGCCGCGCGCGGCCGGCGCGAAGCGACCGATCGTGGTGCCGGGCTCGTGCGGCCCGGCGAGGGCGTAGTGGCTCACGCCGCGGACGGTGAGCGCGAAGCCGTCGATGTTGCGCGGCTCGCCACCCCAGCCGTGGCCGTCGTGCCACTCGATGCGCAGCACGACCTCACCGCGCGTGCGGCCTTCCTCGATCGGCGTCATCGCGGCGAGCTGCCAGTCGGGCGTCCGGCGCGCGCACAGCCGCGCGACGTCATCGGGGGTCCGCAGGTGTTCGTCGAGGAGGGGCAGGGCCATCGCAGCCAGCATACCGGGGCCGCGGGCCGCGCAACGGCTGCGCGCGCCGCCCGCGAGCGCGGTCCCGCCTTTGCACCCGGGTCGGTCGTGCTTCCGATCGTCATCAGGAATCGCGTCCGCCTCGGACGCCCGCCGCGTGCGCCTCGCTGGTCGACGACGCGAGCGCCCGCGCACGTGCGCCCGCGCACGGGGTGGCGGATGCACCGCATCCCTCACGCCTGTGCAGCGCCGCGCCCAGCGCGAGAACTTGTGGCCGAGATGCAAGACGTGCACGATTCGACTCCGCGCGTTCTGGCGGACGCCATGTCCGCACCCACCCCGCGCTCGCGCCACGCTCGGTCCTGGGCCCGTCGCGATCCGCGCGCCCGGGGATGGGCCTGATGGCCCGCGCACCGCGCGCACCGCGCGCCCGCAAGCCCGTCGCGCCCGCGAGCCCGGCGGACGCCGCGCCGGGCGCACCGTTGCCCGCGCGCCCGCGGCGGCGGCCCTCGCTCGTCGTCGGCATCGGCGGCTCGGCGGGTGGCCTCGACGCCTACGAGCAGTTCTTCGCGACGATGCCGCCCGACACCGGGATGGCGTTCGTCGTGGTCACGCACCTCGATCCCG
>JAIOQA010000483.1 GCA_021413675.1 Deltaproteobacteria bacterium | reverse complement strand
TCACCCGCGACCGCTGGCCACGCTGCGCGAGACCCGCAACGCCCTGGCCTATGTCCTGAACAACTGGCGGCGCCACCGAGAGGACATCACCGCGCACAACCTCGCGTTCGATCCGTTCGCCTCGGCGCGCGCGTTCGATGGATGGGACCGCGATCCTCGTCGCCGGCACCTGGAGTTCGTGCCGGTGGTGATGCCCACGACCTGGCACCTCACGCATGGCTGGCGGAGGTACGGGCCGATCTCGCCGCACGCGCGGCCGGGTCCGATCGCGTAGGCGCCGCCACGCCCGTCGCTTTCAGTGGACCCTCATTCTCAATGGTGTACATTGGACACCATGGCGCGCCTCCAGATCCACCAGGGCAACATCACGACGCTCGCGGTCGACGCGATCGTCAACGCGGCCAACTCGAGCTTGCTCGGCGGCGGCGGCGTCGATGGCGCGATCCATCGGGCCGCGGGCCCGGAGCTGCTGCACGAGTGCCGGCTGCTCGGCGGGTGCAAGGTCGGCGACGCGGTGCTGACCGGCGGCTATCGCCTGCCGGCGAAGCACATCATCCACACGGTCGGGCCCAAGTGGCGCGGCGGTGGTCACGACGAGCGCGAGCTGCTCGCGTCGTGCTACCGGCGCTCGCTCGCGATCGCGCGCGAGCACGGCTTCAAGACGGTCGCGTTTCCGGCCATCTCGACCGGCATCTACGGCTATCCGATGAACCGCGCGGCGCAGGTCGCGTGCACGGTCGTGAGCGCGGAGCTGGCGGCGCATCCGCTGCCGAGGACCGTGATCCTCGTGGCGTTCGACGACGCCGCCGAGGCCGCGCTGCGCGAGGCGCTGGCGATGGTGCCGCCGTGAGCGCCGGGGACCCGACCGCGCTGATCGCGGATCTCGCGGCGCGCGCGAACGCGCTGGTGCTGGTCGTGACCGGCGCGGGCGTGAGCCTGGCCAGCGGCATCCCGACCTTTCGCGGCAGCGATCCCGATGCGGTCTGGTCGAAGGACGTCACCGAGCTCGGCACCAACGGCTACTTCCAGCGCGACCCGGCGGGCTCGTGGCGCTGGTACCTGTCGCGGTTCGATCGCGCGCACGGCGCGCTACCCAACGACGGGCACCGCGCGCTCGCGGCGCTAGAGCGCTGGCAGCTCGCGCGCGGCGGCACGTTCCTGCTGGTCACGCAGAACGTCGATCTGCTGCACGAGCAGGCGGGGTCGCGCGAGCTGGTCAAGGTCCACGGCTCGGTCGATCGCGTGCGCTGCTCGCGCCAGTCGTGCGAGCTCGGCGCGCCGCGCGGCTCGATCGCGCGGGCCGACGTCGACATCGCGCCGTTTCTGGCCGATCCCGTCGACGCCAACGTGCCGCGCTGCCCCGTGTGTCGCGCGCGCCTGCGCCAGCACGTGCTGTGGTTCGACGAGTACTACACCGGCCACGCCGACTATCAGTTCGAGCGCGTCCGCCAGGCCGCGAACCGCGCCTCGCTGGTGCTGTTCGTCGGGACGTCGTTCGCGGTCGGCGTCACCGACCTCGTGCTCACGCGCGCGCGACAGAATCGCGTGCCGGTGTACTCGATCGACCCCGCGGGCGAGTCACCCGATCTGCGCGTGCGCGTGGTGCGCGCCTACGCCGAGGTCGTGCTGCCGAAAGTCGCGGCCGCGCTCGGCGCGTGAAACCTCCGGCGCGCGCCGACATCTAGGCTGCACCCGGTACATCGGACCGCGCGGCTCGCCGCGCAGGAGAGATCATATGAAGCAGCTCATGGGTGTATTCCTCGCCGCGGCGCTCGCGGCTTGTGGTGGCGCGGCGAAGTCCGAGGCGACCACGCCGGCGGACATGACGGCGCCGAAGGCGGCCGGTGACATCGTCGATGTCGCGGTCGGCGCGGGCTCGTTCAACACGCTGGTCACGGCGATCAAGGCGGCCGGCCTGGTCGAGACCCTGAAGGGCCCGGGCCCGTTCACGGTGTTCGCGCCGACCGACGAGGCGTTCGCGAAGCTGCCGCCGGGCGCGCTCGACGCGCTGCTCGCCGACAAGGGCAAGCTCACGGCGGTGCTCACGTACCACGTCGTCGCCGGCAAGGTGATGGCGGCGGATGCGGCCAAGCTGACCTCGGCCAAGAGCGTCCAGGGCGGCGAGTTGACGATCGACGCGTCGAACGGCGTGAAGGTCGGCGGCGCGACGGTGATCAAGGCCGACATCGAGGCCTCGAACGGCGTGATCCACGTGATCGACACGGTCCTCCTGCCGCCGGAGTGATCGAAGCGCGGCACGGGTGTCGCGGTCGCGCCGCCCGCGCGCCATCTCGCGCGCGCCAACTTCGCGCGATCACATGCGGCGGCGCGGCACGCGAGGTGCTCTCATCGGCACCATGACCCCGCGGGCAGCCCTCCTCCTCACGTGCGCGGCGCTCGGTGCATGCGACGCGGAACGCGCGGCGCCGGATGCGCCGATCGTAGGCTGCGACGGCGGCTCCGGCCTCCACGTGGTCGTCGACCTGTCGGCGCCGCTGTGCCAGGGCATCATCCCGGCGGGGCCGGACTGGGCGATCGACGTCGGCGCCGGCGGCGCGACCCTCCGCAAGACCGACGCGGTGTACGTGCATCCGTCCTATGCGCCCAACCGTATCGAGCTCTTCTGGCGATGGCCGCCGGGCACGCCCGACGGACTCGAGGCGCAGATCAGCTGGTATGGCACCGGCGACGGCCAGACCATCGGCACGATCCAGCAGCCCTACCAGGTGCACCGCGACCAGTGCGTGGACGTCACGATCGTGCCCATGTGCACCGTCGGCACCGACGCCGGCGTGCCCGACGCGACGCTTTGATCGTCAGTGGCGCGCGGCGTCCGTCGACGGCGCGGGCTCGGCGACCGGCGCGACCGGCGCTTCGACCTTCGACACCAGCGCTGGCGCGACCTGCGGCTTGCCATTCGCCGGCGCGACGACCGTGGCGAGCTCGGCGCTGATCTCCGCGAGCAGATCGGCCTTCTCGCGGTACGGCATGAACGCGCTCTTGAAGCCCGCGATGATGATGTCCTTGATCTGATCGAGGCTCCACCCGTAGTTGCGGTGGCACAGCCAGATCTCCTTCGACACGGTCGTGTCGGTCATCAGGCGGTTGTCGGTGTTGATCGTGACGCGCAGGCCGTAGTCGACGAAGAAGTCGACGGGGTGGCCCTCCCAGCCGTTCGCGGCCTTGGTCTGCAGGTTCGACGACGGGCACACCTCGAGCGGGATGCGGTGGTCGTTGACGTAGTTGAGCAGGTCGCCGTTCTCGACCAGGCGCGTGCCGTGGCCGATGCGGTGCGCGCCGCACTTGTGGATCGCCTGGGCGATCGAGTCGGGGCCGAAGGCCTCGCCGGCGTGCGCGGTGCAATTGATGTTGTTGTCGATGACCAGCTGGAAGGCCTGGCGGTGCAGCTTGGCCGGGTTGTTGACCTCGCTGCCCGCGAGATCGAACCCGACGACGCCGCGGTTCTTGAAGGCGATGCACAGCTCGGCCATGCGGATCGACGACTCGGCGCTCATCGACCGGATGCCGCACAGGATCAGGCCGTAGCGGATGCCGAGCTCGCGCTTGGCGGTGCGCAGCCCGCGCAGCACGGCCTCGACGACCTGGGTCAGGCGCAGGCCGTTGCGGGTGTGGAGCATCGGCGCGTAGCGCACCTCGATGTAGCGCACGTTCTCGCGCCAGGCGTCCTCGGCCAGCTCGAACGCGATGCGCTCGAGCGCCTCCTCGGTCTGCATCACCGACAACGTGATGTCGAAGGCCTTGAGGTAGTCGTCGAGCGAGCTGCAGACATCGCCGGCGTAGAGCAGCTCGAACAGGCCCGTGCGATCGGTGGTCGGCAGCGTCACGCCCTGGTGGCGCGCGAGATCGAGGATCGTCTCGAGGCGGAGGCTGCCGTCGAGGTGGCAGTGCAGATCGGTCTTGGGCAGCTTCTGGATGAACTCGAGCGACAGTTCCGGGGCCATCGCCGGACTATCCTCGTCGCCATCGACCGGCGCAAGGATCCGCGCGGGGCTGCGGTGACGCGTCGCGGTAGCCGACTGACACAGCGGACGACACACGGCGGCGCGGACAGGTGCGCGCCGTCGGTGTCCGGGGTGAAGCACCTGATTCGATTGCGATGAGCAGCGCCGCGAAGCTCGGCACTGCGGCTGCAATGCCACCTGTCGATGATGGACAGGGATGGGCAGGTCGAGCGGGTCGAGGAGCCGGCGGGATGGCAGGGCGGGGCTGGGCGCGCGGGGGCGGGCCCGACCGCGCACGAGGTCTATCGTGGCCTTCAGCTGGAGGCGGATGCGCATGACGCGTCGGCGCCGGAGCCGCGCGGCGCCAGGCCCGCCGGCGCCGAGCACGAACTCGCGCAGATCCTCGACGGACGCGCGCGGCTGGACGCGGGCGGGGACGGCCCGATGTCGATGCTCCCCGCGGAGAGCGCGCCGCGCTCGGGCCCGTACGTGGAGGAGCTGCTGTGCCAGGCCGAGGCCACGCCGCACGCGCCGGACGCGCGCGAGGACGGCGGGCACGACACGCCGGTGGCGCACGTCGTGGCCCACGCGTCCCACGTGATCGCGCAGGTGCAGTCGGCTGGCGGCGCGACGGACGATCACGCGGGCGCGACCGATGGCTGGGACGGGTTCCTCGACGCGGTCGCGCAGAACGAGTCGGGCGGGAAGGCGCGCGGCCACAAGGGCGATCTCGAGATCGGCGCGGGCACGATCGGCGCCTCGGGCATGGACGCCTCGTACGGTCGCTACCAGACCACCGCCGACAAGGCGGTCGGCGTGCTGCGCAAGAACCCCGAGGTCGCCGCGCGGGAGTACGGGCTGAGCGAGGGCGAGCTGGCCACGCTCGGCGATCGCATGAACGCGACGCGGGCCTTCTGGGCGGTGATCACCGAGGGCAAGCCTGCCGCGATCGGCCGCGGCAAGCAGGCGGTGCGGTTCACCGCCGTGGACGCGGCGCTCGCCCGCCACGACGCCGGCGGCTTCGTCGCGAAGTGGGCCGCGATCTGGACGCGCACCACCGGGCTCGGCCGCGCCGATCTCGGCCACATGCTCGCCGGCCTGCGCATCAAAGAGCTGACCGCGACGAAGTACACCGATCGTTCGCAGCGCAGCGCCGCGGCCCACCGGATCTTCGAGGAGAACCGCGCGCTGTTCACGGAGCTCGGCATGAGCGCGCGCGATCTGACGACCTTCCTCAAGGGCAAGAACGACGCCGAGCACCTCGCGGGCTTCCATTTCCTCGTCGACAAGGCGGCGGGCGGCAAGCTGCACGCCGCGACGATCCGGAACGCCGGCGAGGACATCGGACGGCTCGAGCTGAAGACGGTGCGCGAGGAGGTGCTGGCCGCGGCCCGGCGGTTCGGGCTGGCGATCCAGGGGCCGCGGCACCTCTACATGCTGTGCGCGCGGGCGCACAACGCAGGGGTCGGCAAGCTCCACCGCGAACACTTCGCGGATCCCTCGGCGCTCGCCCACTACGACTACGTGCAGAAGATGCTCGCCCACCTCGATGGGCCGCGCCCGGCGCGCGCGCGGGGCGATCACGCGTCGCCGGTGCATGCCGCCGCACACCCAGCGCCGCCGGCGCACGCGCAGATCCGTGAGGTCGAGCTGCACGAGCTCGCGCAGATCCACGGGCTCGGTCCGCACCACGCGCACGCCGCATCGGCCGAGGCCCACGCGACCGAGGCCCACGCCGAGGCCCACGCCGAGGCCGCGCATCCGCGCGACGGGCTCGTCCAGGAACACCTCGCGCAGCACGTCGGCGCCCATCCGGCGATCGCGTCGGGCGCGCACCCGGCGAGCTCGTCGCCGCCCGACGGCGCCGTGCGCGCGCTCTACGACCGCTGCGTCGCGATGGCGCGCGAGGGCAGGCTGTGCTTCCCCGGTAACCAGGTCCCGGGCGCGTCCTCGGCGCCCTTCGAGGAGTTCACGCGCGCACTCTACAAGCAGGCCGGCTATGGCCAGCGCCGCATCAACGTCGACATCATGAAGGCCGGGGGGCCGCACGCCCGCGCGATCGACATGCGCGCGTACCTCGAGTCAGTGCAGGCGCCGATCCCCGCGGCCCACTACCGCGGCAAGCCCGAGAACGGGCGCATGCACCGCAAGGCGCTGCCCGCGTTCCTCGCGATGCACGCGGCCGCCGCGCAGGAGGGCGTGCCGCTGGTCATCGTCCACGGCTTCCGGCCGCCGAAGGTGAAGCCGCCGAGCAAGAACGCCAAGGCGGTCGCCAACAACTCGTCGCACAGCTACGGCCTCGCGATCGATCTGCAGCTCAGCGTCGACGCCGCGATGATGGCCGACCACCACGCCTTCCGGGTCAAGGAGACCTCGACCAAGGACATGGTCAACTACATGCACTACTACGAGTCACCGGTGCTCGCGTGGATGCTGCGCCGCGCGCGCGACTTCGACTTCTACCCGTACCAGGCCGAGCCGTGGCACTACGAGTTCAACCCGCAAGGCATGGCCGCGGAGATCGTCGCGGGCGCCCACGCCCACGCCTGAGGTTCTGCGCCCCGACGCGTCGATCTCAGAACCCGCCGCCGAGCTGGAACAGGATCGTCCTGGGCTGATCGGTGTGATCGAGCACGGTCCAGTCGAGGACCTGCGCGGTGATCATGCCGCCGATGATGCCGACCGCGGCCGAGCCGAAGCACGGCAGGAAGTCCTTGTGGCTTCCGCCCCAGTGCATGCACGCGCCGTGGGCGCCCCAGCCGAGGAGCGCGGGGAGCGCGACGCGCGTTCCGACGCTGATGCCCGCGGTGCCCCAGTCGCCGTGCGCGGCGTGGACGATCGGCGCGCCGAGGCCGTAGCTCGCGAGTCCGAGGTACGTGAACACCCCGTGGGTGCTGTCCATGAAGTGACTGGCGGACGACGTCGCGATCAGGCCGTCGCTGAGGCCGTCGGAGAGCATCACCTGCCAGCGGTACGACGTGTCGGCGTGCGCGGCCCCGCCGAATAGCGCGAGCCCCGCGAGCCCTGCGAGCGCGCGCTTCAAAACCCACCGCCGATGTGGAAGATCAGCGGCGCCGCGCTCGCGTCGGTGTGATCGAGCAAGGTCCAGTCGATGACCTCGGCGCCGACGACGCCGACCGCGGCGACCACGAGCAGCGCCCCGACGCACGGGAACCACTCGCTCTTGCGCGGCTTGTCGTCGCAGACCTTGGCGGCGAAGTACCCGATGCCGACGGGCAGGGCCGCGCGCGCGCCGAGGCTGACGCCGGCCGCGCGCCAGTCGCCGTGCGCGGCGTGGATGATCGGCGCGCCGAGCAGCACGCCGGCCGCGCCCGCGTAGAACAGGCCACCGTGGGTGGCGTCGACCAGGCGCTCGCTGAGCAGCGTGCCGGCCGCGGCGTCGCTGATGCCATCGGAGAGCATCAGCTGCCAGCGATACGAGGTGTCGGCGTGGGCGGTGCTGGCGAGCGCGGCGATCAGCGCGCCGATCGCCGCGCCGCGGATCACGACAGTCTCGCCCGCGCCCGGCGCTCGAGCGCATCGAGGATCGGCGCGGCGACGTTGCGGTGCTCGAGCTGCTCGATGTGGCGCACGCCGGTCGGCGAGGTGATGTTGAGCTCGGTCAGCTTGCCGCCAATCACGTCGAGGCCGACGAGGATCTGGCCGTGCTGCGCCAGCACCGGCGCGACCGCGCGGATGATCGCGCGATCGTCGTCGTCGAGCACGGTCTGGACCGCGCGGCCGCCGACGTGCAGGTTGCCGCGGGCCTCGGCGTCCTGCGGGACGCGCAGCACCGCGCCGATCGGCTCGCCGTCGACGAGCAGGATGCGCTTGTCGCCGCGCACCGCATCCGGCAGGTAGCGCTGCGCCACCGTCCACTGCCGCCCGGCGGAGGTCGCGGTCTCGAACAGGCTCGAGGTATTGGGATCGCCGTTGCGGATCAGGAACACGCCGAGCCCGCCGAAGCCGTCGACCGGCTTGACGATGATCGCGCCGCCCTGCTCGCGCAGGAACGCCTGCAACCGGCGCGGCGAGCGGGTGACGATCGTGGGCGGGATGAGCTCGGGGAAGCGCAGGATCGCGAGGTGCTCGTTGAGCTCGCGCAGGCCGCTCGGGTCGTTGACCACGAGCGTCTTGGGCTTGGCGAGATCGAGCAGCCAGGTCGCGTGCAGGTACGTGAGATCGACCGGCGGATCCTTGCGCATGAGGACCAGGTCGAAGGCCTCGAGCGGGATCGGCGTGCGGTCCTCGCACGAGAACGCCTCGGCGGCGGTCGAGGCGAGGCTGACCACCGTCAGCTGCGCGTCGGCGACCGGATCATCGTGCTCGAGGCCGAGATCCTCGACGCCGCAGGTCCACACCTCGTGATCGCGGCGCTGGGCCTCGAGCATGAGGGCGTAGGAGGTGTCGCCGGCCAGGGACAGCTTGGCCAGCGGATCGACGACGAACAGGACGCGCATCAGCTCGTGGCTCCGGGATCGTGGCTGCCCGACTCCTCCGCACCGACGCCGATCTTCGTCGGCAACAGGTGCTCGAGGCCGTGCTTGCGCAGCCGGTAGTACAGCGTGGATCGGTTGATGCCGAGCTGCCGCGAGGCGCTCGCGATGTTGCCCTTCGAGCGCTCGATCGCCGCGACGATCTCCTTCTTCTCGCTCTCGAGCAGGCGCTCGGCGAGCGGGCGACCGTCATCGGCCGGCGCGGCGGGCTCCGCCGGCGCGACCGCCGGGTAGTTGCCCGAGGCGGCGTGCGACTGCGCGCGGCGCCCGAAGTCGAGGTGGTGAGCGCCGAGCTCGCCGCCCTTCGACAGGATCATGGCGCGCTCGACGATGTTCTCGAGCTCGCGCACGTTACCGGGCCAGGTGTACTCGCGGACCTTGGCGAGCGCGTCGGGCGTGACGCCGGCGGGGCGCACGCCCATCGAGCGCGAGAACTTGCTGATGAAGTGGTGCACGAGCACCGGCAGGTCCTCGAGGCGATCGCGGAGCGGCGGCAGGTTGATCGGGAAGACGTTCAGCCGGTAGTAGAGGTCCTCGCGGAACTCGCCGTCCTCGATCATCTTCTCGAGGTTGCGGTTGGTCGCGGAGATCATGCGGACGTCGACCTTGATGGTCTCGGTGCCGCCGACCCGCTCGAACTCGCGCTCCTGCAGCGCGCGCAGCAGCTTGATCTGCACCTCCATCGGCAGATCGCCGACCTCGTCGAGGAACAGCGTGCCGCCGTCGGCCAGCTCGAAGCGGCCGGGCCGGCGCTGCATCGCGCCGGTGAACGAGCCCTTCTCGTGGCCGAACAGCTCGCTCTCGAGGATGCCGGGCGCCAGCGCGGCGCAGTTCACGCGCACGAACGGCTTCTGCTCGCGCGACGAGTTGATGTGGATCGCGTGGGCGACCAGCTCCTTGCCGGTGCCGGTCTCGCCGCGCAGGAGCACGGTCGAGTTGGTGGGCGCGACCTGCTCGACCTTGTCGAGGACCTCGCGCAGCGCCGGCGAGTCGCCGATGATGTTGCCGAAGTCGAACGCGCCGTGGAGCTGCTGGTTCAGGTAGCCGGTGTACTCGGCGAGCTGGGCCTGGAGCCGCTGGTTGTCGCGCTGCAGGTGGTAGCGCTCGAGGGCGTACTGCAGCACGCCGCGCATCTCCTTCGCGTCCCAGGGCTTGGTGATGTAGCGATAGACCTGGCCGAGGGTGATCGCCTCGATCAGCACGTCGACGTCGGTGAACGCGGTCAGGATGAGGCCGACCGCGTCGGGGCGGACCTCCTTGGCGGCCTTGAGCAGCTCGAGCCCGGTCATCTTGGGCATGCGCTGGTCGGTGACGATCACGGCGACGTCGGTCGACGCCAGGATCTCGAGTGCCTCTGCGCCGCTGGTCGCGGACAGGATGTCGAACCCCTTCTTGAAGTTGAAGCGGAAGGCATCGAGGTTGTCCTGCTCGTCGTCGACGACCAGGATGGGATAGCGTTTCGCGTCGAGAGTCATTGGCGCCCGGGGGCAGTCTACCGCGGGGAGGGCCCCCGGGGGGCCCGCACGACCGCGACCGTGTGGCAATCGTCTCTAGTATGCTCGGGGCGTGGCTGACCCCGAGGGTCTCGAGGACCGGATCCGCGCCGCCGCGGAGGCGGCGGACTGGTCGCGCGCCGCGACCGTGGCGCTCGAGGGCTACGGCCCGGAGGTGCTGGGCTTCCTGGTGACCCTGACCCGCAACGCCGTCGACGCCAGCGAGGCGTTCTCGCTGTTCTCCGAGGGCGTGTGGCGCGGCCTGCCGAAGTTTCGCTGGGAGGCGAGCTTCCGCACCTGGGCCTACCGGCTGGCCCGGCGCGCGGTGTGGCGGCTGCGCCGCGATCCGCACCGCCGGCGCGCGGTGCCGCTGTCCGACGCCGGCGTGTCGGCGGTCGTCGAGCAGGTCCGCAGCCGCACCGCGACCTTTCTGCGCACCGAGACCCGCGACAAGGTCGCCAAGCTCCGGGCGGCGCTCGAGCCCGACGATCAGGCGCTGCTGGTGTTGCGCGTCGACAAGAAGCTGCCGTGGCGCGACATCGCGCGGGTGCTCGCCGACGACGAGGACGAGGTCGCGGTGGCCGAGCTCGACCGGCGCGCGGCGACCCTGCGCAAGCGGTTCGAGCGGGTGAAGGCCGACATCCGCGAGCGCAGCGGCCGGAGCGAGTAAGCTCGCGACATGTCGCGAGGTCCGGCGACCACGCCGCCCGAGGGCGCCGCCATGGATGGTGGCAGCCTGGCCGCGGCCCCGGCCACCGACGAGCTGGGCTCGATGGCGTCGCTCCTGGGCGAGGTCGCGCGCAGCGACGCCGACGGGCTGCTCGCGCCGGGCGAGGTGGTCGATGGGCACTACCGCGTGCTGCGCGCGCTCGGCGAGGGCGGCATGGGGGTCGTGTATCTGGCGCGCGATCTGCGCCTCGGCCGCGATGTCGCGCTCAAGCTCGGGCGCGCGGTGACCTCGGAGGCGCTGGCGCGGCTGGCGCGCGAGGCCGCGGCGCTCGCCCGGCTGTCGCATCCGAACGTCGTCGTGGTCCACGAGGTTGGCGAGGTCCACGGCCGGGTCTACCTGGCGATGGAGCACGTCGCGGGCGGCACGCTGCGCGCGTGGATGAGCGCGCCGCGGTCGTGGCGCGCGATCGTCGCGATGTTCGCGGCCGCCGGCGATGGCCTGGCCGCGGCGCACGAGGCCGGGCTGGTCCATCGCGATTTCAAGCCCGACAACGTGCTCGTCGGCGAGGATGGGCGGCCGCGGGTCGCCGATTTCGGGCTGGCGCGCGCGCCGGGCGACGCGAGCGCGAGCGATGCGGATGCGGATGCGGAGTCCGGACCGGGGTTCGCGTCGATGACGCAGACCGGCGCGGTGATGGGCACGCCGGCGTACATGGCGCCCGAGCAGTCGGCGGGCGAGGATCTCGACGCGCGCGCCGATCAGTTCGCGTTCTGCGCGGCGCTGTGGGAGGCGCTGCACGGGCGGCGGCCGTTCGATGGCGCGACGCCGGCGGAGGTCCGCGTCGCGATCGAGTCGTCGGAGCCGCGCGGCGGCGGCGCGCAGGTCCGCGGGGTGCCGCGCCACGTGCTCGAGGCGGTGCGGCGCGGGCTCGCGCGCCATCGCGCCGATCGCTGGCCGTCGATGGCGGCGCTGTGCCAGGCGCTGCGCCGCGATCCCGGCGCGCGGCGGCGCCAGATCCTCGTCGGTGGTGCGCTGATCGCGGTGGGCGCCGCGGTGGCGGTCCCGGTCGCGATGTCCGGCGACGCGGATCCGTGCGCGGGCGGAGAGGCGCAGATCGCGACCGCGTGGGGGGAGGCGCAGGTCACGGCGATCCGCGCGAACCTCGCGACCTCGACCGGCGGCGCGGCCTGGGCGCTGCGCGCCGCGGACAACGCGATCGCGGGGCTCGACGCGTGGGCCGCGCGCTGGGCGGTCGCGCATCGCGGCGCGTGCGTCGCGGGCGCGACCTGGTCGCCGGCGGTGCGCGATCGCAGCGCGGTGTGCCTCGCGCGCGCGCGCGGCGCGCTCGACGCTGCGGTCGGCGTGCTGCGCGCACCCGGGCCGGTCGCGGCGCACGCCGGCGAGATCGTGAGCGGGCTGCCGTCGCCCGAGCGCTGCGTCGATCCGCAGTACGTGGTGTCGCTGGTCGCGCCACCCGCGGATCCGGCGACCGCGCGCGCGGTGCTGGTCCAGGAGCAGGCGCTCTCGCGCGTGGCCGATCTTCGGCTCGCGGCGCGCTTCGCCGAGGCCGAGACCGCGCTGGCGGCGATCGCCACCGCCGCCGCGCCGCTGCGCTATCGCCCGCTCGCGGCGCGGATCAAGGTCGAGCGCGGTCGGCTGTGGCTGGCGCTCGCCGACCCGGAGCGCGCGCTGCCCGAGCTCCGCGACAGCTACTTCGCGGCACGCGCCGAGATCGACGGCCCGATCGCCGCCGGCGCGGCCGGCGACGTGGCGTTCGCGCTGCTCGACCTGACGCACGACGAGCAGGCCGAGGACTGGGCGCGGCTCGCGCTGCGCGAGGCCGAGGCGGTGGGCGACCCCGAGCTGCGCCGGACCGCGCTGGCGTCGCTCAGCGCGGTCGCGGCCGACCGCGGCGACTCGGCGCAGGCGATCGACTACGCGGAGCAGGTCGTCGGGCTCGCGGCGGCCGACGATGATCGCGCCTCGGCGCTCGCGGTCCGCGCGACGGCGCTGGCGGTGGCCGGTCGCAACGCGCTCGCGGATCGCGATCTGCGCGAGGCGATCGCGATCGTGGTGCGGCTGCGCGGCGACGACGATCCGCAGCTGATCGAGCTCGGCCAGCAGCTCGCGTCGGTCGCGCGCGCGCTCGGTCATTACGACGACGCGATCGCGATCGCGCGCCGGGCGCTCGCCCGGGCCGAGGCGATCTACGGCGACGATCCGGTGCGGCTGCAGGGCGCGCTGGCCGCGGTGATCACGACCGAGACCCAGGCCGGCAACCACCGCGAGGCGCTGGCGCTCATCGATCGCAGCCTCGCGATCGAGCGCGCGAGCGCGGGCGGCGGCGACAGCTACAACATCGCCAGCGATCTCAACAACCGCGCGCTCGCGCTGCGCGGCCTCGATCGGATCGACGAGGCGGTGGCGTCGTGGCGCGAGGGCGTCGCGATGGCCCGGCGCGCGCTCGGCGAGGATCATCCCCTGGTCGCGACCCTCGCCGGCAACCTCGCCGACGCGCTCGTCGCCCACGGTCGCGCCGACGAGGCGATCGCCGCGGCCGACGTCGCGATCGCGATCTGGGACGCGCGCGATCCGACGAACCCGTCGGCGGCGTGGGCGCTGACCGCGCGCGGCCAGGCCCACGCGGCGCGGCAGGCGTGGGCCCCGGCGCGGGCCGATCTCGAGCGCGCCTTGAGCTTGCGCAGCGCACCGGATGTTGCGCCGGTCGAGCGCGCGGCCACCGAGCTGGCGCTGGCCCAGGTGGCGAAGTCGACCGGCGATGTGCCGCGGGCGCGGACGCTCGCGACCTCGGCGCGCGCCGGGTTCGCGGCGACGCAGGATTCGCGCGGCGCGGCGGTCGAGGCGCTGCTGCGCGCGCTGCCGGAGTGACCGCTGGCGTCGCGCGCGCGTGTGATCAGCCCGCCGCGCGGACCTGGACGACGCTCTTGCCGCCGCCGATCGGCCGCACCGCGACGCGCGCGCCGATGCGCTCGGCGAGGCCGGCGACGTGCGAGATGATGCCGACCTGGCGGCCCGAGGCCTGGAGCGCGTCGAGCACCGCGAGCGCGATGTCGAGCGCATCGGGGTCGAGCGTGCCGAAGCCCTCGTCGATGAGCAGCGTGCGGACGCGGACGTCGTGGGCGGACAGCGACGACAGCGCGAGCGCGAGCGCGAGCGACACCAGGAACGCCTCGCCGCCGGACAGCGATTGCACCGCGCGCACGTCGTCGCCGAGATCGCGGTCGACGACCTGGAGATCGAGATCGGATCGCGGCACGCGCTCGAGCTGGTAGCGCGGCGCGAGCTGATCGAGGTGGGCGTTGGCGCCGATGAGCAGCGCGTCGAGGGTCAGGCTCTGGGCGAACGTGCGGAACGCCTTGCCGTCGTGCGAGCCGATCACGCTGGCGAGGGCCTCGTAGGGCGCGGCGATCGCGCGGACCCGGGCGAGCTCGGCGGCGGCGGCGGTGGCGCGGGCCCGGGCGTCGTCGTCGAGGCGGATGACCAGCGCGGCGGCGCGCGCGGCCTCGGCGGCGGCGTGCGCAGTGGTGCGCGCGGCCTGCAGATCGGGCGCGGTGTCGCCGGGGCGCGCCGCGGCGTGGGTCGCGACCTTGCGCGAGCGCTCGTCGAAGACGGCGGCGGCGGCGGCGGCGGCGCGGTCGAGCTCGGCGAGCCGCGCGCGGGCGCGCGCCGCGAAGTCGGGATCGTGATTGGCCTCGGCGACGATCTCGGAGGTGAGCCCGGCGGCGGCGAGGATCGCCGCGAGCGCGGCCTCGGCCTGCGCGAGGGTCGCGGCCGCGCGCTCCTGATCGGCGCGCGCGCTCGCGGCAGCCGCGGTCGCGCCGGCTGCCGCGCGCTCGGCGGCGAGGCGCTCGGCCGCGGCGCGCTCGGCGAGGAACGCGAGATCGCGGAGCCCGGTGGCGATCGTGTCGCGATGCGCGCGCCACCGCGCGATCCGATCGGCGACCAGGGTCGCGAACGCGCGGCGATCGCGCTCGAGATCGGCGCGCCAGCCGGCTAGCGAGGCCAGGCCCTGCTGGAGCTCGGCGAGCGCGGCGGCGTGCGCGGCGTGGGCCTGATCGCGGGCGATGGCGGCGTCCTTGCGCGCGGCCAGCGCGCGCTGCGCGGCCGCGGTCGCGTCGGCGTGATCGCGATCGGCGTGATCGAGATCGGCGCGGCGCGCGAGCGCGATCGCGTGCGCCTCACGGGCTTCGCGATCGGCGGTCTCGGCGGCGGTCAGCGCGGTCGCGAGGCGGGTCCGCTCGCGCTCGGCGGTCGCGACGCGATCCTTGGCCAGCGCCTCGGAGCCCGTGGATGCCGGGTCGGACTCGAGCGCGAGCTCGCCCAGCGCCGCCAGCTCGGTCATCCACTGCGCGCGCGTCCGATCGCGGACCGCGGTCGCCGCCGCGGCGTCGCGCTCGGCGGCCTCGACGCGGTCGCGCGCGGTACGCCCGGCGGCGATCGCGTCGGCGGCGCGCTGCTGGGTCGCGGTCATCGCCGCGCGCAGCTCCTGCACCCGAGCCTCGTGCTCGGCGACCAGCGCGTCGAGCGCGCCGCGCGCGGCCCACGGATGCTCGAGCGCGCCGCACAG
>JAIOQA010000482.1 GCA_021413675.1 Deltaproteobacteria bacterium | reverse complement strand
GGCGCTGGCCGCGGCCGGCGGTCGACGGCGCGCGGGCTGATCGCGCGTCACCGGCAGGCCGCGGGCGAAAAATGGCGCCTCCGCCGGGCGCGGCGTACGGTCGGCCCGATGCGCTGGATGCTCCCCCTGTGCGCCGCGGTGGTGTTCGCCGCGTGCGGCGACGATCCCGTGTCCCGCGCCGTCGGCGCGCGCTGCGACCTGGCCGCGGAGTGCGACGAGCGCTGCCTCGGGCCCGGCGGCGACTGGCCCGGCGGATTCTGCACGGTGTCGTGCGACACCTCCGATGACTGCCCGGGCGAGGCCGCGTGCGTCGCGAACGAGGGCGGCGTGTGCCTGTTCGTCTGCGCGATCGACGCCGACTGCGCGTTCCTCGGCACCGGCTGGGGCTGCGTCGAGCTGGATCGCAAGCCGACCGGCGTGGTGAAGGCATGTCGCGGAAACTGATCGCCAGCGCGCTCGCGCTGGTCGCGTCCGCGTCGATCGCGCGCGCCGACGACGCGCCCGCGCCGAGCCCGCCGGCCGCCGCCAGCGCCGCGCCCGCCGCCAGCGCCGCGCCCGGCGCCACCGACGACGACGACGCGATCGATCCCGGCGTCGCGGAGCGCGAGCTCGGCGTGCTGGTCGGCATCGCCTCGGGCTCGCACGTGACCCCGGGCGGCCTCCGCGTCGCCGGGCGCTTCCTCTACCAGCTGTCGGACACCGACTGGTTCGACGGCGTCGCGGCCTTCACGTTCGGCGGCGGCGATCACGCCTGCTACCGGGACCGCAGCGATCGCTTCACCTGCGATCACGCCGCGCTCGATGGCTTCGGCGGCGAGCTGGGCGCGGGCATTCGCCGCTTCGTGGGCGGCCGCGATCAGTTCCGGCCGTGGCTCCGGCTCGGCGCCTCGGTGCGGGTCGCGCGCTTCGGCGCCGACGACGTCACCGGCGTGGCGCTGCCGATCACCGCGGCCGCCGGCGTCCGCCTGCGGATCGCCGATCGCATCGCGCTCGGCGGCGAGTTCGCGGTCGAGGCCGGCCCGGCGGTCTTCAACCACGGCCTGGGCTACGAGCTCGAGGCCGGGTTCGCGCTCGGCGTGCTCACCGAGATCGCGCTGCCGTAGCCGCGCGCCGTTCCGCTGCGTCGGTCAGGGCGGCTTCAGATCGAAGCGCTCGGCCTTGTGGCGCACGTCCTTGCCGAGCACCAGGAAGATCACCAGCTCGGCGAGGTTGGTCGCGTGATCGCCGATGCGCTCGAGGAACTTCGAGCACGCCTGCAGGTGCACGCCGCGATCGACGAACTCGCGATCGCGCATCATCTGGCCCTGCAGCTCCCTCGCGAGCTCGCGGTAGAGATCGTCGACGATCTGATCGCGCCCGAACACGCCGCGCGCGCGCTCGACGTCGCGCTGGATGAAGCCGTCGATCGCGTCGCGGATCATCCCCTGGACGACCTCGGCCATCTTGCTCAGGCGCTGGGTCACCGCCGGCGGCGGCGGACCGCTCATCACCTGCACGCGCTCGCACACGTTGACCGCGAGATCGCCGATGCGCTCGAGGTCGGTGACCATCTTCATCGCGAGCGTGATCATGCGCAGGTCGGAGGCGACCGGCTGGCGCTTCGCGAGCAAGAGCATGCACAGCTCGTCGACCTCGACCTCGAGCGCGTTCACCTGCGCGTCGATCTGGCGGGTCGAGCGCGCGAGCTCGACATCGCCATCGGCCAGCGCCGTGGTCGAGCGGGCGATCATGTCCTCCACCAGCCCGGTCATGCTCGCGAGCTTGTCTTTGAGCGAGCGCAGCTCGGCGTCGTAGGCCCGGTCGGTGTGGTTCTTCCCGCTCATCGCCCCCACAGCATAGCGCCGTTCTGGCTGCGCCGAAAAAACCGACGGCCGATGGGTGCACCCCATCGGCCGATTTTTGCGGCAGGAGCCGGTTCCTGGGCTACTGCGGCGTCAGCGTCTGCCGGTGGATTTCCACCCACTGGTCGTAGTTCGGCTGATCGATCACCCAGTTGGAGATGACCAGGTCGGTGCTGGTCAGCACCGACGAGGCGAAGAACCCGTACGCGCCGACGAACGCCGGCTCGGCCCCGCCGGCGATCCTGTTGCGCTGCCACTCCCCGGAGTTGGTCCGGCTCGACAGCAGGAGCTCGTGGCTGGTCGAGTCCTGGTAAGTCACGACCGGCCCGCCGCTGGAGACCTGCAGGCTGGCGTCGTTGCCGATGAAGTGGAACTCGGGCTTCGGGTAGCCCTCCGGGGTCTGACCGACGATGCGGTAGCCGTCGTCGATGAGCTCCGGGGCGTTGGTCTTGGTGTTGACGTAGAGCAGGTCGTCGCGGGTCGCGCTCTGGTAGGCGATGTGGATCGTGCCCTCGGCGTCGACCGCGACCGACGGGAACCAGCCGACGTCGGTGCCGTCGGCGCCGTCGACGACGACCGGCGCCTTGAAGGTGCCGGCGGTGGCGTCGAACTCGGCCATCTTGAGGTCGCCGTTGACGCGGTCGTAGTACACGACCACCGGCGCCTGGGTCATCGGGTTGCGCGCCGACTGCAGGAACAGGCCGAGGCCGTCCGGCAGCGGGTACGGGTCGGGCTTGTTCGGATCGACCGGCGGCAGCGTGATCGTGTCGACGACCCAGGTCGTCCAGTCCGACGGCGACACCGGGTTCGGCACCTGCGCCGCGGCGTAGCGGACCTCGGCGCGGACGACGCCGCCGCCGTCCGAGACCTCGGCCATGTAGGCCACGCCCGGGCGACCGTCATCGCTGCGCAGCGTCAGCGAGCTGTACATGCCGGCGATCTCGCCGCCGAGCTCGGCGTCGATCGTGCCGGTGCCCATGTCGACGACGTGCATCGCCCAGGTGCCGCCGTACTTGGCGGCGAACTTCAGCGAGCCGTTGTCGACGTCCTGGTAGGTCACCATCGGGGTGTCGTCCGGGGCGAGCGCGATGCTGGTGTACATGCCGACGTTGGGGCCGGGCTCGCCGATGCCGCCGCGGATCGTGGAGCCGGGGACGACCACCGGACCGTCCGGCACGCCGTCGACGAACTCCCACTCCGCGTTCGCGACCCGACCCGCGCCGTTGTGCTTGGCGACCACGAGGTCGCCGTGCGACTGCGCGTAGGCCGAGACCCAGACGTCGGCGCCCGACGAGCTCACGTCGACGTCCGAGTAGGGCCCGATCCGGCCGTACGGGATGTCGTCGACGCACGCGCACTCGTGATCGAAGCACAGCGGCACGGTGCCCTCGGGGCAGTCGGCCGCGCAGTCCTCGGTGGTCTCGCAGGCCTGGACGCCGGGCTTACCGCCGCAGCTGCACCCGGGGACCAGCGAGGTCACGACCGCGATGCCCGCCCAGACGAAAAAAGCGGGCAGGGCGCGGCCTCCCCGCCGGCCGAGCGCGGTGACGAGCGCGACCGAGCGACGACGACCGATGATCACCAGGCCGACCATCAGGAACAGCGCGAGGCCGCCCGACGACGGGCCCGAGCTCGACGTGTTGCACGCGCAGCCACCCTCGCCGGGCGCGCCGTGGAACGGCAGCGGCACGCGCGCGATCGCGGTGTTGCCGGCCTCGTCACGCACCCACACCATCAGCTCGCCGTCGGCGCCGAGGGTCTCGGCGACCGCCTGGTCGAGGGCGGCCGAGTGCTGCCACGCCGTGGCCGGCAGCTTGTCGCCGACCTTGCCGAACGCCCACGACAGGTCCGCGCTGGCCGACGTGATGTCGGTGGCGGGGACGTAGAGCTTGCCGTTCTCGTCGCGGACCTGGTCCACGTAGATGTGCGGCTCGACCGAGTCGATGATCACCGGCAGCGTCACGCCGACCTCGTCGACCGTGTGGTAGTCGCCCTTCACGCGCGACCGCACGCCGATCATGTACTTGCCCTGCCACGCGAACGCGCGGTCCGAGATGACCAGCGGGCTGGCCTGCGTGAACGGACGCCAGATGCCGCCGTTCAGGTTCCACGAGTACTCGAGCTCGCGGCCGTCCTCGTCGCGCTGCGCGACGTCGATCGTGACCGAGGGCAGCTTGCCGCCGGCCTTGCCGAGCAGCGCCGCGCGGACGATCTCGGGCTTCGGGACATCGACCACGTGGACGGTGGCCTGCGTGCGGGTCACCGGCTCGCCGCCCGGCTGGACGACGGCCTTGTCGAGGCCCTGGACGACCTCGGCCATCATCGGGTTCGACTGGCCGAGCTCGCGCATCATCTGCGAGGCGCCGAGCGAGGCGTAGATCGCGAGGAAGTCGTCCTGCGACGTGGTCACGTGCTGGACGCGGAGATCGTTGAGCGTGAAGCCCGCGAAGTTGGGGATGTTGATCGGCTTGAGCGCGTTGCCCAGCAGCGGCAGCGCGAGGTCGAACACGGTGGGGAGGACCTGCTCGAGCTCGGCCGGGGTCTCGTGCACGAACTCGCTGTTCGAGACCTTGAGCTGGATGTTGGCGGCGGTGAGGCCGACCAGCTGCGGGGTGACCGTGGCCGGCATGCCGGGCAGCTGCTGGAACTCGAGGTTCACGCCGACGTTGAGCGTGAGTGACAGCGTGAAGGCGCGGACGTAGCGCGAGTAGATGAAGGCGTAGAAGTCGACCTCCATGTCCTTGATCGCGATCGTGAGCGCGGGCGAGGTATCGGTGCCCTCACCGATCTGGAAGTCGAGCGCGCGCTGCGGCCGCGTGACCAGCAGGATCGGATCCGTGCCGCTGTCGGTGCCGAGGTCGGCGAGCGACGGGACCAGGAGGCCGATCGTGCCGAGGTTGAGCTGCGGCACGAACGTGGTGCCGACGCCGAGGCACATCGCGCCCGAGGTCACCGCGTGGTGGCCGAACTGATCGAGCGTGGTCTCCGACAGGCCGATCGCGAGATCCGAGGCCGGGTCGGGCGAGCCGTTGAACTCGCCGGCGGGGCTCAGCTGGAAGGTCGCGCGCGGGCTCTTGCCGAGCGAGAACGGCGCGGCGCCGAAGTCGGGGGCGGGGATCGGCGGCACGCACAGCGCGGGCTCGCTATCGAGGTCCACGGTCCGGGTCGAGATGTCCCAGTCCGAGTTCACGCCGGTGATGAGGCCGAGCGACATGCCGTTGCCGTGGCTGAGATCCACGTAGCCACCCGGCACCATCTTCAGCTCCATCTCGGCCTCGGTGCCCGGCGACACGCCGGCGAGCAGCGAGCCGACATCGACCAGGCCCTCGATGCCGAGCGGGTGGGGCAGGAAGCCCTGCACGAGGCCGTCGAGCGTCGGGGTGAACAGCTGGATGAAGAAGTCGCCGAGGAACGAGTTGAGGAGGCCGTTGACCAGGTTGCCGAGGTCGCTGAGCAGGCCGCAGTTGGACAGCGACAGCGCCGAGCTGTCGAAGCCGTTGACCTTCTGCAGGTGAATCTCGAGCTCGCCGGTGGTCGCGTTGATCGCGAAGGCGAGGTCGGCGTCGACCATGATGTTGTCGCCGTCGACGTGCAGGTTGCACGAGGCCGGGACGAACACGATGTGGCCGTCGAGCGGCGCGACCGCGTGGACGTCGAGGCCGATCTTGAGGTTGAGCGCCTGCGCGTTGGTGACGCTCACCTGGAACGAGCCCGGGTGGACGCCGATGCTGACGTTGCAGCCCTTGCCGCCGCCGCACGCGCCGCCCTGGTTCACGTCGCAGTAGTTCGCGCCCGTGAAGCTCGGGGTGCCGATCGATCCGTTCGGCAGGCAGATGCCGCCGCCGATCGCGTTGTTGAGCAACGCGGGGAGGATCGACGTCAGCTTCTGGAAGCCGCCCTGGGTGACGCGGACCTGGCCGCCACCTTCGAGGGTCTGGTCTTTGGGCAAGCCGCCGGCAGGAAGTGGCTGGGTACTACACCCGCCGCATCCGCCTCCGAGTCCGCCGCAGCCGGACATCAGCACGAAAAAAAGCACGCACAAGAACCAGTTCAGTCGATGGTTGCGATGGAACACGGCAGGGCCTCCCCAATTGGCACGCCGATCGGCGGACAGAACAGTCCCCCGAAATGCAGCCGCATGATATCCGAGGTCAGTGCCGGTTTGAACAGAGTTTTCGCTCGTAGCCCGTCGATTCTTATTGGGTTTTCGTGGTGGTCAGGCCACATCCATGTGGGGCTTTGTGACCACAGTGCGAGCTGCAAGTCGCTTCAGCTCGTGGATCCACGCGCGAATTGTGCGTGACGCGACAAACCTGGGGCGTCGATGGCGTGGTCGCGGCACCCCAAAGACGGACGTGGCTGTGGTGCCGATGCGAAAGCACGAGGTCGGATCTTGACCTCGCGAGCGCAGATCGGTATCTATCCGGCCCGTCGCGCCGGGCTCGTAGCTCAGTTGGATAGAGCGCCGGGCTTCGAACCCGTAGGTCGGGCGTTCGAGTCGCCCCGAGCTCACCCCGTCGAAACGAACGAACCAGCAAGCAGCACCGATTCACAGACGCCTTTGGGGGCGTAGCTCAATGGTAGAGCAGCGGACTCTTAATCCGTTGGTTGTAGGTTCGAGCCCTACCGCCCCCACTAACGCGGAACCCTTCCAGGTTCCGCGTTTTTCATTTTCGGGCGGCGCGGGGCGCCGGCTTCGCGGAGGCGCGTCAGGGAGCGAGCGGCGCCGGGTCGGGGCGCGCGTTCTCGGCGCTCACCCAGCGCTTGCGGGCGGCGTCCCAGGCCCACGTGTTGGGCCCGGTGAGCGGCAGGGTGCGCAGGCCTGACTTGATCGGCCGGAAGCCATCGGTGAGCGGGATCGCCTCCACGCGGACCAGGTGGCGCGGCCGGGCGGGCTCGGGCAGCGCGGCCGCGGCGATGGCGAGGGCGTCCAGATCGAGCGCCCCCGCGCTGACCACGAACGCCGCGGGGACCGCGCGGTCGGGGCCGACGCCGGTCACGGCGCACAGCGCGAGGCCGCCGGTGGCGTAGAGCGCGTCCTCGATGCGCTGGGCGGCGACCGCATCGGTGGTGCCGCGGATCATGTCGTCGTGGCGCCCGACGAACCAGTAGTCGCCATCGGCGTCGATGCGCAGGACATCGCCGGTGACGAACCAGGTGTCGCCGGTGGCGAAGGCGTCCCGGACCAGGCGGGTCGGCTGGATGTGCGCGAGATCGGCGATGCCGCGGGTGCTGTCGAGGCGCGCCACCAGCATGCCGGGCTCGTCGATGCGGGCGCGGACCAGGCGGCCGTTGGCGTCGCGCGCGAAGTCGTCGAGGCGGAAGTCGTAGGCGGCGATCGCCAGCACCGGGCTGCCGGGCAGGGGATGCCCGAGCGCGCCGACCTTCTCGCCCGAGGCGTTGGCGAGGACCGCCGAGGCCTCGGTCGAGGCGTAGAACTCGAGCACGCCGACCGGCCCGAATCGATCGATGAGGCGGCGCCAGACATCGGTGCGCATGCCGCTGCCCGCGAACAGGCGCACGGCGTGGTTGTGCTCGCCGGTGCCGTGGGGGGCGTCGACCAGGCGGCGACACATCTCGCCGGCGTAGAAGACGACCGAGGCGCCGTAGCGGCGGACCTCGTCCCAGAACGTGTCGGGCGTGAACCGCGAGGCGAGCGCCAGGCGCGCGCCGCCGACCAGCGCGGAGCCGGCGGCGACGAGCGTGCCCGCCGGGTGATGGAGCGGCAGGCAGCAGTAGACCGTGTCGCGCGCGGTCAGCGTGCAGGTCGCGGCCGCGCCGAGGGCGGAGAACGCCCAGCGACGGTTGGTGATGCGGCTGGCGCGCGGCGCCTCGTGCTTGCCCGAGGTCACGAACACCATCGCGAGATCGTGGGCGCGGCCGACGTCGGGCCGGTACCACGGCGGCACCAGCACCTGCTCGGGATCGATCGCCTCCATGTCGATCACGCCGGGCGGGATCGCGCGGCCGGGCGCGGGCTCGGGCACGCCGACGCCGCCGAGGGCGCAGACCGGCCCGGCGAACGCGGCGCGGGCGCGGGCCGCGTGATCGGGATCGACGATCAACAGCTCGACCTCACCGGCGTCGAGGGCGCGGGGCAGCGCGGTGTCGGGCGTGTCGGGCGACAGCAGCACCGCGACCGCGCCGAGGCGCGAGACCGCGGCGACGACCGACAGGTGGCTCGGGCGCGAGTGCATCATCACGCCGATGCGCTGCCCGGGGCGAGCGCCGCACGCGATCAGCCCGCGCACCACCGCGTCGACGCGGCGGTTGGCCTCGGCGTACGAGAACGCGCGGCCGCGCCACAGGAAGAAGGTCTTGTCGGGGATCTCGGCGGCCTGCTCCGCGAGCGTCTTGCCCATCGAGATCGTGGTGTCGTCGGTGAGCCGGCGCAGGCGCGCGAGCCGCGGCACCTGCCAGCGCAGGTTGTCGAGGTAGTCGCTCAGATCCTGCGACGCATCGCCGAGCCGATCCCAGATCGCGTGCGCGGTCTTGCCGACGACATCCTGCGCGAGGCCGAGGTCGTACTGCAGCTCGCCGAAGGCGGTGTCGTAGTCGTCCGACTCGGCGTCGTCGTCATCGTCGCCGTCGTCGGGATCGTAGTCGTGATCGTGGCCATCGTCGTCGTGGAGGATCGGGCGGGCGTGGCTGGGCGCCGCGCCGCCATCGCCGACGTAGCGCATCCACTCGACCACGCTCGGCCACGTCACCGTGAGCGCCGCCGAGCCGACGACCAGGCCGAAGTGCCCGGCGCCGACCTTGATCTCGTACAGCTCCTCGACGGCGGGCGCGGCGCGGCGGATGCCGCGGACCGCGGCCGGGCGGCCCATCGTGTCGCGGTCGCCGAAGAAGTACAGCACCGGGCAGTGGATGTCGGCGAGCGTGACGGTGTGGCCGTCGATCACGAAGCCGCCGGAGGCCATGCGGTTGGCGACGACGATCTCGTCGACGAACTTGCGCAGCGCCGGGCCGGGCCACGCGACGAAGCCCTGGCCGGCGAGGAACAGGCGCTTGGCCTCGCGCCGCTCGAGCGCCGAGCGATCGTGGAGCTTCTTGACGAAGTCGACGATCTGCCCGACCTCCTTGCGCGCCGACAGCACGCGGAAGCCGGTCGAGGTCAGGAACCCGGGCAGACCCTCGACGCGCTTGAGCGGGTACTCGACCGCGCGCTGCAGGCCCGAGACGATGCGCTCGGTGATCTGATCGGAGAGCCGCGGCATCGTGCGGTGCAGATCGACCGGGCTGCCGAACGTGATGACCGATGCGAGCTCGCGCGAGCGCCGGAACGCGGCGGCCTGGTACGCGAACATGCCGCCCTGCGAGTAGCCCGAGAGGTGGACCTTCTGGTGGGTGTGCGCGGCGACGCGATCGACCGCGTCGGACACCGCGCGCACGTGATCGTCGAGGGTGCGGCTCATGCCGCCGGCCTCGCGCTCGGGCGCGCCGAAATCGACGACCCAGACGTCGGCGCCGGCGCGACCCAGCGCCGCGACCGCGCTGATCTCGGGCGCGATGTCGTAGATCTCGGTCGCGACCATCAGCGGCGGCACCAGCAGGATCGGCGCGGCGATCGCGGTGACGCCCGGATCGGGCGTGGCCACGTAGCGCCGGAGCCGGTAGGTCGGCTCCTCGTGCATCACCTCGAACGGCGCGCCGTACGGCGCCGTGAGGCGACCGGCGCGCATGATCTCGAGAGCGTTCTGCCAGGCGAGCCCGACGCGGCGCAGGCGGCGAGCCCACGCGACCTTGCGGCGCCGACGCGCGGTCGCGGTGCCGCGCGGAGACTGGGGAGCGTCCATCGCCGCCGAGTATCACACGGTTGACCGCGGGCCGTGGCGGCGGCACGCTCGTCCGATGGACGTCGTCGGGGTGATGAAGGACTCGTACCGGGTGGCGCAGGCGGTGGTGCGGGTCATGGCCGACTCGACGAAGACCCACGAGATCCATCGGGTCGAGGAGATCACCGGGCGCCCGCGCTACCGCGCGCTGCTCGCGGCGCTGCACGGCAGCTCCGAGGGCCAGCGCCTCTTGATGCAGCGGCCCGAGCTGTCGAGCGCGCAGGTCGACTTCGCGGCGCTGCGCGCGTTGCCCGGCGACACGCTCGGCGGCGCGTACGCCCGCCACCTCGACGGCAACAGCATCACCGCCGACTACCAGGCCGCGGCCACGCGCCACGTGGACGATCCCGATGTCGCCTACCTGATGCGGCGGTTCCGCCAGACCCACGACATCTGGCACGTGCTGCTCGGGCTCGGCATCGCGGGCCACGAGGAGGTCATCGTCCACGCGTTCTCGTTCGGCCAGCTGCGGCTGCCGGTGTCCGCGATGATCATGCTGTTCGGTTCGCTCAAGCACATCGTGCTCGAGCGGCGCTGGGGCGCGCTGCGCCACTCGATGCGCGAGGCCTATCAGGCGGGACGCGACGCGGCGCCGCTGCTCGGCGTGGTCTGGGAGGACCACTGGCACGAGCCGATCGATCTGGTGCGCGCGCGCTACCGCGTGCGACCGCTCGAGCGTCGCTGGCTCGATTAGGCGTACGCGCGGCAACCTCGGTTGCGCGCCGTGTTCGCCGTGCGCCGCACCACGAGCGCGCGGCGCGACGACGGGCTACCGTCGCAGGTAGCCCATCGTGGGCCGAGGAGTCTCCATGCGCAGTTCCACGAAGCTCATCGCGTTCGCGCTCGTGTCGGTCGCCAGCGCCGCGCGCGCCGAGGTCTCGCAGCCGACCGCGATCATCGATCGCCCGCGCACGCTGCCCGACGGCGAGTTCGAGGGCTCGATCTCGCTCGGCACGGGTCGCGTGGCCTCGACCACCGCGACCGGCACGACCTTCTCGGACGCCACCGGCCTCGATCTCGGCATCGGCTACGGCTTCTCGCGCCGGTTCGAGGGCCGCCTGGGCTACGGCATCGGCGTCGATCCGTCGACGGCGAAGGGCCCGCTCGGGTTCGCGATCGCCTACAACCTCGCGCGCGGCCGGCTGAGCGCCGCATTCGACGCCGGGGTCGGCTACGACTTCCGTAGCGAGCACGGGCTACCGCTCACGCTCGGCTTCGAGATGCAGGGCAAGATCGGCGAGCGCGGCGCGCTGTTCACGCCCGGGCAGCAGCTGTCGATCGGCACGAGCGGCGACAACCCGATCGGCCTCGATCTGCCGATCGGCCTGGGCTACCAGGCCAACTTCCACTTCTGGGTCGACGTCCAGACCAAGATCGCGCACCTCGGCCTCGCCCACGACAGCACGCTGGTGTTTGGCGCCGACTTCATCCCGCTGCAGTTCGACGCGATCTACGCGATCTCGAACGCGTTCGATCTCGGCCTCGGCTTCGAGGACGATTTCAAGAACGCCGGCAACAGCTACGGCTTCACCGGGTTCGCCCGGCTGTTCCTGTAGCGCCGCGGCTGGCGCTAGTTGCGCATCAAGAGCTTGTTCATCGTCTTCTCGTCGGCCGGCGGGAAGTCGTAGTCGAGGAACTCGCGCGACGTGACCCAGCGCAGGTCGTTCACGGTCGCCGGGTAGGGCTGCTGCCCGTCGACGATCGTGCACGAGAACATCGCGAGGTGGACCTCGTAGCCCGGGTACTCGTGGACGTGTTCGCCGAGCTTGGCGCCGACCTCGACGTCGACGCCGATGCGGCCCCGGGCCTCGCGGCACAGGGCATCGGCCTCGCTCTCGTCGGACTCGACGCGGCCCCCCGGGAACTCCCACAGCAGCGGGAGCACCGCCGAGGCGTTGCGCTGCGTGATCAGGTAGCGGCCCTCGTGCTCGATCACGGCCGCGACCACGCGGATCACCTCTTTGGGCATCGGCGGGATTATCGATGCTTTCGGGCGGATTGCAACGACGGCGCCCCCCCGCTACATTCCGCGCCCGATGGCGATCCGCTTCGTCGAGATACACCCCGCGACCGAGGCCGAGCTGCTCAACACCGAGTGGGTCGTGCTGGAGAACGACGGCAAGCAGCCGTTTCAGACCCGCGGCTGCGGCGTCACCGTGTCGATGCGAGGGCAGACCAAGCGGTCGGTTCTCGGCGTCATCGACCCGGGTTTCCTGCTCGCCCCCGGCGAGAAGGTCCGCATGCTAACCGGCAGCCCCGGAAAGGAAGGCGAGGGCGAGCCCCCGCCGGAGACCGACGGCATCAAGAACTACTACCTGCTCCTGCCCAAGACCTACCTGCGCGGCGCCGGCACGACCCTGACGATGACCCTGCGCGGCATGCCGGTCTGCAAGGTCGAGCACGACCCGGCGGCGCCCCAGGGCGTCGTCGTCAAGGCCGGCTAAGGAACGATCACCCGCAGCGAGCCCCGGGCGCTGTAGTCCCAGGTCTCGTGGGCGTGGCCCGGCCAGGCGCCGGCGTCAGGGGTGTCGGGGATCAGCTCGCCCTCGTAGCTGCAGTCGAGATCGTAGACGCCCGGCGCGGTGAACCACGCGCGCAGGTCGGCCTCGACGGTGACACGCTCGCCGGTGGCGAGGCGCTGGTGCTGCATCAGGCCGCCGAAATCGGGTGCGTCGAGCGGGGTGACCTCGTGGCCATCCTTGCGCGCCCGGAACACGAACCGGTTGTCGCGCGGGCCGCGGTTGCGGCCGCCGATCGCGAACCGGACGGGTGACGCCGCGGTGTTCTCGACGGTGATCGCGATCCGGATCGGCTGATCGCGGGCCGCCCCGCCGGGGTTGGCCCAGGTCGCGATCAGGCCGCCGTCGAGGGGCGTGCGCCGCCGGACCGGGACGTGGGCGATCCGCGCGAACCGCTTCGCCGTCGCCGCGTCGACCTCGAAGGTGGCGGTCGCGCCGGTCGTGTCATCGCTGCCGGTCGACGACGCCATGCGCAGCGCCTGGCCGTCGAGCAGGTAGACCCAGCGGCTCGGGGCGGGCGCGTCGATCTGCGCCCAGATCAGGAACCGCGTGCTGGCGTTGTCGATCGCGAAGACGTGGAACGCGCGCGCGTGCAGGTTGCCGTCGGTGGTGACGAACTCGCGGCCGCCGTCGGGGCGGAGCGTGACCAGCGCGCCGGCGACCTTGGCGCCGCCGTGCGAGATCCCGGCGAAGACCTGTGGCGCGAGCGGGTGGGCGCGGCGTGCGTCCGCCGGCCGGGCGAGCGCGAGGAGCGCGGAGGCGAGGCCGAATCGCAGCACGGTGCGGCGGTGCATCGCGATCTCAACGCGCGCGATCGCGGCGCGGTCTATCGGCGCGGCGGGTGGCTAGAACGCGCGCGACTGGCCGCCGTCGACGACGATCGCGGCGCCGGTCACCCAGCGGGCGCGCGCCGAGCTGAGGAACACCACGACGTCGGCCACTTCTTCGGGCGTACCGAACCGGCCGAACGGCAGCTCGCGCGCGACGAACGCCGCGATCCCCGCGGGATCGGTCTGCTGACGCCGATGCCAGCCCCCGCCCGGGAACAGGATCGAGCCGGGCGCCACGCTGTTGGCGCGGATGTTGTCCTTCGCGAGATCGCGGGCGAGCGACTTGGCGAGCGACTGCACCGCGGCCTTGGCGGCGTTGTAGCCCGGCGCGCCGCCGGCTTCGCGGCCCCAGATCGACGTGATGAAGGTGATCGCGCCGCCGCCGCGCGCGCGCAGGTGCGGGACCGCCCGCTGCGCGATCCGCGCCGCCGACCACAGGTTCATGTCGAGCGAGCGCGCGAGGTCGGCGTCGTCGAGCTCGGCGGTCGAGCGCCCGAACGACTTGCCGACGTTGGCGATCACGATGTCGATGCCGCCGAGCGCGGTGACCGCGCCGGCGATCGCGTCGTCGGCGCCGGCGGCGGTCGTGACGTCGGCGGCGATCGTGGCGTGCGGTTGCGCGGAGATCGCGGTCAGCTCGGTGAGGAGCGCCGCGAGATCATCGGCGCCGCGCGCGATGGCGCAGACGCTCGCACCCTCGCGGGCCAGGCCCAGGGCGATCGCCCGCCCAATGCCGCGCGACGCGCCGCTGACCAGCGCGACCTTGCCTGTGAGCTCGAGGTTCATGATCCGGACCTGTCATCCATTCGGATGACAGGTTCCCATCGATCGATCGGGGCCGTCGAGGACGACGGACCCGATCTCATACACAACCCGAGCCGGCTCGCTTCGCTCGCCTCATGTCAGTCCGGAATTTCCCACATGTCGCCCCACAGCGCCTGGCCACCGTCGATGCGCAGCGTGGCGCCGGTGATGAACTGCGCGGCCGGCGACACCAGGAAGGCGATCGAGGCCGCGACCTCGTCGATCGTGCCGGTGCGCTTGAGCGGCGTGGTCTTGATGCCCTTCGCGAGCAGGGCCGGCGGGTACTGCTTGGTGCCGGTCGACGCGATGATGCCCGGGGCGATCGCGTTGACCAGGATCCCGAACTGCGCCCACTCGACCGCGAGCGACATCGTCAGGTTCTCGACGCCCGCGCGCGCCGCGCCGGTGTGCGCCATGCCCGGGAAGCCGCGGTAGATGTTCGCGATGATGTTGACGATGCGCCCGCTCTTGCGCGGGATCATCGCCTTGTTCGCGACCTCGCGCGTGACGTGGAACGTACCGACCAGGTTGTTCTTGATGACCGCCATGAACCCGTTCGGCGAGATCATCTGCGCCGGCGACGGGAACTGCCCGCCAGCGTTGTTGACGAGGATGTCGATCGTGCCGAGTTTCGCGATCGTCGCGTCGACCAGCGCGGTCACCTGCTCCGGCTCGCGCACGTCGCACGGCTGCGCGAAGACCTTCGAGGCGTCGGTGAACGCCGCGATCTGCGCGCGCGCCGCCTCGAGCTTCTCTGCGGTGCGGCCGCAGATCGCGATGGAGGCGCCCAGGCGCGCCAGCTCGCACGCGGTCGCGAGCCCGATGCCGGAGCCGCCGCCGGTGATCAGCGCGACCTTGCCGTCGAGGATGCCGGGGGCGAACACGCGCTGCGATTCGGGCGTCGGGGTCTCGCGCATGGGCGGGGACGATAGCAGAGGCGATGGCGCGGCGTGCTGGCGCCGATGCGGTGAAGCGCGCGAGCGCGACTCACGCGCGGGTTGTTGCGTGGGCGGTGCAGAAAGGCGGGCGGTCAGCGGCGTCAGTGGTGCTTCGGGCCCGCGGCATCCTTGCGGGCCTTCCAGCGGCGGACCTCGAGGATGAGCTTGTCGAACTGCGCGAGCTCCTGCGGATCGCGGGCGCCATCCAGATCCTTCCTGCCGCGCACGAACAGATCGAGCACGCGGTCGGCCGGAGCCTCGACGTGGTAGAGCGCGTTGGCGAGCACGATCTCGATCATGCCGCGCTCTTGCGGCGCCAGGGTGCTCGGATCGATCTGTGACCAGAGGGCATCGAGGTCGCGCGCGGTCTCCGCCCACTGCCCGATCTGCGCACGACAATTGCCGCGGGTCATCTCGAGGTAGATGAGCATCGTCGGCGCGAGATCCGCCCGCATGTCCTCGAGTGCCCGCGTCGCGTACGCGATCGTCCGCCCGCAACCCTCGGCACCGAGTTGACCCGCGAGGTTCAGGATCACGACAGCGCGGCTACGGGTGCGCGCCCGGGTCCGCTCGAAGTAGTCGGCAAGCTGCACGGACTCTGCGAGCGCAGCGGCGTTGTCGCCGACGTGCTGCAGGACGTACGCGCGGATCGCGCGGCTCGAGATCTTGCGCGCGTCGTTGTCGGGAACCGACGCGAAGATGCTGGCGGCACGGTCGCTCGCGGCGCGTGCACGCACCTTGTCGCCACTCACCACGTAGCTCGCGGAGAGATCGTCCAGGACGCTGGCGTAGTCGGGGCTGGTCTCGCCAGACTGCTCCGCGATCGCTGCCGCGACCGATTCGCGCAGCAAGGTCGCGGCCACGTTGTGCGCGAGGTGGTCGTGCAGGCTCGCGATGCCCCGGAGGACGCTGAGGGTCGCCGGGTGCTTCGCGCCGTGGAGGGCGAGCGCCTCGGAGAACGCGCGCGAACTGTCTCGCAGGGCGAGCTCCGGCGTTGCGGCCGCGCTCGCGCACGCCGCGACGCACAGCAGGCCTTCGACCGCAGTCTCACCATGGAGACCCTCCGTCGCGGCGAGCCCGTTCTCGCAGATCGTCTGCGCGAGGCTCACCTTCCCGGCCGCGAGGTAGAGGCGTCCGATCGCGAATTCCGTGCGGAGCTTGCGGGTCAGGTCATGGCAGCGGAGCGCCGCCACGCGCGCGGCCGACGCGGTCTCATCGAGCCCGGCGAAGTCGCCAGCCTGCGTCTTCATGGCGATCAGATCGAGCCACAGCGCTGCGGCGGTCGCGTCCTGTCCCCGCGCCGCGAAGCGCTCACCGAGGTCCCGCACCCTCGGGATGCTCGCCGCCGTGAACTCGCTCGTCGCGAGCTCGGCCTCGATGGTGCGGCGCGCGATCTCATCGACGATCTGCGGGTAGTCCAGCTGTCGTGCACGCTCGCCCAGGGTGCGCAGCCGCGCGAGGGCATCGTGGTGGCGGTCGCGGGCGACCATCGTGTCGATCTGCGCGAGCTCGTCGCGGAACCCGGCGAGCAGCACGGTGCTGGTTGCATCACGCGGTGGAGGGTCGACCTGCCCGATGGTGCACGTGGACGCGTCCGGCAGGGTGACGATCTCGAGCGCACGCTGGACGACATCCGGGGACGCGGTCTTCAGCACGCCGATGCGGCCGATCGACTCCGCGAGCAACCGGTCGAGGCATGTCGCGCGGCTTCGCGCTTCGTCGTCGGGCATCACGGCGCGCTCGCCGGCCCGACAGGTGCTGAGGCGCGCGTCGCGCCACGCCTGCGCCCAGTGATCGAGGCTGTCGAGCGCGGCGCTCGTCGCCTGCGGCGCGTAGGGCAGGTTGGAGGCGAGCAGCGCGCGACGGGTCGCGTCGCGCTGCGCCGGGCCCCACACCGACGCGATCCGCGCCGCCTGATCGGCGCACGCATCGGTCGGCGCGTGCGCGACGAGCAGATAGGCACCGATCCCGAGCGCGGCGGCGGTCGCGATCGACAGCGCGACCGCGAGGCGGCGTCGACGACGGCCGACGAGCTGGGCGAGGGCCTCGAGCACGGGGGCCATCGCGGGCCAGCGCTGCGCCGGGTCGGTCACGAGGCCGCGCATGACCAGCTTGCGGAGGGCCGCCGGGGCGTCGCGCTCGTCGAGCTTGGCGGTCACCGGGCCGCGCGCGAAGCCACCGCCGGGGAGCGGCGTGATCGCGAACGGCCGGGCGCCATAGAGCCCCTCGTGGAGCGCGACGCAGAAGCTGTAGACGTCGGCGCGGGCGTCGATGGGGTTGCCGCCGGCCTGCTCGGGCGCCATGTACGCGGGCGTGCCGATG